>JAFYXN010000028.1 GCA_017546145.1 Clostridia bacterium
AATTCTGTCAAGGACGAATAAATACAAATATCCGCGGTGCCACCTTGATTCACAGTTTGACCTGTGCGCTTAGCGAAGTACCAACATACTCCCGACTTCTTACGCGAGTCTTACGTCTGCGAATTTCCTCACAGCCCTTAGCAGCCCATATTACGCAAGGTGCTTTTGTGGAACTCACACCATAATCCACTCGCTCGGAAAAGCCTTATCTTGCCTTTTTTCTGCCTCAACGGTTTGTTAATTTATTAGAATACTGCTATTATATCACTGTTTGCCTACTTTGTCAATAGGTAAAAGAAAATTTTATTGACTTTTTTATTATTCTCCCATTTTCGGATAAGCATTGATGGGTAAAAAGCAAACAAAAAGGTGCATACAGAATTATTGATTACATTTATAGTATGCACCTTATCATATATGTATTTAGTTAAACAAAGCGGAATTTGTTATTCATTCTGATATTCCAAAATATCTCCCGCATTACATTCGAGGACTTCGCAGATTGCTGCGAGTGTAGAAAAACGAATAGCTGTTACTTTGTTGTTTTTAATTTTAGAAAGATTAACATTGGAAATGCCCACTCTCTCGGCAAGTTCATTTAAGGAGATTTTACGCTCCACCATCATTCTATCCAAGCGAAGAACTATTTTACCCATAACATCCTCCTCACAGCAATCCATCTACATCTTTTTCAAGCTCTGCTCCGCGAATAAAAAACTGAGTAAGACACAGAACAATAATTCCCATGAGGATACCGGTTGTATCAATGCTGACTTCTGCTGTTTCAACGCCTGTTACCAAACGGACAAAGATACTCATAATAAGTCCGATTACAGGAACTGCAATAGAAAAATAACCGATTTCACGCATCATGCGAATGTTATCCTTTTGAAATGGAGTAGCATTTTCCGACTTTTTGAAAATAAGATATAAATTGCGAAATACCATTGCCACCACTGCAAGGATAATAAACGCTCCGATGCCAAATATCATGAAAGATGTCATATCGACATTTCCGTTTATAACCGGAGCATTTACTTCAAAACCATATACTTCAAGATTTGCACCACAGCACTCCTTTGCATCAAAGCCAACAAAATAATTTACTTTGTTTGGAGCCGTAACCGAGCAAATTGTTGCGGCCGCCATAAGTGCTGCTCCGACCCAGTGGAATACCTCTAAAATTTTTGCAATAATTTTTCCAAGCGTGTTTATAGCTTTCATCTCATATACCTCCAAAGGCTTTGATAATGAGAGTATATCAGAAAATTTAATGTTTGTCAAGTGTTTTTTAATGTTTTTCGTTAAAGAATATATCTTTGTCATTAAATCAATGCTTGATGTTTGCTTAATTGTGATCCGGGAAGTCGCATTTGTAAAGCGAAATGCGGCTTTTGTAATTGAAGCGCAAGCTTGTATTTGACGGTTAAAAATAAGCGGAACCGGGATTTCAAAAAAAAGATTTCCCGATTCCGCTTTTCAATATAATTATACCACATTATATAAAAATGTCACTACTTATCTGAAAATGAGAGTTATTTTTTATCAGATCCTCAAGAGTTATGCCATCAAAATAGCCATTTACCATTTTGTGAAACTCTGTCCACATAGGAAGTGTGGGACAGGTGTCTTTTCTGTTGCACGGCTTTGCATCACATTCAAGACAGGTAACAGGTGCAAGATTGCCTTCTGTCAGCCTTAAGATATCTCCAATCCTGTACTCCGAGAGCGATTTTGATAACCGATAACCACCGCCTTTGCCGTGCACACCTTCTATAAGCTTGTTTTTGGATAAGACAGGCATAATTGCCTGAATATATTTCAGCGATAATCTCTGACGCTCGGCAACAGCTTTCATTGCAATGTAGCCATCGTTTTGGTGCTCTGCAAGGTCAAGCAAAACTCTGATGGCATATCTGCCTCTTGTTGATATCAGCATGGATTTTCTCCTCCCTGTTACTAAAATGATATATAATCAATTATACACCATATCGGTAGGTTAATCAACTGTTATTCTGAAAAAAGTGGTGTTGAAAGATATCTGTCACCCGTATCAGGAAGTAAAACAACTATTGTTTTGCCCTCATTCTCACTTCGCTTCGCAAGCTGCAGAGCAGCGTACACCGCGGCACCTGATGATATACCCACAAGCACACCTTCATTTTTACCTATCAATCTGCCGGTTTCAAAAGCATCTTCGTTGGATACCGTTATAATTTCATAATAAATCTTTGTATCAAGAACATCGGGAACAAATCCTGCACCGATACCCTGAATTTTGTGTGCTCCGGGGACACCTGTTGACAAAACCGCCGAAGATTCAGGCTCAACTGCAACAACCC
>JAFYXN010000029.1 GCA_017546145.1 Clostridia bacterium
GATAAAGAACTTGGTCAATATTTTGCTGCTTTAACAAATATGCAAAGTGTTGGTGTTATGGGTGATGAAAGAACATATGATTATGCGATTGCCCTAAGCTGATTTGTCATTTTAAATTCACTCCTTTTAAATTTTGAAAAATTCGTATTGAATTTATCTCGTGTTTAGTATTAAACAAATCGTTTTTTTTATGCATTTTTATAACAAAAAATTTTTAATTGCATATTATATTTTGTAGTATATCATATTTAGAAGGGAATGGTTTTGTTGAGAAAATATGGTGTAGGAAAGCGCAATCCAAACCCGCCGTGGCCAAATGAACAGTCTGTGGTGGTTGTTCCTGCAGGCGTTAAGGCATCGGCGGTAGGAAAGCACGGAGAAAAGGTTCGAAGTGTATCAACAGAGGAAGCAACAGTAACTGCTAATAAGGAAAATCAAAACAGAATAAATGAAAACACAAAGATTATTTCCAATGAAATAAGAGATGTGCCTCAAGTGCCGGAAGACAGAAATCGTCCGTTAAAACAATATATTCCCGAAACAAGTATGCGCAATTCTGATTATACAAATGACAATATTGTAAGTCAAAATATGCCTATGGGTGATATAAATACAGACGTAAACACCGGTTGTTCCATGATGGCTGTAAGCAATTATCTCTTCGGTCAAATCGGCAAACTGATAAGGGTTGAGTTTCTGTTTGGCGAAAATACTCACATTGAAAAGACAGGGGTTTTGCAAAGCGTCGGTAAGGATTTTATGGTAATTTCAGAAACAGGAACAAACAATAGTATAGTATGTTCTGTAAAAAATATAAAATTTATTAATGTATATAATTTTAATGCCCCGATGACCTTGGGTGGGTTTGGTTCAGCTGTTAGTGAACTATAAATACATAGAAAGCAATAGGGATTAATAAAATTCCTATTGTTTTTTTCTTTAAAAAGGAGTATACTCTATATATAAAGACACAAAGGAGAAACGTGATATGAGAAGAATTTTTGCGATATGGGCAGCAAAGCTTTCTGCAATTGCCGGCATTATTTTGGGTAAAAAAGCCTCATCGGGACCGGGGGCAATTGCGCTTAAAATCTGTCCCGATTTGATAAAGCAATTAAAAAAAGATATAAAATATGATGTAATTGTAACATGCGGAACAAACGGAAAAACAACAACAAATAACCTTTTATATGCAGCTCTTACTAAAAGCGGCTATAAGGTGGTATGCAACAAGGTGGGGGCAAATATGCTTACAGGCGTTGCGACAGCTTTTGCAATGGAATGTAGCTGGCTTGGAAGACTTAAGGCAGACTATGCATGTCTTGAGGTGGACGAGGCATATACAATAAAGGTGTTTAACCATATAAATCCTGATGTTGTGGTTGTTACCAATCTTTTCCGTGATCAGCTTGACCGATATGGAGAGATTGAAACAACCATGGATATAATGAAAAAGGCTTTTGAAAATGCAGATTATCCATGTCTTGTTCTAAACGGAGATGACCCTGTAAGCTCTGGCTTTGGCAGAAATTACAAAGGAAAAACGTTTTATTATGGAATAGGCGAAAAAGTTCTTCCTCAAACGGACGATACAAAGGAAGGTCGCTTTTGTATGTCGTGCGGAACAGAGCAAACCTATAATTATTATCATTACAGTCAGCTGGGCGATTGGTTATGTCCGGGTTGCGGAGTAAAGCGCCCGTCGATAGACTTTGAAGCAAAAAATGTTGACATTGCTGATGGTCTTAAATTTTCGGTTGATGGAAAACAGTTTCAGCTTAATTACAGGGGTTTTTATAATATTTACAATGTTTTGGCTGTATATTCTGCAATAAATTGTATTGATATAAAAATTAAATCCTTTAACGCACTTCTTGAGGACTACAAACCCCAGATAGGCAGAATGGAAGAAATTAATCTTGGTAAACCGTTTATATTAAATCTTGCAAAAAATCCTGCAGGATTTAATCAGGCAATTTCAACTGTTATTCAGGATTCAAGACGCAAGGATGTAATTATTGCTGTAAACGATAAACCCAGTGACGGAATGGATGTTTCATGGCTTTGGGATGTTAATTTTGAGGAGCTTGAAAAATCCAACCTAAATACTCTTTCAACATCCGGCATGAGACGTTATGATTTGGCGCTCAGATTTAAATATACAGATGTCAAGGTTGATAAAATAACCGACAATATTAAGGATGCAATTCTTGCCTGCCGCAAAACCGATGCCGAAGTTTGCTATGTATTGGTTAACTATACCATGTTGTTTTCAACAGAAAATATATTGCTTGATTTGCAAAAAGAACAAGGGAGGGACGATGCGTGAATAATTATAAAATTACAATAGTTCATCTTTATCCTGATCTACTAAACCTTTATGGTGATAAGGGCAATATTGAATGTCTGCGCAAGCGCCTGAACTGGCGCAATATTGATACAGAGGTTATTTTGTATACTGCAGAAAATGAGAATTTTGATTTTTCTGCTGCGGATATTATTTTCTTGGGTGGCGGCTCTGATAGAGAAATGGAAATCGTCTGTGAGAGCCTTAAATCAAAAAAAGAGGAGCTTTCTGATTTTATTGAAGCGGGCGGTACTTTTATTGCATTATGCGGCGGTTATCCTATGCTGGGAGAATATTATCAGACGTCTGAAAAAACGATTGAAGGAATTGGGATTCTTAATATTAAAACTGACTTTCTTGACGGAAACAGAGTTACAGGAAACGTAATTCTCGAATGCGACAATATAAGTCATCCAATTGTTGGATTTGAAAACCATGTTGGAAAAACAAATATTGAAAGCTATACTCCGTTTGGAAAAGTAATAAAAGGCGGTGGTAACGACGGCAAAGGAGGATATGAGGGTATTATATATAAAAATTTAACTGCAACGTATCTTCATGGACCTCTGTTTCCCAAAAATCCTCAGCTTTGTGATAGAATTTTGTTACAAGCCTTAAAAACTAAATACAGCGATTATGTTGAATTGCCGCTCCTTGATGATGAACTTGAACTCAAAGCCAATAAATATATGGTAAATCGCGGATAAGTATAAAAGAGCCTCAGAAATGAGGCTCTTTGTATGTTAAAAGCTTTTTATGACAGTTTATTGTACTATACTACATATTGTGACTCACAATGACAACGAACACTAAATACTATAAATTTATTGGAAATTTTTGGTAAAAAATACTTGACAAATTTGAAAGTAGAAGTTATAATCTTAGTGTACTTGGAAAAATTTGTAAATTAAAGGAGCTAAGGAAATGGAAAAACAGATTAATGTCTTAATTGCAGACGCAGACACAAATTATGCAGAAAGGCTGAGTCAAAGTATATCTGCTGATTTCAAAATTAATGTTTGCGAAATTGTCAGCAACGGATATCAGTTGATTGAAAGGGTAGATATATTAAAGCCTGATGTGGTGATAATGGATATTGTGCTGCCCAATATTGATGGTATCGGTGTGCTGGAAAGATTAAAAAACAAAAGAAAGGAATTTGAAAATTTTTCAATGCCAAAGGTGATTGTTATTTCAACCTTTAAGCATGATAAGACGGCTCAGGATTGTATAGACCTTGGTGCAAGTTATTATATGGTAAAGCCAATTGGTGCTGAAAATATCAGAAACACCATAAAGCGTCTTTGTGATAAGGTTGAAGAAAAGTTTAACAATAGTTTCGGCAGAAAATATGAGCTTTGTGAAAACATTGATGTGGAAACTATGGTTACTGAAATCATTCATGAGATTGGAATTCCTGCACACATTAAGGGTTATCAGTATTTAAGATATGCAATAATGCTTGTTATTGAAAACCTTGATGTCATAAACTCAATCACAAAGACATTATATCCTACAGTTGCTCAGGAGTTCCGTACTACATCAAGTCGTGTTGAACGTGCAATACGTCATGCGATAGAAGTAGCATGGGACAGAGGTGACCCTGACGTTCTTAGCTCCATCTTTGGATATACCATTGCAACCTCAAAGGGAAAGCCGACAAATTCTGAGTTTATTGCAATGATTGCCGATAAATTAAGACTTCAGATAAAAAATGTAAGTTAAAAAGGCTATAGCAAAACAGAGTAGCTTTAAGCTGCATTGATTTGTGTAGATGGACACAAAAGAACTCCTATGATATTGTAATATTAAATTTTTTAGCAACAAAACTGACTTCGCTTTTCAAGCGAAGTCAGTTTTGTTCTTGACATTCTCTTATCTTTTATGCAGTAGCTAAATATTATGCAGGTGTTTCTGTACGATATTTATAACAGTAATATCCGCGGATACATTAAATAACGTACACATGTCACTAATTGAGCATATATGTCCATATTACTTTGGGGCATAGAAAGGTACTTGTCTAGGCATATATAATCATACTGTTGTTCTGCAAGGCAAGGTTGTGGCAAAGAATAAGACGAAAAATAAAACAAGCAGGCGAATTTATCCGCTGCTTGACGATGTAAGGATTATTCTTATTAAACTAAAAAGTGATCAGGAGAAAAACAGAAAGTTTTTCGGGAATTGCTATACAGAAAATGATTATATTTTCACCAAAGAGGATGGAACTCCGTATTACCCAAGTTATCCGTCAAAAGCACTTCATAAGCTGCTAAAAGCCAACAATCTTGAAATGATACGGTGGCATGATTTAAGACATACAACTGCCTCGATGCTTATGTTGAAGGGATGGCAAATGAAAGAAATATCCGAATGGCTGTGTCATTCGGATATTGGAACAACAATGAATATATATGCCCACATTAATATGGAGCATAAGAAGGTGCTTGGCAATACTTTAAATGGTTTGTTTGGATAAAAAATTATGATGTTAGAAAAATGTTAGAAAATCGGCAAAATGAGATTCTGGACTAAAAACGAAAAAACGCTCAATGCCTTATGCATCAAGCGTTTTAGTTGGTCGGAGTGACTGGATTCGAACCAGCGCCGGAGCGTTAAGACGATATGCCGGTGGCATATCGGTAGCGCAGGTTGGCAAAATGCAGGAGCATTTTGGAATGTAGGAAAACACAAGGTGTTTTCACACCAAGGCCGCTGAAAAGTATAATTTTTGGCAAAGAAAAAAAGGTACTTGACAAAAGTCAAATACCTTGGTCGGAGTGACTGGATTCGAACCAGCGGCCACTTGAACCCCATTCAAGTACTCTACCAAACTGAGCCACACCCCGAAATCACTATGATAGTATACACCAAAAATGGGGCGTTGTCAAGGGTTTTTATAAAATATTTTAAAAGAATTTGTCGGGGATAAATATTTAAGTTTATCCCCGATTTAACTGTAGATTAGTCTCTTTTTAGAACCCAATCTTCTTTATTTACCTGTCTTTCGCGGGCAATTGCAAGGGAGTTCTCGGGCACGTCGTTTGTAATGGTTGAACCTGCTGCGGTATAGGCGTTTTTGCCAACCTTCACAGGAGATACAAGGTTGGTGTTACAACCTATAAAGGCATTGTCTTCAATCACAGTTCTGTGCTTTTTCTTTCCGTCATAATTTACAACAACTGTTCCGCAGCCAAAGTTAATATTTTTTCCTACATCCGCATCTCCAACATAAGTGAGATGTGCAAGCTTTGTTCCGTCATCAATATTTGAGTTTTTAATTTCTACAAAATCACCGATTTTTACATTTTTGCCCACATTGCAATCCGGACGGATATAGGCAAAGGGACCGATATTTGTTCCTTCGCCTATGGAACTTTTGGTTATTACTGAATGGCGTATTGTAACATTGTTGCCTATTGTGGCATCAGAAATTTCGCTGCAAAAACCAATTGTTACATTTTCTCCTATAACGGTGTTTCCTTTAAGGTAAACGTTTGGTTCTATAACAGTACCTTTTCCAATTATTACAGAATCTTCAATATAGACCGTTCTTTCGTCTACAAAGATTACACCGTTATCTTTATACTTATCTAAATTAATCATTTAAGAAATCCTTTCAATGCAATTATAAAATCTAGCCAAGTCTTGCCTCAATAAGCTTTGCAAGATAGTTTGCCTTTTGTTCAATTACAGGCTGAGAAGGTCCTTCAATCATTACGCGTACAAACGGCTCGGTTCCCGATGGCCTGATAAGAACTCTGCCGTTTTCTTTGAATTCGCTTTCTAAATTGCGGATTTCAGTCATAATAATCTCATCGTTAAGGTAGGCAGTCTTTTTTGCGTTGTTTACTCTTGCGTTAATCATAACCTGCGGAAGAGTTTGGAAAACTTTTGCAAGCTCTGAAAGTTTTTTACCGGTCTTTTTAACAATGGCAAGTAACTGAAGTGCAGAAACAAGACCATCTCCTGTGGTGTTGTGGTCAAGGAAGATGATGTGTCCGGATTGTTCTCCGCCTAAGGAGTAGCCGCCGCGAAGCATTTCCTCAAGAACATATCTGTCGCCAACCTTGGTTTGTACAATGTTAATGCCCTTTTCTTTTGCTGCAAGCACAAGCCCTAAATTTGTCATAACAGTTGTAACAAGCGTATCTTTGTTAAGCAGACCGTTTTCTTTTAAATATTCTGCACAAATAAGCATGATTTTATCGCCGTCAATCAGTTCACCGTTTTCGTCTATTACAAGTACACGGTCAGCATCTCCGTCAAAAGCAATGCCTGCGTCAACGTCTATTTTCTTCACATATTCGCTGAATTTTTCGGTGTGTGTAGAACCGCAGTTGAGATTGATGTTAATTCCGTTGGGATGGTTTGATACGGCATAGGGTTCTGCCCCAAGATCAACAATAACGTTTACAGCTGTCTCGCAGGATGCACCGTTGGCACAGTCAATTGCAATTTTTAATCCATTAAGATCACAATCAATAGTACTTTCTGCAAATTTGATATAATCGGAAATAGCACTTTCGCAGTGTGTAACAGAGCCTACATCGTCGCCTGTAGGCATCTTGATTTCACTGTCATCGTCAAGAATAAGGCTCTCGATTTTTTCCTCAATTTCATCACTGAGTTTATATCCGTTAGCGTTAAAAATCTTTATGCCGTTATACTCGGCCGAGTTGTGGGAAGCAGAAATAACGATTCCTGCATCAGCTTCATATTTGCGTGTAAGAACCGCTACAGCAGGAGTAGGAATAACCCCTAATGATACAACCTGCGCGCCAACAGAGCAAAGCCCTGCGGTAATTGCGGCTTCAAGCATATCTCCTGAAATTCTTGTGTCCTTGCCGATAAGTATTTTTGGTTTGTGTTTCATTTCGCCGGTAAGAACATAAGCGGCACATTTGCCTATTTTAAATGCCAACTCACAGGTAAGCTCTTCATTTGCGATACCGCGAACACCGTCTGTTTCAAATAATCTACCCATAATTCATAATATCCTTTCTGATTTACAATTAATTATATATGCCTCAGACTTTTATTATTCAACTGTTACTGATTTTGCAAGATTTCTTGGCTTATCAATGTCATAGCCTAAGTTTTTTGCAACGTAGTATGAAAGAAGCTGCAGTGCAGCAATCGAAGCAAGCGGAGTAAGAAGAGGAAGTGTTTCAGGAACACTAATAAGCTCATTGTAAGAGCTATGTGAAAGCTTTGTTGTGTCATTTGCAAGTAAAACAACAAACGCACCGCGTGTTACAACTTCTTTTATATTGCTCTCCATTTTTCCGCATAAGCTGTCGTCACAGCTTATTGCAATGACAACGGTATTTTCTTCGATAAGAGCGATAGGACCATGTTTTAGTTCGCCGCCTGCGTAAGTTTCTGAATGAATATACGAAATTTCTTTAAGCTTAAGCGAACCTTCCATTGCAACTGCGTAGTCAAGACCTCTTCCTAAATAATACATATCTCTCTCGTTGCATATTTTTTTGCTTAAATCCTCAATTTTCTCTTCAGAGACAAGCGCTCTGCTGAAAATTTCAGGGGCATTTGCAAGTTCTGATTTTATAATATCAAGCTCTTCTTGAGGAGTGTTCCCCAGCGTTTCTGCCATAAAAAGGGCAAAAAGATAAAGAGCCACAAGCTGAGTCGTGTACGCTTTTGTGGATGCTACTGAAATTTCAGGTCCTGCATAGGTATAGAAGACTCCGTCGGCTTCACGTGACACAGTGCTTCCAACAACATTAGTTATTGCAATGGTTTTTGCACCAAGAGAGCGGGCAAGGCGCATTCCTGCTAAAGTGTCTGCAGTCTCTCCTGATTGGCTGATGGCAATTACCAGTGTTTTATTATCCGTAAGCGGTTGGTTGTAGCGGTATTCCGATGCAAGGTCAATCGTTACAGGAATTTTTGCAAGACGCTCAATTGCGACTTTGCCTACAAGTCCTGCATGATATGCTGTTCCGCAGGCTATAATTTGGATCTTATTAATGTTTTTAAGAGTTTCTCCGTCTAAACCGTCAAACTTAACAGGCTCACACAAATTAAGACGACCACGCAGTGTGCCTGCAATCGCCCGGGGCTGTTCGTGAATTTCCTTCAGCATAAAATGCTCGTATCCGTCCTTTTGAGCTGCATTTTCGGTGAAGGTGACGTGGTGCACGTCGCGGTTTATGGGATTTCCCTCAAAGTCTGAAATACTTACGTTTGTTTTTGTAATTACCGCAATCTCTTTATCATCAAGTAAAAGAACTTCCTTTGTTTCGGATAAAATCGCAGGAATATCCGATGCAACAAAGTTTTCGTTGCATCCCAGCCCGATGATAAGAGGACTGTCTTTACGCACAGCAATAAGAGTCTCAGGATGGTCTTCGCAAATAATTGCCAATGCAAAGCTTCCGACCAAGGCGGTTACTGTTGCTTTAACAGCACAAAGAAAATTGCCCCCATTAAGACGATAATGGTGGTTAATAAGATGCGGTATAACCTCTGTGTCTGTTTCGGAAGAGAAAATATAACCCTTTTGGATTAAGTCCATACGCAACTCATCATAGTTTTCGATAATCCCATTATGAACAACGGCAATTTTTCCGTTCATCGAAGTGTGAGGATGAGAGTTTTTTGCGTTTGGAGCACCATGGGTTGCCCATCTTGTGTGTCCTATCCCCGTTTTACCATCCAATGGGGTCTCTAAAAGGGCATCTTCAAGATTTTTAAGCCTTCCTGATTTTTTGCATATACAAAGATTTTTACCATTATGAACCGTAATTCCTGCAGAGTCATAACCTCTGTATTCCAGTTTTTCAAGACCGTTCAGTAGTATTTTAGCGGCGCTTTTTTCGCCGACGTATCCAACTATTCCGCACATGTTGATCAAATCCTTTCTGTGTTTAAGTATGTATCGCAAAAGGACCTGAAAAACAAGCCGCAGATATACATTAAGCAGCCTTGTTTCAGGCCCGCTTGTGATATCTGATATTTATAAGTTTGTTTGACATGCGAAGAAACTTTGTTCACGGATTGCTCTGTGTTTTTTTTACTTCGTAAGCAGTGGTGTCAAATCCACCGTGGGGCATCCGCCGAATCTTTCGATACTCCCCAACCTCGTCAACCGCTTTTTGCCCATATATGCGGTCCTGGCGCTTTAGTATTTTTAGTTTGTCAGAAATTCTAAACTCTAAACCTCCCAAGCTAAATTTCAGGCATATAATTCTAACATATGCATTTTACCATTATTTTGTCAAAAAATCAATACATTAGATGTGAAAATTTATTTTATATATAAAAAACCCCGCAAAATGTAATTTTTGCGGGGAAAAAGATACTATGCTATATTTAGATTGAATATTTTTTCTTGTAAATTTCGTACTGTTCGTCAAAGAAAGCATCTGAATGGTTTTTAATATTGCTGAGATATTCATGAGTTTCAAAGGAGTCATGAGCAATCTCAATAAGGCAAACTGCAATGTTTGAACAATGGTCTGCAACTCTTTCGTAGTTCGTCAGAAGGTCTGAAAGAATAAAGCCAAGCTCCATTGTGCAATCTCCTTGTCTGAGTCTGGAGATATGATTGTTTTTGATTTTGCGCTTCAGACGGTCTACAACCTGTTCAAGCGGTTCAACTTTTTTTGCAATTGACAAGTCTTCTGTAAGCAATGCATCAACTGACATGCTCAGAACCTCCTGAACTGCATTTGTAATTACTTTTATGTCCTTTTGTGCATATTCAGAGAAGCAAACTTCCTTGTCATGCATCTCTTTGGCAACCTTGGCAATGTTTACTGCATGGTCAGAAATTCTTTCAATGTCACCAATGCAATGCAGCAACTCTGTTATAGCTTTGCTGTCTTTTGCAGAAATTTGATTTGCAGCTATTTTTACAAGGTATGTGCTAGTCTTGTCCTCGTATTTGTCAACAATGGATTCCATTTCATTTATCTTATTAAATTCTTCAGAATCATAGCTTTCAAAAAGTTTGGTTGCCATTACAAAGGAGTCATAAGAAATTTTTGCCATGTTACAAACCAAGTCGCGGCATTTCTCAACTGCAAATGCAGGAATAGTAAGAAATCTGTCATCCAGGGTGTCAAATATATCTGTTTCTTCTGAACCTTTGTTGCCCTTAATTGTGCTTATGGCAAGCTTTTCAATGGAAGAACAGAAAGGTAAAAGAATAACAGTTGAAATTATATTAAACAGTGTGTGTATTACAGCAATGGTAAAGACTGTTGCCTGTGAGTTCATAAACTCGTCAAAGCCTATTGTGTAGTGAAGAAGATAGAATACAGCAGTTACAACTACAACACCAATCATTTTAATATAAAGGCATGAAAACGCCACTCTGCGCGATTCGGTATTTCCGCTTATTGAAGAAATTATAGGTGTTATTGTTGTTCCGATGTTCATACCCAAAAGCACCGGTATAGCAGTGGAGTAGGGGATAACACATGAAAGTGACAATGCCTGCAAAATACCGATTGAAGCAGAAGAGGACTGAATTATCGCGGTAAATATTGTTCCTACAAGAATGCCCATTATGGGGTTTGAAAACATTGTAAGAATATTTGTAAAGGATTCGTTATCTTTAAGCCCTTCTACGGAATCGCTCATTGTTTCCATTCCAAACATAAGTACTGCAAAGCCTATAAAAATGGTACCTATATCTTTTTTACGGTCTGTTTTTGCCATCATAGTCATTATAACACCAATTACAGCTAAAATAGGGGTAAACGACTCAGGCTTGAGAAGCTTAAGAAAAACAGTTGAACCGTCAATTCCTGTAAGACTAAGTAACCAAGAGGTAACGGTAGTGCCAATGTTTGCTCCCATGATAATGCTGATGGTCTGACCAAGCTTCATTATGCCGGAGTTAACAAAACCAACAAGCATAACTGTGGTAGCGGAAGAGGACTGAATAACCGCAGTGACTATGAAACCCAACAAAAAGCCCAGAAACCTTGTAGAGGTAAGCTTTGCAAGGATGGATTCAAGCTTTCCGCCGGCAAGCTTTTTAAGTCCGTCACCCATAAGGTCCATTCCAAAAAGGAAAAGTGCAAGACCGCCTATAAGCGATAAAATCGAAAAAATATCCATAATAATTTGTCTCCTTTTTCTCTTGTTTATTTGGATAAATTTGTTATATAAATGTTAAAAATAACGCAACCTGCCACAAAATACAATATAATATAGATTTTGTAAAATGTAAAGAGGTTTTTAAAAGAATTAAGGAAATTTTTTATAGTGTATGTATTGGTCAATAAAGCAGATTTAATTTAAAAATGGATTTGAACACTAATTTATCTTGACATTTTATGTTTTTTAAGGTAGAATGAACTATATTATTGATGGGAGAGGAATTAAAATGAAAAGAATTTTATGTTTAATGCTTGTTGCAGTATTTTGTATATGCTTTGCAGCTTGCGGCAACAACGCAAATGACGGTAAAAACTTTGTTATTGCAACTGACAAGGGTTTCAGTCCTTTTGAATTTCAGGATGCAGAAGGTAACATCGTAGGTATTGACATGGATATTTTAGCAGCTGTTGCTGAAGATCAGGGATTTACTTATGACCTTCAGTACATTGGTTGGGATGCAGCTATTGCAGCTTGTCAGGCAGGACAGGCAGATGGTATGATTGCCGGTGCTTCAATTACAGAGGAAAGAAAGAACAACGGCTGGACTTTCTCTGACGGTTATTATGATGCAACTCAGGGCATGGCAGTTGCTAAGGATTCGGACATTACTGGCTTTGCTGACCTTAAGGGCAAAAAGGTTGCTGTTAAAAACGGTACAATGAGCAATCAGTATGCTGAAAGTATCAAAGAGGAATACGGCTTTGAGGTTGTTACATTCTCAACTTCACCTGATATGTATCAGGCAGTTATGGGCGGTCAGGTTGATGCTTGTGTTGACGATACACCAATTCTTAAGTACAATATAAAAACAGGTGAGCTTGATATGAAGTTTGTTGAGGGTACAGAAAATGAGCCTGCACAGTACGGCTTTGCAATTTTTGATCCTGATAAGAAAGAACTTATTGACCTCTTCAATGCAGGTCTTAAGAATATTCGTGAAAACGGAAAATACGACGAGATAATCAAAAAATATCTTGGTTAATCGGAATTACTATTGACTAAAAAGGGCGTTGGTTAATCCGGTGCCCTTTAACTTTGCGAGGAGGACTTGGCTTCCATGAATCAGATTTTAAGTACATACGGCCCGCTTATGTTAAGCGCAATGGGTCAGACGCTTTTGCTTGCTTTGTGCGGATTATTTTTTGGCTGCCTGCTTGGTGTTGTTTTTGGGCTTGCAAGTGTTGTTGACAATAAGGTTTCAAGGACTATTTCTGTTATCTATGTAAACCTTATCCGTGGCGTGCCCATGATTGTTCTGGCGTTTTTTGTATTCTACGGTGTTCCGTATGGCCTGAGAACAATTTTGGGCGTAAAATATACACTGACGGCACTTCAGGCGGGTACAATCTGTCTTGCACTGAATTGCGGTGCATATATGTCAGAGATTATCCGTGCAGGCATTCAGTCTATCGACCCCGGACAGATGGAGGCGGCACGAAGTCTTGGACTTTCATACTGGAGGTCAATGTTCAGAGTTGTTTTGCCTCAGGCAATCAAAAATATGATACCAAGCATAGTAAACCAGTTTATTATAACATTAAAGGATACATCAATTCTGTCGGTTATCGGTTTTCCTGAACTTGTTAACAAGGCACAAAATGTTATCGCCATAACCTTTAAGTCTTTTGAAACATGGGCGATTGTTGCAGTAATGTATCTGATTGTTATTCTTGCACTACAGCAGGTAGCAAATGCTTTGGAAAGGAGACTCAGTCGTGACCGCAAACAAAAATAATATAAAAATTCATATAGAAAATTTAACTAAGAGCTTTGGTCACAACAAGGTTTTGCAGGGCATTTCAACCGATATTTATGAAGGTGAGGTTGTGTGTGTAATCGGTCCTTCCGGTTCAGGTAAATCCACATTCCTGCGTTGCATAAACAGACTTGAAACAGCCACATCAGGAGAAATTGTTGTTGACGGATACCGCATCAGTGATAAAAAGATTAACCTCAATAAAGTGCGTGAAAATATAGGTATGGTTTTTCAGCATTTTAATCTGTTTGCCAATATGAATGTTTTAAGGAATCTGATGCTTGCTCCGGTTGACTTAAAAAAAGCAACCAAGGAAGAAGCAAAAGAAACTGCATTAAGACTTCTTGAAACAGTTGGTCTTTCGGACAAGGCAGACAGCTTTCCGTCACAGCTTTCGGGCGGTCAGAAACAAAGAGTTGCCATTGCAAGAGCCTTGGCTATGTCACCTGATATTATGCTCTTTGATGAACCTACATCAGCCCTTGACCCTGAAATGGTAGGCGAGGTTTTAGCTGTTATGAAGCAGCTTGCAAAAGACGGAATGACAATGGTAGTTGTAACACATGAAATGGGCTTTGCACGTGAGGTTGCAGACAGAGTTTTGTTTATGGACGAGGGTGTTATTTTAGAAGAAGGAACTCCCGAACAGATTTTTTCTTCACCAAAGCATCCAAGAACTATTGATTTTTTGGATAAAGTATTATAAATATTAAAAAGATACAGCACATTCTGTATCTTTTTTTAAAATAATCTTACATACAAATATTTGGAGGATTAAAGATGGACTACAGAGAGGAAAAACAATTTACTTCAGAGAGTAAAAAGGAATATGTTCACGGATTAAATAAAATTATAGAGCAGCGTCAGAATGCGGCAAAAAACGTCAGAGATGAATATTTTAAAGATGTTTTTGAGAATCAGGAACGGTACAGACAGGATTTCAGGGAAATGCTTGGCTGGCCGCTTGTTGACTATCAGACAAATACATTACCTGAAGTAAGCGCAGAAAAGCTGTCAGACGAAGATGGATATACAGTTTTTCGTATGAAGTTTGAAATTCTTGACGAACTAAAAATGACAGGGTTGTTTTTTAAAGCGGAGACAAATGAAAAAAAGCCGTTGGTAATTCTTCAGCATGGTGGAAATGGAACACCTGAATTAATATCAGGTGTCTATGGTAATACAGCAAATTATAATGATATGCTTCAGCGTGTAAGACAAAACGATGTTCATGTTTTTGCACCGCAGCTTTTATTGTGGAGCGACGACTATGAAGTTGAGTATGACCGTAAACTGATTGATGCTCAGCTTAAAGCAACCGGCAGCTCCATTACAGCAATAGAGGTTTTCGGAATAACAAGAATTATAGATTATTTTGAGAAACAGGAATACGTTTCCAAATTTGGAATGGTTGGTCTTTCCTATGGTGGTTTTTACACGCTTTATACTGCAGCCATTGATACGCGTATAAAGTCTGCAATATCCTGTGCGTTTTTTAATGAAAGATATGCTGCTACATTTGTTGATTGGACATGGTTTAAGGCGGCTGAAAAATTTGATGATGCAGAAGTGGCCTGCCTTGTTTATCCAAGAAGGCTGTGTATTGAAATTGGCGATAAAGATGATTTGTTTAAGTGTAAATACGGAATACGCTCTTTTGAAAAGCTTAAGACTTTGTGTAAAAGTGTGGGAACAGATTGGGTTAACCTTGTTGTTTTTGACGGAATACATGAGTTTTGCAAACAGGATGAGCCGATACACAGTCTTATAAATGATATTAAATAAACATATATGAGGGGATATTTAAAATGAGCAAATATAAAGCTTTTTTATTTACGCTGCTTGGGACAATGACAACAGGTTTTGCAATAGGTTCATTTTTAACTCCGAATAAAATTGTTGGCGGAGGAGTGTCGGGAATATCCACGATTTTGTTTCATACATGGAATATTAAGCCGGGTATAAGTTTTTTTATACTTAATATACTATTTTTGTTGATGGGCTTGTCAATGCTGGGAAGGCAGTTTATATTTAAAACATTGCTTGGAACAGCACTTCTGTCATTGTTTACAGAGATTTTTTGTTATTTTCCCGTATATACAGAAAACCTTATTTTAGCACCGATTTTCGGCGGCGTTTTGTATGGTCTTGGTATTGGGATAAGCTTTGCCGCAGGAGCGTCAACAGGCGGAACGGATATTATAGGAAGAATTATTCAAACCAAATACAGTTTTGTGCCTATCGGAAAAATGCTTTTGTTTGTTGATGGAATAATAATTGTTATTTCATTTATTGCATTTAAAAATATAGAACTTATTCTTTACGGAATTCTTACCTTGTTTATTTCAGCATATTCAATAGACTATATAATCAGCAAATTAAATGTTTCCCGAATTGTTTTTGTGATAACGGATAAAGGTGATGAAATATCAAAAGTCTTGGTTTCAACATCACCGAGAGGTGTTACGTTGCTTGATGTTAAAGGCGTTTATACAAATTCTGAAAAGAAGATGCTTTTTTGTGCCTTAAAGGAAAGCGAAGCGGAGGAATTACAAAATAAGATTCTATCCCTGGACGAGAATGCCTTTATAGTATTTTCTGAAGCTCAGCGAATAAAAGGAAACGGGTTTTATTTGTATAAATAAGTTAAGAATACTTGACATTAATAGTAAAACTAATTATAATTTACATTAAATTATTCATCGTGAAATTCCAAAGGAGAGACTATGAATACTATTATTATAGGTTGTGGCAAGGTTGGACAAAAGCTTGCCGAAAAGCTTAGTCAGGAAGAAAATCAGAATATAACGGTTGTTGACCTGCGCTATAATGTGGTTCAGGATATAATAAATCAATATGATGCAATGGGTGTTGTCGGCAACGGTGCAAGCTTTGAGGTGCTTTTGGAGGCAGGTATTGAAACTGCCGATATTCTTATTGCGGTAACAGGGTCAGATGAGGTTAATCTTCTTACATGCCTTATTGCAAAAAAAGCCGGTAACTGTCAGACAATTGCCAGAGTAAGAAAACCGGAATACAGCAGAGAACTTCATCTTTTTAAGGAAGATTTGGGGCTTGCTATGGTTATTAACCCTGAGCTTACAGCGGCGAATGAAATTGCAAGGTCACTAAGATTTCCTTCAGCAATTCAGATTGATACATTTGCCAAGGGCAAAGTTGAAATTTTAAAATTTAAGGTTACGGACAATTCAGTTCTTGACAATATGCAGGTTTCCAAAATAAATTCAAAGCTAAATACAGACATCCTTGTTTGCGGGGTTGAACGTGGCGATCAGGTGTTTATTCCGGACGGTAATTTTGTTATCGAAAAAGGCGACCTTGTAAGCATTGTTGCAGCACCGCTCAATGGTTCAGAATTTTTCAGAAAAATAGGAGTAAAAACTAACCGTGTTAAGGATACAATAATTGTGGGCGGCGGTGCTACTTCGTACTATCTTGCAGACAAGCTTATTCACCGCGGAATAAAAGTTAAAATTATTGAAAAAGACGAACACCGCTGCGAGGAACTTTGTCAGATGCTTCCCAAAGCAACTATAATAAACGCTGACGGAACAGAAAATGCTGTTTTGCTTGAAGAAGGGCTTGAAAATGCCGAATCGTTTGTTACCCTGACGGGTATTGATGAAGAGAACATTATGCTTTCGCTCTTTGCAAAAAGCAGGATGAACGGCAAGGTGATTGCCAAAGTGAATAGAGTTTCGTATGATGATGTAATAGCAAGTCTGGATTTGGATACAGTTATATATCCCAAGGATATTACTGCGGAGTACATCGTAAGATTTGTCCGCGCTAAACAAAATACTATTGATTGCAATATAGAAACAATGCACCTTATTCTTGATGACAAAGCAGAAGCACTTGAGTTCAGCATCAATGAAAATTCACCGGTTTCAGGAATTCCACTTGTGGATCTTTCGCTTAAAAGCAATGTTTTGATTGCGTGTATAAGCCGTCAGGGCAGAGTGATTATCCCGCGTGGTAATGATGCTATCAGACCCGGAGATGCGGTAATTGTTGTAACAACAAATAAAGGCTTTAAGGATATAAACGATATTTTACAGTAGAGGAAGAAGTTTTTATGAACTACAGACTTGTTATAAATGTTCTTGGCTTGGCATTAATTCTTGAAGCGGCATTTATGATTTTGCCGGCAATATGTGCAGTTTGCTTTGCAGAAACAGAAGTATGGGCTTTTGTTATATGTTCGTTGATATGTCTGGCTGCAGGCTTGTTGCTTAAATGTATAGCACCAAAGCATCGAAGACTTTATGCAAAAGAGGGGTTGGCTGCAGTTTCGCTCAGCTGGATTTTTATGAGTATTTTCGGAGCCTTTCCCTTTGTAATTTCAGGAGCGATTCCAAATTTTATAGATGCTTTTTTTGAAACGGTTTCAGGTTTTACAACAACAGGTGCTACAATACTTACTGATGTTGAAGTGTTACCTAAAAGCATTGCTTTTTGGCGAAGCTTTACTCATTGGATTGGCGGTATGGGGGTTCTTGTGTTTCTTGTGTCGTTGCTCAGACTTTCTGGCGGTAACAATCTGTACTTGTTAAAAGCCGAAAGTACAGGCCCTTCGGTGGGTAAGCTTGTTCCCAAGGTTCAATCCACTGCTAAAATTCTTTACGCAATTTACACTTTTTTAACAGTGTTGCAGACAGTTTTGTTACTTGCCGGCGGTATGAGTTTTTTTGAGGCAATTACTACCGCTATGGGAACAGCCGGTACCGGTGGTTTTGGAATTAAAAATGATAGTTTGGCAGGGTATTCATCATACATCCAAAATGTTGTAACGGTATTTATGCTGATTTTCGGGGTGGACTTTTCAGTATATTATCTTTTGTTATTACGTAAATTCTCTGCAGCAGTCCGATCTGAAGAACTCAGATGGTATCTTGGTATTGTTGTTGTTTCAACAGTTTTAATATGTTTGAATATTACTGATATGTTTGACAATGCCTTTCAAGCTTTTAAACACAGTGCGTTTCAGGTTGCGTCAATAATTACAACAACAGGATTTGCAACCACAGATTTTGATTTGTGGCCGCAGTTTTCCAAAACAATTCTGGTGGTGCTGATGTTTGTCGGTGCGTGTGCCGGCAGTACAGGCGGCGGCATGAAGGTTTCAAGAATTTTGATAGCGTTTAAAACTATAGTGAAGGAGCTTAAAATAACCGCACATCCCAAAAGTACACATAAAATTACAATGAACGGAAGAATTGTAGAACACGAAACTATACGTTCAATAAATGTATACATGATTGCATATTTTGCAATTTTTGGATTGTCGTTGTTGGTCGTAAGTCTTGATAACTTTAATTTTACATCAAACTTTACGGCTGTGGCTGCAACCATTAACAATATCGGACCGGGTTTAGATGCAGTAGGTCCGGTGCAAAACTTTTCGCAATATTCAATGCTGTCCAAGCTTGTATTTACGTTTAATATGCTTGTTGGCAGACTTGAAGTATTTCCGATGCTAATATTGTTTTCACCGTATACATGGAAAAAATAATATAAAGTTCTAATCGCCGTGGCAGTTTGCCCCGGCGGTTTGTTTGAAGAATTTTATATATAAAAAGGAGTTTTTTATGAAGAATTTTAAATCACTTCTGTTGCTTTTGATGACAGCAATGATTTGGGGCTTTGCCTTTGTTGCACAAAGAATGGGAGCAGATTATATAGAAGCCTTTTCGTTCAATGGAATAAGATTCCTTTTGGGTGGAATATCGCTTATCCCTGTTATATGTATTTTTGAAAAACGTGATGCTGAAATTGATTTGCACAAATCAAAAATAAAAACAACTGTTTTTGCCGGAATTTTGGCGGGAATTGCTTTGTTTACCGCATCCGCACTTCAGCAAAAGGGAATTGAAATTACCGGAAGTGCAGGAAAGGCAAGTTTTATGACCGGCTTATATACAGTTCTTGTTCCTGTTTTTGGAGTATTTCTTGGCAAAAAAACAAATCTTAATGTATGGTTGGGTGCGATTTTGGCTGTTTTGGGAATGTTTTTCCTTTGTATTGTTGCAGAGGACTGGACGGTTAGCTGGAAACTGAGCTTTGGTGATGTTATTCTGTTCCTGAATGCAGTATTTTGGGCAATACATATTCTAATTATTGACAGGTTTGTTGATAGAATTTATTCACTTAGATTTGCATTTACACAGTTTATATTCTGTGGAGGATTAAGTCTTGTTTTAGGGTTGCTTTTTGAAGAAATATCCTTTGCTCTTTTGCAAAAGGCAGTAATACCGATTTTGTATTGCGGAGTTTTGTCAGTAGGCGTTGCATATACATGTCAGATTATAGGGCAGAAAACCGCAGACCCGACTTATGCATCAATTATACTTTCAACAGAGTCAATGTTTGGTGCTTTGGGCGGCGCAGTTGTGCTTAAAGAAACAATGACAAAGCAAGGGTATTTGGGATGTCTGCTTATTTTTTGCGGAGTGATAATTTCACAGCTTGTATTTAGCAAAAAGACAGCTAAAACCTTATAAACAGGCGTTTTCGATAAAGTACATTCATGCCGATGATAATCGGGGAAATACGCAGGTATTTAAGAGATAATACCTCAATCCGCGTCAGCCGTTCACTCAGGGACACTGCGTATAAGGCGCTTTCTGCAAAAGAACGGCTTATCAACAAAAATTCCAAAGAACCATCCATAGACGAAATTGCAAAAGAACTTGAGATGACTCATGAAGAAATCTCGGCAGCACTGGATGCCATTATGGACCCTGTTTCACTTTATGAGCCGGTATATCATGACGGCGGTGATGCAATTTTTGTAATGGATCAGGTTAAGGATGATAAGAATATTGACGATTTGTGGCTTGAGGATATTTCCATTAAAGAGGCAATGAAACATCTTAATGACCGTGAAAAAAATATTCTTGAAATGCGGTTTTTCTTAGGAAGAACTCAAATGGAAATTGCCAACGAAATTGGTATCTCACAAGCGCAGGTTTCAAGGCTCGAAAAAAATGCATTGGGTCACATGAAAAAATATTTGTAGAAAAAGACTGCAATTATACTTTTTTGCTTGACAAATTATTCTGAAGTTGATATAATACCCTATGCAGATAGCCAATCTGCTTTAATTTATGCACCCGTGGCGGAATTGGCAGACGCGCCAGACTTAGGATCTGGTGTCAATGACGTGGGAGTTCAAGTCTCTTCGGGTGCACCAAAAAGAAACGACAATTTTCGGCAATGAAGATTGTCGTTTCTTTTATTGTATTATTTTTTTATATTTCTCTAAAATTGCCGTTTTTTACTAAAAGATAAAATAAAAATTTAAAAAAAGTA
>JAFYXN010000030.1 GCA_017546145.1 Clostridia bacterium
AAACACTTCAACTCCCCTGCCCCTCAATCTTGAGGGGATTAAGGTGCACTTTTGTGTAATATAGGAAATTACTTTATCAGCTAAACACTTTTCAAAACATATTTTTATTCACAAGGGGTCTCTGCAGCAAGACCCCTTGTTGTAACCCCTGCCGCGCCGATTCGCGGCTCAGGTGGTTGTAATACTCAAATTGTTTGCGGTATCAAACGCTCGGATAAACAAACCTATTGTTTGCCTCGCTAAATCGGTGGTGCCTGCAGCGGAAACTGATTGCACCACCGATTTTTGGTGTCCTCAACAATTCTCAAAACACCCACCAATCGCCACTCATAAGGCGGTTTTTGTCAGGGTATTCCGCAAGAAATTTTTCAATTAAAATGGATTTCCCCTTGACTATAAAATTATGCAATTAAGGGAATAGCTACATTGGGGTCGATGTTTAAACATCGACCCCAAAGTATATATTATTTTGTCACAGTAAATTTTCCGTCAGCAAAGTCAACCGTAATGTTATCGCCTGATTTAACAGTGCCGTCAAGCATTTTTTCGGCAAGCATATCTTCGATATCTGACTGTATTGCACGTCTTAGCGGTCTTGCACCGTATACAGGGTCAAAACCTGTTTCGGCAATTCTTTCAAGAGTACTGTCCGAGAAATTGGCGGTTATTTCGTTTGCCAAAAGCCGTTCTTTTAAGGTGCTGAGCATCTTTGATGCAATTTCCTTAATGTTCTGGCGGTTTAGCTGTGTAAATACTATAATATCGTCAATTCTGTTTAAAAACTCCGGCTTGAAGGCGCGTCTTAGCTCGCCCATTACATCGGATTTTATTTTTGCATGGTCGCGCTGTGTGTCCTCGCCTGCAGAAAATCCAAGGCTTTTGTTCTCGGTTATCATTCTTGCACCTAAGTTTGAGGTCATAATGATTACCGTATTGCGAAAGTCAACGCGTCTGCCCTGAGAGTCGGTAAGAATGCCGTCCTCCAAAATCTGAAGCAGAATGTTGAATACATCGGGGTGTGCCTTTTCAATCTCGTCAAACAGAATAACCGAGTACGGCTTTCTGCGTACCTTTTCGGTCAGTTGACCGCCCTCGTCATAGCCTACGTATCCGGGAGGCGAGCCTACCATTCGTGATACGGCGTGCTTTTCCATGTACTCGGACATATCAATGCGGATAAGTGCGTCCTCGTCACCAAACATTGCCTCTGAAAGAGCCTTGGAAAGCTCGGTCTTGCCGACACCTGTCGGGCCAAGGAAGATAAACGAGCCTATGGGACGTTTTGGGTCTTTAAGACCGACCCTGCCGCGGCGAATTGCCTTGGCAACGGCGGTCACTGCCTCGTCCTGCCCAATTACTCTTTGGTGAAGAGCTTCTTCAAGCTTTAAAAGTCTTTCGCTTTCGCCTTCTTCAAGTGCTTTAACAGGAACACCTGTCCATGCCGAAACAATTTCGGCAATTTCGGCTTCGGTAACTTCCACGTTGCCGCCACGGCTTTCGTCTTCCCATGATTCCTTTTGCTTTTTCAGCTCGTCAGCAAGAGCTTTCTCGTCGTCGCGAAGCTTTGCGGCTTTTTCGTATTCCTGTGCGGTAATCGCCGCCTCTTTTTCGTGACGTACACTGTCTATTTTGTCTTCAAGCTCCTTTACATCAGGGGGCGCTGTCAGCGCTTTTATACGTATTCTTGATGCTGCCTCGTCAATAAGGTCAATTGCCTTGTCGGGCAGAAATCTGTCAGGGATATAACGTACCGACATTTTTACTGCGGCGTCCAGTGCGGCGTCTGTAATTTTTACCCTGTGGTGAGCCTCGTATTTGTCGCGGATTCCTTTTAGGATTTCAATGCTTTCTTCATAGCTCGGCTCGTCAAGGACAATTGATTGAAATCTGCGCTCAAGCGCCGCGTCCTTTTCGATGTGCTTGCGGTATTCTTCAAGGGTGGTTGCTCCGATAATCTGAATTTCGCCTCTTGCCAGTGCCGGCTTGAGAATGTTTGCCGCATCAATTGCGCCTTCTGCCGCACCTGCGCCGATTATGGTGTGGATTTCGTCTATAAACAGAATAATGTTGCCTGCCTTGCGGATTTCCTCCATAGCACCCTTGAGACGTTCCTCAAACTCGCCGCGGTACTTTGCGCCGGCAATCATTGAGGATAGGTCAAGCGTAACAACCTTTTTGTCTTTGAGGATTTCGGGGACAAGACCCTGAACTATCTTTTGAGCAAGACCTTCTGCAACAGCAGTTTTGCCAACGCCCGGCTCACCTATAAGGCAGGGGTTGTTTTTTGTTCTGCGGCTTAAAATCTGGATAACCCTTTCGATCACCTTGTCGCGGCCGATGATGGGGTCAAGCTTAAGCTCTGCTGCCATACGTGTAAGGTCTCTGCCGTACTTGTCAAGCGTCGGGGTCTTTTCGTTGCGGCTTTGCTTTGCGGAAGCCGTTCTTGGACTTTCACCTGCAGGAGCCTCTGACGGAATTTCACCAAAATTGTTCTCGCTCATAAGCTTTACAATATCGTTGTAGATTTTCTGGATATTGACATCAATATCGCTCAAGATTCTTACAGCAAGGGACTCGGACTCACGAAGCAGCGCAATCAGAATATGCTCTGTGCCGATGTAGTTGTGGCCAAGCTTTCGGGCTTCGCTGTAGCTTTGCTGAAGAATGCTCTTGGAGCGTGGTGTAAAGCCTATGGACGGATTGTTGAGCGGAAGATCCATGCCTACAAAGAAGTCTATCTTGTTTACAATTTTTTTGTCGGT
The DNA here is from genome assembly GCA_017546145.1 of Clostridia bacterium. Lineage (GTDB taxonomy): Bacteria > Bacillota > Clostridia > Monoglobales > Monoglobaceae > SIG440. The sequence goes on from JAFYXN010000030.1 coordinate 2,763, forward strand.
AACGCCGTTTTCGGCAAGAACCTTTGCCGCAACGCCCCCGCCCTCGCGGACAAGACCGACAAGGATATGCTCTGTGCCTATATAGTTGTGGCCCATTTCCATTGCGGCTTTGCCTGCAAGGTTGAGTGCTGATTTTGCTCGTTCTGTAAGTTTTTGTTCAAACATATTATCAGTCCTTTCTGAGTGTGTCGCGAAGCAACTCCGCGCGTTTTAAATCTCTTTCGGTTGCATCCTGAGTGTTGAATGCTGTGGTGATGTTTGCCGGCATGGTCTGATACCATACATTGCTGAGTGATTCAAGGTTTATATTTTGGAGTATACCCAGATTTACGCCCCATCTGACATCCGATAGCAAATTCATTGATTCGTCGGACGAGAGCAATCGTGCATTCGTCAGGGTGCCAAAGCTGCGCATTATCCTGTCTTCAAGACGAAGCTTGTTTTGTTCGTATATATCACGGCTTAGCTTGCGTTCCTTCTCGATGAGGTCGGATATAATCTGATTAAGCTTTTCGATTGTTTCGGATTCAGATACGCCCAATGTTACCTGATTGGAGATCTGGTATATATTGCCAAGAGCACGGCTGCCTTCGCCGTAAATTCCGCGTACGGTAAGACCCAACTTTGAGAGGGATCGGATTATTTTTTCCATATTGCCGCTTTCAGTCAGTGCAGGAAGATGCACCATGACCGATGCTCGCATTCCTGTTCCTGCATTGGTGGGGCAACAGGTAAGGTAGCCGAATTTGGGGTCAAAGGCAAGGTCAAGAACACAGTCCAGTCTGTCATCAATTATGTTTGCTGTATCAAGGCACGAATCAAGGTCAAAGCCCGGTGCCATTGCCTGAATCCGTATATGGTCTTCCTCGTTAAGCATGACGCAAACCGTACAATCATCGTTTGTAATAAGACCGCATTTGTGCGGATTTTGTACCATTTCGGGACTGACGAGGTGGGTTTCGGAAAGTGCCTGCTTTTCAATTGGTGTCATAACCGAAAAGTCAATGTATTTAAGGTCGTGCAGTGCTGTGCGGCATTTTTCGATTACTTCGGCTTCGGATTCTTGTGTCATTTTTGTGCCGAAGGGGATTTCTTTAAGGTTTCTTGCAAGGCGTATCCTTGATGACAAAACCACATCTCCCGACGGTCCGAATTTTGTGTACCACATAAAGCTTACCCCCTGTTCTGTTCCAATTCTTTTATTTTGTCACGCAGCTTTGCGGCTTGTTCAAAGTTCTGCTCTGATACCGCGCGATTCAGTTCTTCCTTCAGCTTGTCAATTTCCCCTGCAATACGGATGCCCTGACCTGCTTTTTGGGGGATTTTTCCGACATGGCTGTTGCTGCCGTGGATTTCTTTAAGAGGGCGGAGCAGATAGTTGCCAAACACCGTGTAGCAATTACTGCAGCCAAGCTTGCCCCGGCTTTGTATATCCCGAAGGCTGCTGCCGCAGACATTGCACACATTTGCAATTGGTTTTTCAATTTCTGACGGAGTTCCCCAAAGACCGCCGAAGAAGTTTTCAAAATCGCCCGAGAGTATTGAGTTAAATACAGGTGCATTGCCGTTTTGGTTTGCACAGTACGGACACAGATAGACTTCGGATTTTTGTCCGTTGATTACCTTAGTTATATGTGTTGTGGCGGCGTATTTGCCGCATACCTGACATTTCATATTATTTCCGCCTTTCTATACAAGATTGACCAATATATTTTTCAGCATTTTGGCACGAATGATGCCCTTTTCGGCATAGCTTGCCGGAATTGAATTGTCGCTGAGTGCTGCCATAATTATTTTTGCCTCACGCTGATTTATAATTCCATAGCTGAACATATCCTTAATAAGTGCCGCAGCAGCGGCAGATGAAATTGAATTGCCGATTGCCTTTACAGCATGAAAGACATAGCTTTCGTCCTTGGGTGCAGTGCGTGTAATGCGAATGTACCCGCCGCCACCGCGCCTGCTCTCTACACTATATCCCCTTTCGGGCGAAAATCTTGTTGAAATTACGTAGTTGATTTGCGAGGGAACACAGCCAAACCTTGTCGCCAGCTCGTTGCGCTGCAGTTCAATCTCGTGGCTTTCGTCAAGCATATTTTTAATAAATTCTTCTATTATATTACTAAGCTTCATTGGTGTGTACCTCCAAATATATTTTTGACCTTGACTTTCTTTGACCTTTAATTTAATTATAGCACCAAAATTTTGTTTGTCAATAGGTTTTTGTAAATAAATTGTGAATAGAAGTGTGTGTGGCGTGTTTAAAATATTGACTTTAGGGCTACCCTGTGATAAACTGAAAGGCGTGGTATAAGGAAGTTTTTGCTGCGTTTACAGAAGGTGAAAAAATGACAAACGAAAGAACACAGAATTCATATACTTATGGGTTGGGCAAGGGAGTGCCGATTGCGCTTGGGTATCTGTCGGTATCCTTTGGATTTGGTATTACTGCGGTAAGTCAGGGGCTTAACCCGCTTGAAACCATTTTGATTTCTCTGACCAATCTGACATCTGCCGGGCAGGTTGCAGGGGTTGCGATTATTGCAGCCGGCGGAACGCTGATAGAGATGATTCTGACACAGCTTATTATAAATATAAGGTACTGTCTTATGGCTTTGGCGCTTACCCAAAAGCTGGACGGCAGCTTTACCACGCTTCATCGGCTTGTTACGGCGTTTGGTATAACAGATGAAAATTTTGGTGTTGCCGCATCTGAAAAAGGACTCATTGGCAGGCGGTTTATGTATGGACTTATTACCTTGCCGATAATCGGGTGGACACTGGGGACAACGCTTGGTGTATATGCAAATCAGCTGCTTCCGCCAAGTGTGTGCGCGGCGCTTGGGATTGCGATTTACAGTATGTTTATGGCAATAATTATACCGCCGTCAAGAGATGATAAGGGCGTTTTTGTAACAGTATTAATTGCGTCGTCTTTGAGCTGTGTGTTTTACTATGTGCCGTACTTAAACAGAATGTCGCAAGGTTTTTCTATTATAATATGTGCCTTTGTTGCGGCAGGGATAATGGCATATATTGCGCCTCGGTATATGGAAGACTGATTAAAATTGCGCATTTTGCCCGTTTACCTTCACTTATGTACACAAAGTACACGGCGGTCAGGTAAACAAACAATCTGCAACAACAGAGAGGTTGAAAATTATGACAAAAGAATTTCTGCTTTACCTTGCAGCGATGGCAGGAGTGACCTATGCTGTAAGAATGATTCCGTTCACTTTGGTGAGGGGGAAAATTAAGTCGGTATACATAAAAAGCTTTTTATATTATGTTCCTTATGCGGTGCTGGGAGCAATGACGTTTCCGTATATTTTCTACTCGACAGGAAGCGTTATAACGGGAGCGGCAGGTACGGCGGTTGCATTTGTTCTGGCGTTTATGAGAAAGTCGTTGCTTATTGTCGCAGCTTTATCTGCACTGGTGGCATTTGCTGCAGGGTTGGTTTTGGTATAGATTGGTTTTTGGAAGAAAGAATAGATAAGGGGAGAAGCTTATGGCAAAAAGACGGATAACGGTTTTAATTCTGACAGCGGCTCTGGTATGTGCTTTTTCGGGGTGCAAGGTTAATAATCAGGCAACCGGTGACAGCGGCAAGGTGAATATTGTTTGCACTGTTTTTCCGGTATATGATTGGGTCAATGAAATAGTGGGTGAAAACTCGGATAAATTTAATATAACACTTCTTGCAAGCGGCGGAGACCTTCACAGCTATCAGCCGTCTGCTGCGGATATTGCGGCTATTCATACCTGTGATTTGTTTATATATGTGGGCGGCGAGACAGATAAATGGGCAGAAAAAATTGTTGCAACGCAAAAATTAAATGCATTGAGCCTTTTGAAAATAAACAAGGATGCGTTGCTTGATGCCTGGCACGAGCATAGTCATGGCCATGACGGCGAAGATTTAGCGGTATATGACGAGCATGTTTGGCTGTCGTTGCGTCTTGCGCAGCAAACAGTAAGCGCTCTTTGTGATGAAGTGTGCAATTTTGATTCGGCGGATGCCGATATATACAAAAAGAATAGTTTTGAATACTGCGAAAAGCTCAAAGCTTTGGATAAGGATTTTGAAAGAACAGTTGAAGCGTCAAAAAATAAGACTATAGTGTTTGCAGACAGGTTTCCGTTTATCTATATGACAACGGATTACGGGGTTGAGTGCTATGCGGCATTTCCCGGTTGCTCGTCGGATACCAATGCCGGCTTTGAGGTGGTTGCACATCTTGCCGAAAAGGTGAAGGAATTCGACAAGCACACACTGCTTGTGCTGGAAAACTCAAATCAGGAGGTTGCGGCGGCTGTTATAAATGCAAGCGGGATGAAAGATGTTGAAATTGCTGTTATGCATTCCCTGCAGGCGATTGGCGCAGATGATGCAGAAAATAACGATTATATAAGTATAATGGAAGAAAATCTGGATGCCTTTAAAAAGGCACTTGAATAAACGGAGGTGAAGCTTGTGGTACATATCGAATGCAGGAATGTTTCACTTGGCTATGATGGAAAAATTATTGCAGAAAATCTGACCTTCCTGGCAGAGGAGGGGGACTATCTTTGTATTGTGGGTGAAAACGGTGCAGGAAAAAGCACTCTGGTAAAAACTCTTTTAGGGCTTACCAAGCCTGTTCAGGGCGAGATAGTTATGGGTGACGGTATTTTGCAAAGAGAGATTGGATACCTGCCGCAACAGGCGGAAATTCAGCGTGACTTCCCTGCAACGGTATGGGAAATCGTGATGTCAGGGTGTATAGGCAGGTGCGGCGCAAAACCGTTTTTTTGGCATGGCAGAAAAAAAACTTGCGGCAGATAATATGAAAAAGCTTGGAATTGAGGATTTAAAAAACAGCTGTTACCGTGAGCTTTCGGGCGGACAGCAGCAACGTGTTCTGCTTGCAAGGGCGCTTTGCGCTGCAAGAAAGCTTTTGCTTCTTGACGAGCCTGCGGCAGGGCTTGACCCGGTGGCAACAAATGAAATGTATCATTTGATAATGGATTTAAACCGTCAGGAGGGGCTGACGGTGGTGATGGTATCTCATGATATAAAGGCTGCCGTTAATCATGCCAAGCACATACTGCATCTTGGAAACGGCGAGGTATTTTTTGGCACTGCGGCAGAGTATACCCAAAGTGCGGTGGGCAGTGCATTTCTTAATTCAGGTAAATGCGGGAGGTGCAAAGAATGAACACGGTTTTAAGTTCTCTTCAATATTATTTCAGCTTTCCGTTTGTAAGGTATGCGCTCCTGGTAGGTGTGCTTATAGCGCTTTGTTCATCACTTTTTGGCGTGATTTTGGTGCTCAGGCGGTTTTCGTTTATAGGTGACGGATTGTCACATGCGGCATTTGGCGCATTGGCAGTTGCAACGGTGGCGGGCGTTTCAAATCCGCTTTATGTGGTGCTGCCTGTTACGGCGGTTATGGCGGTACTGCTTTTAAAGGCAGGGCGAAACCGCAAGGTCAAGGGCGATGCGGCACTAGCGATGGTATCGGTAGGAGCACTTGCAATAGGCTATCTTTTACTTAATGTATTTCCGTCGTCTGCCAATGTTTCAGGCGATGTTTGCGGTACGCTTTTTGGAGCGACCTCCATACTTACACTGTCGGATTTTGATGTAAAGGTCTGTGCGGTACTTGCCGCAATAGTAATATTGCTGTTTGTGCTTTTTTACAATCGAATTTTTGCAGTTACATTTGATGAAAGCTTTGCTGAGGGTACGGGTATCCGTACAGAAATTTATAATACTGTTATTGCGGTAATTACTGCGGTAATAATTGTTCTTGCAATGAATCTTGTAGGCTCGCTTTTGATTTCGGCGCTTATTGTGTTTCCGGCGCTTTCTGCTATGCGAGTGTTCAAAAGCTTTCGCTCGGTTGTGATTTGCTCTGCCGTGGTGTCGGTTGTTTGTGCGGCAGTTGGAATAATTGCATCTGTGCTTATGTCGACTCCGGTGGGACCGACGATTGTGGTTGCAAATATTTTGTGCTTTATTGGGTTTTCTTTAATAAGGAAGAGTTAGATTTTGGTATTAAATAATGCTGCTTGGGCAAAAATAGTAGGAAATTAAAAGGAAGTGAATTTATGAATATAACAGAAAAAACGGAGCTTTCAAAGGGCGTAAATCTGCGGTTTTTGAAAACAGAAAAGTTCAAAACTAATATGATAAGTCTGGTTTTAAGATTGCCGCTTTGCCGTGAAACGGTTACGCGTGCGGCGCTTTTGCCAAGGGTTTTAAAGCGCGGAACTCAAAACTATCCGACGCTTTCTGATATTTCAAAAAAAGCCGAGGAGCTTTATGGAGCGACAGTTTCTGCTTCGACGGTGAAAAAAGGCGACAATCAGCTGCTTGCATTTTCGGTGCATTTTGTAAGTGACAGCTTTATAAGCGAAACAATAACCGAAGAGGTTGTAAAGCTCCTTGCAGAATTTGTGCTTCATCCCAAAACCTGTGACGGCGGCTTTGACACAGAGTTTGTAGAACAGGAGAAGGAAAATGCAAAGAACTTTATCGAAGGACTGATAAACGACAAAAAAGCGTATGCAGCCGCAAAATGCAACGAGATAATGTTTGAGGGCGACCCGTATGGTATCTATGAGTACGGATATGTTGAAGACCTTAAAGATATTAACGAAAAAAATCTGTATGACTTTTACAAGGAACTTCTTAAAAAATCTCAGATTGAGATTTTTGCAAGCGGAAGCTTTGACGAGGGATTAATCAAAGCAACAATGCAAGCTGAATTTGGGACACTTCTTGAAGACAGAGAAGTTCCTCCTGCTAAGACAGTGCTTGCCGCAATAGAGGAAAATATCAAAGTCAAGCGTGTCACCGAGGAGATGCCGACATCTCAGAGCAAGCTTGTTATGGGCTTTAACTGTGGCGTCAATCCCGTATCAAAGGACTATTTCGGGCTTATGATGTTTTCGTGCGTGTTTGGCGGAAGTCCGTTCTCAAAGCTTTTCAACAATGTGCGTGAAAAGCTTAGTCTTGCATACTATGTATTTTCGGCGCTTGACAGACAAAAAGGCTATATGAAGATAAGTGCAGGGATTGAAGCAAGCAAATTTGATGACGCATACAACGAAATTATGCTGCAGCTTGACAAAATGAAAAAGGGTGATTTCACAGATGATGAAATAACCTCTGCAAAAAAGTACCTTGCGACAAGCTTTGGCTCGGTTAAGGACAGTATGGGTTCAACCGAGGACTTTTATATGGGTCAGATTTTGCTTGACAACGATGAAACAATTGACCGGCTTTGCGAAAGTATAAGCCATATTACTCGGGATGAGATAATAAAAGCTGCAAATACGGTTCAGCTTGATACGGTATATTTCTTGAAGGGAGTGGGCGGAAATGAAGCTTGACACACTTAAAACCAGCGTTTTAAAAGAAACAATCCTGCATGGAGTCCATGAAAGCGGATTGCGCGTTTTTATAATTCCTAAAAAAGGTTTTTGTAAGTATTATGCAATATACGGCACAGAATACGGTTCGCTGGATAATGTGCTCAAAGTTCCGGGAAGTCAAGAAACAATCAATCTTCCTGACGGCATTGCGCACTTCCTTGAACACAAGCTCTTCGAGGAGGAGGACGGAGGCAATGCGTTTGATCGTTTTGCACTTACCGGTGCAAGCAGCAATGCTTTTACAAGCTTTGATATGACGGCGTATCTGTATTCGTGCACCGACAGCTTTTATGAAAACCTCGATATTCTGCTTGACTTCGTAAATCATCCGTATTTCACTGATGAAAACGTCAGCAAGGAACAAGGCATAATCGGACAGGAAATCAAAATGTATGATGACGACCCCGGCTGGAGATTGTTTTTCAATATGCTTCAAGGGATGTTTCACAATAATCCTGTTAAGACCGATATTGCCGGTACAGTTGAAAGTATAAGTCATATTACTCCTCAACTTCTTTATAAGTGCTGTGATGCATACTATAATCCGTCAAATATGTTTCTGGTTCTTGTGGGTGACATTGACGGGGAAAAGGCGATTGAGTGTATAGACCGTCATGTAAGCGCCGAAAAGGACAGGGGAAGAATTGACAGACCGCAAATTAATGAGCCTGAAACTGTTGTTGAAAAAAAGGTTACTCAAAAGATGAGCGTTTCAAAGCCGCTCTTCCTTATCGGATTTAAGGAAACAGAGCAGGGAGTTGACGGAAGAGAGCTTCTTAAAAAACAGATAATGACTCAAATTCTGGTTGAGGTGCTTTTTGGAAAAAGCAGTGAGTTCTTTATGTCGCTGTATTCAGAGGGCTTGATTGACGGAAGCTTTGACAAGGACAGCGAGATTGAAAAGAAATATGGCTTTTCTTCGGTAACCGGCGAGAGCAAAGACCCCGACGAGGTTTACAAAAGAGTAATAGCGCATATTGAAAATGTTAAAAAAGCAGGACTTAATGATGCCGATATAAGCCGTGCAAAGCGCATCCTTATAGGCAAAAATCTGCGCGCATATAACAGTGTTGAGAATATAGGCAACAACTTTATCCGTTGCTTTATGAATAATATCAATCCCTTTGAGTTCAGACAGACAGCAGAGGATATTAAAAAGAGCGAGCTTGAAGCTCGGCTGCTGCAGCATTTTACCGAAGACAAAGCGGTGCTTTCAGTGATAGAACCCTTGGAGGGATAAGCCATGATAAATACAGTTTCCTTTCCCGGACTTGGAATATCGATTCAGGTAAGCCGTTCAGCTTTTTCGGTGTTTGGTATGCCTGTTTATACCTATGGTATTCTGATTGCGCTTGGTGTTTGCATTGCGTTTGTCTATGCAACCATACAGATAAAAAAGACAGGTATAAGTCAGGATGATTTCCTGAATATGTTTATAATAGGTTTGCCTTCGGCTATTGTCGGGGCAAGAATCTATTATGTGATTTTCAGCTGGGATATGTATAAAAACGATATATGGGAAATTTTTAATTTCCGGGGTGGCGGTCTTGCAATTTACGGCGGCGTTATATGTGCTGCCGCCACAGTACTTATATACTGCAAAGCAAAAAAAATTAACAATGGTGCGGTTTTTGATGTGCTGGCAGTTGCGTTGCTGATAGGTCAGGCAATAGGAAGATGGGGAAATTTTGTAAACGGCGAAGCCTATGGAAGCTCGACCACCCTTTTGTGGGCGATGACCATTGAGCAAAACGGACGGATAATTGCGCAGTCGGTACACCCTACGTTTTTGTATGAGTCACTTTTTAATACACTGGGGATTGTTGTGCTGACCTTTTATAAAAAGAAGAAAGTCTTTGAGGGCGAAGTTTTCTGCGGCTATATGGTATGGTATGGTATGGGCAGATTTCTTATTGAAGGCTTGCGTGCAGACTCGCTTATGATTGGTGGTTTAAGAGTTTCGCAGCTGCTTTCTTTTGCACTTGTGACAGCAGGAGTAATTTTAATTGTAAAAAATAGAAAAAAACACTTGACAACAGAACAATTTTAGGTTAAAATAGTCGAGGTGTAAAGCAAAATAACTTTACATATACAAAAGGGAGGAATTTATAATGGAAAAAAACGTTGAGATTTCTCTTCTTTTTGGTTTTTACGGAAAGATGCTTACCGAAAGGCAGGCAGACACGGTTGACCTTTATTACAACGAAGACCTGTCACTTGCAGAGGTCGGGGCAGAACTTGGTATAAGCCGGCAGGGCGTGCGTGACAATCTCAAACGCGCAGAAGCGATTCTTTATGATACAGAACAGCGGCTTGGGCTTGCAAAACGCTTTTTAGGGATAAAGTCAAGCCTTGGCGAGATTGATTTAATAATTGCAGAAATAGAGGCATCACCCGAGGCAGGAAGTCTTCCCGTATACATAAAAAAGCAAATCAACAGAATTTTGACAATTGTTTCTGAAATCAATGAAGACGAAAAGTAAATTTCGGTAAAGGAGCGATGCCAAGTGGCGTTTGAAAGTCTGGCGGATAAACTGCAGGGTACATTTAAAAAGCTGCGCGGCAAGGGCAAGGTTTCGGCAGCTGATTTAAAAGAAGCAATGCGTGAGGTTAAGCTTGCGTTGCTTGAAGCAGATGTTAACTTCAAGGTTGTAAAGAATTTTGTAAACAGTGTTTCAGAACGTGCTGTTGGAAGTGAGGTTATGGAATCCTTAACTCCAGGTCAGCAGGTTATAAAGATAGTTAATGAAGAGCTTGTAAAGCTTATGGGCACCGAGGAAAAAATAAAAATTTCCTCCAAACCGCCAACGGTTATTATGATGGCAGGACTTCAGGGTGCAGGTAAGACAACCACTGCGGCAAAGCTGGGCGGCCTTCTGAAAAAACAGGGCAAGCGTCCGCTGCTTTGTGCCTGCGATGTTTATCGCCCTGCGGCTATAAAACAGCTTCAGGTGGTTGCGGGTCAGCTTGACCTTCCGGTTTTTACGATGGAGGATTCAAAAAATCCTGTCCAGATTGCGACAAATGCGCTGGAACATGCAAGGCGTCACTCAAACGATATTCTGATTGTCGATACAGCAGGTCGTTTGCATATTGATGAGGAGCTTATGGCAGAGCTTAAAAATATTAAGACTGCAGTTGAGCCTTCTGAAATTCTGCTTGTGGTTGATGCAATGACGGGTCAGGATGCAGTAAATGTTGCAGAAGCCTTCAATTCAGAGCTTGAAATTGACGGCGTTGTGCTTACCAAGCTTGACGGTGATACCCGTGGCGGTGCTGCGATTTCTGTTCGTGCCGTTACGGGCAAACCGATTAAATTCTGCGGTATGGGCGAAAAGCTTACTGATTTAGAGGTGTTTCATCCTGAACGCATGGCGTCAAGAATCCTTGGTATGGGCGATGTTTTAAGCCTTATTGAAAAGGCGGAGCAGGCAATTGACGAGAAAAAGGCGATTGAGCTTGAAAAGAAGATGCGCAGTGCAACCTTCACATACAACGATTTTCTTGACCAGATGGAGCAAATGAAGAAGATGGGACCGCTTGAACAGATTTTGGGAATGATTCCCGGAGTAAATGCGGGAGCATTGAAAAATGTTGAGATTGACGAAAAACGGATGCTCCATATTGAGGCTATTATAAAATCAATGACAATCGGCGAAAGGGAAAACCGCGACAAGCTTACCCCTAAGCGCCGCGAGAGAATTGCCAAGGGCAGCGGTGTGTCTGTTGCAGATGTAAATGCATTGGTTAAACAGTTTGAACAGATGCAGAAGATGATGAAAATGATGTCCGGCGGCAATATGGCAAAAAAGATGAAGAAGTTTGGCAAAATGGGCAATATCGGCAACATGGGCGGAATGAACTTTCCGTTTTAAGTGCAGGGCGTTTGAAAAATACATCAGAAAATTATTAAAATTTATATACTATATGTACTATGTACAAAATTTTGGAGGTAATTTATTATGGCAGTAAAAATTCGTTTAAGAAGAATGGGTTCTAAGAAGGCTCCTTACTATCGTGTAGTTGTAGCAGATTCAAGATACCCCAGAGATGGCAGATTTATCGAACAGGTTGGAACATACAACCCCATGACAGAGCCTGCAACAGTTGACTTTGATGCAGAAAAGGTAACAAAGTGGATTGGCAACGGTGCTCAGCCTACAGATACTGTTAAGCGTCTTCTTAAGAACAAGGGCATTATCTAATCTAATACGGATTTGCAGAATGTGGTTTGCGTTCGGGAGCATTCCCGAAGGCAAACTGTTTTGCCTATGGAGGAAGAAAATGAAAGACCTTTTGGAATTTATTGCAAAATCAATGGTTTCAGACCCTGACGCAGTTTCTGTTGAAGAAACCGAGCAGGAAAACAGCGTTGTTTTGACCCTTCACGTGGGCGAGAACGACATGGGCAAGGTTATCGGCAAGCAGGGCAGAATAGCAAAGGCTATCCGCACTGTGGTAAAAGCTGCTGCCAGCCACGAAAACAAAAAAGTTACGGTTGATATTGTATAAGAAAAACAGGACTGTATCATCGGGAAGGACGGGATTTGCCGTAGCTCACCTTGTGGTACAGTCTTACTTTTTTAAAGGAAAATAAGTGTTATGATGGAAAATTTACTTGAAATAGGACAAATAGTTAATACGCACGGACTTCGCGGAGATGTAAAGGTTATGCCATGGTGTGACGACCCCGCGGTTTTTCACGAGCTTGCGTATGTTATGATAGATGGCGAGGAGTTTGACATAGAAAAATCCTCGCTCCACAAAAATGCAGTGCTTTTAAAGCTTAAGGGCGTTGACCATATTAATGATGCAGAAAAATACCGCAACAAAATTCTCACAGTTCCCAGAGAAGAGCTTGGCGAGCTTCCCGACGGAACATACTACATCTGCGACCTTTTGGAATGCAGTGTGGAAACTACGGACGGCAGAGCCCTGGGCAAAATCTGTGATATAATTAAGACCGGCAGCAATGATGTTTATGTCGTAGAGGATATTGGCAAAAAACAGGTGCTTATTCCGGTAATTGATGAGGTTGTCAAATCTGTTGACATATCTGCAAAGCACATAGTTATAGAACCCTTAAAAGGATTGATTGACTAATGAAAATGAAGATTGATATACTGACGCTTTTCCCCGAAATGATGGAGGCTGCGCTTAAGACTTCTATAATAGGCAGGGCAGAAAAATGCGGCTTGCTTTCAATAAATTGTGTTCAGATACGTGACTTTGCCTTCAATAAGCACCGTCAGGTTGATGATTATCCTTATGGCGGAGGTCAGGGGATGGTTATGCAGGCAGAGCCGATATTTCAGGCGTACAAAAGCGTTACCGAAGGGCTTGACTATAAGCCAAAAACAATATATATGTCCCCTCAGGGCAAGACGTTCCGGCAGTCAACGGCAAAGCGCCTTGCAAAGGAAAAGCATATCGTAATTTTATGCGGACATTATGAGGGCGTTGACCAACGTATACTTGATGAAATTGTGGATGTGGAGATTTCTCTTGGGGATTTTGTGCTGACAGGAGGCGAGATTGCCGCGATGGCAGTTGTAGATGCGACAGCAAGAATGATTCCCGGAGTTCTTGCGTCAGAGGTTGCGTTTTCAGAGGAGTCGCATTTTAACGGGCTTTTAGAATTTCCGCAGTATACAAGACCAAGCGAATGGCATGGTATGGGCGTTCCCGAAGTTTTGCAAAACGGCAACCACAAGCTGATTGAGGAGTGGAAACGGCGTGCTGCGATTGAAAATACGTTTAAAAAGCGTCGCGGAATGCTTAAAAATGCAAAGCTAACACAAAAGGAGCAGGCTTTTGTGGAGGAATTAAAACAAAAGAATTGATAAAAATTTAGGTAAAAAATATACATAATATATGTTGTTTTTTACCGTTTTGTATGATATAATAATACTGAATAATTGTTTTTGTCAGATTTTGGACAAAACACAGACAGAATTTAATGTTTTAATGGTATATAAAATTTTAATTGAGAAATTGGAGGGTTTGCCGTGAAATGCGTAAAATGCGGTGTTGATATTTATGAGGGTGTAAAAAAATGCCCATACTGCAAAACACTTACAGGGGCAGAAGAAGACGGAAAATTCAAGGACTTTGACTTTAAATATACAATATCTTTATCAGACCAGAAAAAGCTTGAAAATACAGCAAGGGAATCTTCAAAGGGCACAGGAGCGGACAAGCAAGGCTTGACCAAAAAGAAAAAGCCGATGTTTGCATTTCCTGAAATAAGAAGAAAGAGCGTTGCTGAAAACAATCACGAGCCTGAAGTAAAGACCGTTGCGGAAACAAAGATTGATGCAAGTGCACGTGCCAGAGAAATGGCAAAAAGTGCGTCACAAAGAGCTGCAGAGTTTATTCCCGAAGGCATGGCAAGGTATACTGTAAGGGGTGTAGACGGACAGGAGGTTCAGCAGAACGAGCCGGAGGAAAGTCTTAGCGCGTATACAAGAGTAAGAAGTACTCCGGAACCAATAAAAGAAAAAAGAAGTCACAGAACCCGAAGAACACGACGCAGCGTTGACAAAAAAGCAATCTTGGCGCTTTGCGGTGCAGTTGTTTGCGTTTTTGCAATTGTGTTGGGAATTTCAGCAATTTCAAGTGCTGTTTCAAAAAATTCAAGTGTTGTGATGCCATATACATACGTAAAGGATAACGCAATGTATATGATATACAAAAACAAAACTGTAAAGCTTTCGGATGCGGTTATAACCGACAGCTATTTAAGAGGCGTTGAAGAAAACGATTTTGCAGTTTCGGCTGAGCGTGCAGCAAAGGATGCAGGCATAGTAAAAACTGCAAAGGACGGAAAACGCACATACTTTTTTGAAAGCTTTGACCCCGAAACAGGCAGCGGTGTGCTGAAATATGTTGACAAAGGCAAAGCTAAAAAGATAAAGGAAGTTTCACAGGCGGTGCATAATTCAATTGTGCTCTCTGCTGACGGTGAAGAACTTTTGTATCTTGCAACAACCGATAAAAACGGCGATATGGGCGTTCTGTATTACTGGAATGACAAAATGGACGAGCCGTTTGAAATTGCTACGGATATTGACCACGGTACATTTAAGTTTTCTGGCAATGAGGAATATGCAATATTTCTCCAGAATCTTAACCGTGTTCAGATGCAGGGTGATTTGTATATAAAGAGCCTTAAAAAGCTTAAGGACGAGAAGGTTAAAGCCGATTCAAACGTGTGCAGACTTTTTGGAACAAATCCCGGCGGTAAGGCGTTTATATATGGCAAGGATTATGATACATCGGACAAGTCTTTCGATATTTATGCAATGAATAAAAAGGGCAGGTCTATAAGACTTGGCGAAAGAACAACAAAAGAGCCGCTTATGCAAAAGACAAAGGACAAGCTGTTTGTATATGGTATTGCCGATGACGGAACAAACAACCTTTATACAGTAGAGATTGAATCAGGCAAAAAAGAAAAGATAGCATCAGGAGTTAATGAAATTCTTATGCTTTCCAAGGATGAGAAAACCGTTATTTATGATAAGGTTTATACCGGCAAGCTTGCGGATTACTATGCTTATACCAAGGGCAAGCAGCCTGTTAAGGTCGCAGGCAATGTAGTGGTTGATTTTGCAGCAGTGGGCGGCAAGCCACAGATGGCTGCCACGGCAGACTGCTCAAAAATTTTATATATATCAGAGTTTGAAAGCTATAAGGGCGGCGGAACGCTGAATTTAAGTGAATACAAAAACGGACGTCTTGTTTCTCAGCAACAGATTGCAGAGGATGTATATTCTGTTTTCAGAGCAGCGGATGGCGGATTTATTGTAAACAAGGATTTCAGCCCTTCACGAAAGGTATTTGATACATATCTTTTAAAGAAAGGCGAGCTTACAAAGATTAAAGAAGAGATTTATCCCGAAATGTTTGGAGTTTCAAAAACGGGAGATAATATATTCTGTATTACAGCGTTTGGAGTTGAAGGCAAATACGGCAATCTGGAAAAGGTCAGCCTTAAGGGCGAAACCGAGGAGCTTTCAGCACAGGTATTTGGATTTGGCTTAAACGGCGAGGATATACTTTTTTATAAGAATCTGAACGCAGAAGACGGAAGCTTTGATTTGTTCCTTAAGCGTGACGGAAAAAAGGTGCTTGAAGCGGATTCTGCTGTAGACGAGATTCTGAACTAAAGGAGAAAAAATGTTGCGGATTGGAATTTTCGGCGGAACATTCAGTCCGCCTCACAACGGGCATATTTACATTGCACGTGAGGCAATGAAAAAGGCACGGCTTGACAAAATGGTTTTTGTGCCGTGCGGAAACCCCTACCACAAAAAGGCGCCGGTGACGGTTGATGCAAAGCAACGTTTAGAGATGGTCAGACTTGCAATTGACGGCGAGGCGGGATTTGAGATCTGTGACATTGAGGTAGGTCTTAAAGAGCCAAGCTATACTGCAAGAACCCTTGAAAAACTGCAGAAAATATATCCTCAGGACAGGCTGTGTTTTCTGGTGGGGGGCGATTCGCTTCTTGATATGGAGGGGTGGTATCATCCCGAGGAGATTTTTAAAAAAGCAGAAATCATTGTAGCAAAACGCGGTGGAATGGACTCGGCAGAAATTAATGCCGCAGCACAAAGTTACCGCAGCAAATACGGCGCAGATATAAAAATCATACAGCTTGAGCCAATTGATGTTTCGGCGTCGGATATAAGAGAAAGGCTCAGATGCGGCTATGACGCAAAGGATATGATTTCTGAGAGGGTTTTAAAATATATAAAAGAAAACAAAATTTATGAGGACAGCATTTAATTATGCAAAAAACAGACGAAATAATACAATACCTTAATGAACAATTAAGCGAAATAAGGTTCAGGCACACAATGGGTGTGGCTGAAACCGCCGTAAGCCTTGCAAAGAAATGGGGTGCCGATGAGAACAAGGCATATCTTGCAGGGCTTGTACACGATTGTGCCAAGGAAATCCCGCCCAAAGACGCAGTTCGTAAGCTTGAAGACTTCGGATATTTTCCGGACGAGCTTGAACTACAGGCTTCGGCGCTTCTTCACGCGCCATTGGGGGCATATTTGACAAAAGAGGTTTTTGGTATACATGACGAGGACGTCTTAAATGCCGTAAGATACCACACAACAGGAAGGGTCGGTATGACGCTTCTTGAAAAAATAATTTATGTTGCGGATTTTATTGAACCCGGACGCAAGTATACTGAAGCACAGCTTGTTCGCACCCTTGCGGAAAGCGATATTGATGCTGCGGTATTGAAGGAAGCGGACACGGTTATAAAATTTACGATTGATAAGGGCAGAATGATACACCCGGACACAATTCTTGCCAGAAACAGCATGTTAAAGTTGATAAAAGAGGGAAAGACAAATGAGAGTTAAATCGCCGCTAAGGCTGACAGTTGCAATAATTATTCTTCTTATGCTTATATACGCCGGTATTGCAGGGGCGATTTCCATTATTACCGGTGAGCCGATACAGTTTGGATTTTTTAGCCGAAGCGGCGGAGCAAAAGCGGAAAAAATTCAGGATTTTGTTGTTGCAGGAACCGATGAAGACGGAATCCGCACCGACTTGATATTATTTTGCAGATATAATTTGTCTGACAACTCAATAACGGCGCTTCAGATACCTCGTGATACACTGGTTGAGACTAACAGATATGACAAAAAGATAAACTCAGCGTATGGCACTGCTCAAAAGGAACAACAGCTGTTTGATGAGGTTGAACAGATTATTGGTATCAGACCCGAAAAATATGTTATCGTCAGCTTTAAGGCTTTTCGTCAGCTGATTGATGCAATAGGCGGTGTTGAAGTAAATGTTCCTATGCGTATGTACTATACCGATCCGGTGCAAAACCTCACAATTGACTTGTATCCGGGGCTTCAGGTTCTTGACGGCAGACGCTCTGAAATGTTTATGAGATTTCGATACAACAATGACGGAACCGGCTATCCAAACGGCGATGTTGATCGTATTGCGGCTCAAAAGGGTTTTTATCAGGCGGCGATGGATAAGCTTTTAAGCGGCGGAACAATTCTTAAAGTGCCAAAGATTCTTGGAATTATAACAGATAATGTGAAAACCGATTTTACCGGTGAGGAAGTTATGAAGTATATCAGCAAAATTCCCTCGTTCAGTATGGATAAGGTAAAAATACTGACTCTGCCCGGTGAGGGTGGCTATGGCGATAACGGAGTTTCATATTTCTTCCATGACGAAAAAGAAACCGAGCTTTTGATAAAAGAGAACTTTCTTACAAAACAAAAGCTTAGCCCTGAGAAAAAGGTTGTTTCTGCCAAGAATAAGTTTGTGAAGGTTAAAATTGTTGATGCTACGGGGATAGATGCAAGTGAAGCGGATGTTTTGAAGGTGGTGTCGGATATGCTTTCCGAGTACCAATTCAAAATAACAGCTACCGAAAAGACCGACAGAATACAAGACAGTTCAAAGCTGATAAATCACAACAACAAGAGTGCTGCAGAGTTGGTGCAGCAGGTATACAGCAATGTAAAAATTCAGGACGGAATTGAGTTGTATGTCAAAAATGACGGTGAAAAAGCGCCGGATGTTACACTGATTGTTGGCGCAGATTTTATATCTTAACCATAAGGAGAAAAATAAATGAGTTGTGAAAATAATTATGTAAATACAGTGGTTAAAGCCGCAGATGCAAAAATGGGCAAGGAAATTCTTGTGCTTGACGTGCGTGAGCTGACCACACTTACAAGCTATTTTGTAATAGTTACAGGCGGAGCGCCTTCTAATATTCAGGCAATATGTGACAACATTGAAGAAAAAATGCGTGATGAAGGGGCAAGACTTTGGAATAAAGAAGGCTACAATACTGCAGAATGGGTTCTTTTGGGCTATGATGACGTAATTGTGCATATATTCCAAAGTGAGCCGCGTGAGTTTTATAAGCTGGAGCATATCTGGAAGGACGCACCGGCAGTTGATGTCGATGACCTGCTGGTTAAGTAGACTAAAATTTACCGAAAGGATTGAATATATATGAAATACGATTTTAAAGCAATTGAAGGAAAATGGCAAAAGTATTGGGACGAAAACAAAACCTTTGAGGCATCAAACAAGGATAAATCAAAGCCCAAGTTTTATGGCCTTGTTGAGTTTCCGTATCCGTCAGGACACGGACTTCACGTAGGACACCCAAGAGGCTATACCGCAATAGACATTATCACCAGAAAGAAACGTCTTGAAGGGTATAATGTATTGTTTCCTATGGGTTGGGATGCTTTTGGCTTGCCTACCGAAAACTTTGCTATAAAGAACAATATCCACCCTGCGATTGTTACAAAAAACAACATTGAAAACTTTAAAAGACAGCTTAAAATGCTTGGCTTTGGTTTTGACTGGTCAAGAGAAATAAACACAACTGACCCCAACTACTATAAGTGGACACAGTGGATTTTTCTTAAGCTTTTTGAAAAAGGTCTGGCATATAAAACAAAAATGCCGATTAACTTCTGCACAGGATGTAAGGTAGGTCTTGCAAACGAGGAGGTTGTAAATGGCGTTTGCGAGCGTTGCGGAAGCGAGGTAGTTCAGAAAGAAAAAAGTCAGTGGATGCTCAAAATCACCGAGTATGCACAACGCCTTATAGATGATTTGGATGACCTTGACTATATTGAAAGAGTAAAGATTCAGCAGACCAACTGGATTGGACGCAGTGAAGGTGCAGAAGTAGATTTTAAAATCAAGGGCACAGACGATAAAATCAGGGTTTACACAACACGCCCCGACACTCTTTTTGGTGCTACATATATGGTACTTGCACCTGAACACCCTTATGTTGAAAAATACAAGGATATGATTGAGAACTATGCTGAGGTTGAAGCATATAAAACCGAGGCTTCTAAAAAAAGCGATTTTGAAAGAGCAGAGCTTGACAAGAACAAAACAGGCGTTATGCTTAAAGGCGTAACCGCAATAGACCCTGTAAACAATGCTGAAATTCCGATTTGGATTTCGGATTATGTGCTTGTAACATACGGAACCGGTGCAATTATGGCGGTGCCGGCACATGATACACGCGACTGGGAATTTGCAAAGAAGTTTAATATGCCTATCATTGAGGTTGTAGCAGGCGGTGAGGATGTTCAAAAAGAAGCCTTTACCGATGTTGAAACCGGAGTAATGGTAAATTCGGGATTCCTTACCGGAATGCAGGTTGAAGACGCAAAGAAAGCTATTATTGACTATCTTGAAAAAGAGGGCATCGGTACACGCAAGGTAAACTACAAGCTGCGTGACTGGGTATTCTCTCGTCAGCGCTACTGGGGTGAGCCTATTCCGCTTGTCAACTGTCCCGATTGCGGATGGGTGGCAATTCCTGAAAGCCAGCTTCCCCTGCAGCTTCCCGATACAAAGAATTTTGAACCGGGTGAGTCGGGCGAATCTCCGCTTATCAAAATCAGGGATTGGGTTGAAACAACTTGTCCCAAGTGTGGCAAAAAGGCAGAGCGCGAAACCGACACTATGCCGCAATGGGCTGGGTCTTCATGGTATTTCTTAAGATACATTGACCCCAATAATTCAGACTTCCTTGCCGGACTTGAAGAGCTTAAATACTGGCTGCCTATTGACTGGTATAACGGTGGAATGGAGCATACAACTCTGCATCTTCTTTACTCAAGATTCTGGCATAAATTCCTCTATGATATTGGCGTTGTACCAACAAAAGAGCCTTATCAGAAACGAACCTCACACGGCATGATCTTAGGTGAAAACGGTGAAAAGATGTCAAAATCAAGAGGCAACGTAATAAATCCTGACGATGTTGTAAATGAATACGGTGCCGACACATTCAGAACCTACGAAATGTTTATCGGAGCCTTTGACCAGGCTACGCCGTGGTCTATGAATGGTGTTAAGGGTTGTTATAAGTTCCTTGAAAGAGTATGGAATTTGCAAAATATCCTTGTTGAGGGTGACACCTATTCAAAAGAACTTGAAACCGCTCTTCATAAAACAATTAAAAAGGTAACCGATGATTACAACCGAATGAAGTTTAATACAGGTATTGCGGCACTTATGGCGTTTATCAACGATGTAATGAAGGTTGAAAAAATCAATAAGGCAGAGTTTAAAACATTTATTACCTTGCTCAATCCGGTTGCTCCGCATATAACCGAGGAGCTGTGGCAAATTGCCGGATTTGAAGGTGCTTTGTCTGACACTATGTGGCCCAAGTATGACGAAGCCAAAACGGTTGATAATGAAATAGAGGTTGTTGTACAGATTAACGGAAAAATCCGTGATAAAATGATGATTGCGGCAGATCTTGACCCCAAGGGTATGCAGGATATTGCTTTGGAATCAGACAAAATCAAGTCTATGATTGAAGGCAAACAGGTTGTAAAGGTTATTGCAGTACCCAAAAAGCTTATTAACATTGTTGTAAAGTAAGAGGGTTTTTATTATGAGCGTAAAAGACGAATTTATTGAAATATATCAGCGCTGTATAAAAAGGGAAGGAGCCGACAGACTCCTCCAACACCTCTTGTCCCCGGCAAGTGATTTCTTTACCGCTCCGGCAAGCACCAGATTTCATGGGGCATACGAGGGCGGTCTCGCAGAACACAGCATAAACGTGTACGAATGTCTGCGTGACTATCTTGCGCGTGAACGTGTTCAGGAGCTTTACGGCATAGAGGCAAGTGAAGAAACAATAGCGATTGTTGCACTGCTGCATGATTTGTGCAAGATGAATTTCTATAAACCCGGCTTTCGGAATGTTAAGGACGACAACGGCGTGTGGCAGAAGGTTCCCACCTACGAAATCGACGATAAGCTTCCTTACGGACATGGTGAAAAATCGGTCTATATGATTTCAGGGTTTATGCGTCTTACACGTGAGGAGGCATTTGCAATAAGATACCACATGGGATTTTCAGGAAACGAGCCTGCAGGAAATGTCGGCAGTGCATTTGAGATGTTTCCGTTGGCTTTTGCGCTTTCCACAGCGGATATGGAAGCTACGTATTTTCTTGAAGGCAAAAACTGAGAATTGTTAAAGGAGGCTAAGGCTTGTGCGGGACGGATTTATAAAAGTTGCGGCTGCAACACCTGAGATAAAAGTCAACAGCACCAAAACCAACAGTGAAAATATTATAAGCCAGATTAAAGAAGCGGCGGAAAACGGTGCTAAAATTGTTGTTTTCCCTGAGTTCTGCATTACGGGTTATACCTGCGGCGATTTAATGCTTCAAAGCTCTTTTTCAAAGCGTGCCAATGATGCGCTTTTAGAAATTGTCAGACAAACCCGCAATTTGGATATTTTGTTTGCGGTAGGACTTCCGGTTGAATACTGTGATAAGCTGTATAATGCGGCGGCAATATGTAAAAGCGGAAAAGTTCTTGGATTTGTTACCAAAAGTAATCTGCCCGGCTACTCAGAATTTAACGAAGCAAGATATTTTGCAACCCTTAATAAGACGGTTACAGTTAAGTTTGACGGCTATGATGTGCCGATGGGAACAAAGCTTATTTTCTGTGCAAAGCAAATAGAGAATATGCGGATTTGCTGTGAAATCTGTGAGGATATGTGGGTTCCGGAGCCGCCGTCATTCAATCATGCACTAAATGGTGCAACCATAATATTAAACCTCTCGGCAAGCAGCGAAACTCTTGGAAAAAGAGAGGCTCGCAAGCTTGTGATTGCGGCATCCAGTGCATCACTGCTGTCGGCTTATATCTATGCCAACGCAGGTGAGGGCGAATCCACCACTGATATGGTTTTTGCAGGCAATAATATGATTTATCAGTGCGGAAGATGCCTTAATGAAACCCCCCTGTTTGAAACAGGCATAATATACAGTGTCATTGATGTAAACAAGTTGTCACAGCTCAGAAAGCAGAGAACTACATTTGAGATAAAAACAGATGATGAATATAAAAAAATATATTTTAATATTACACCATCGGAAACAAAGCTTGAAAGGATAACCCCGACACCGTTTGTTCCCGAGGATGAAGCAAAACGCAAGCAGCGCGCTGAAAGATCCTTTGCAATGCAGTGCGCAGGACTGAGAAAACGTGTAAAGCATATCGGTATCAAAACTGTAATAATAGGCGTATCCGGTGGACTTGACAGCACCCTTGCACTTCTTGTTGCGGCAAAAACGTTTGATGGTTTAGGGCTTGACCGCAAAGGTATAATTGCGGTTTCTATGCCATGCTTTGGTACAACAGACCGTACCCACGGAAATGCCAGAAGGCTTGCAGAGCTTCTTGGGGTTTCATTCCGTGAGATTTCAATTGCGAAGTCGGTGACACAGCATTTTGAGGACATCGGTGCATCGCTTGATGACCACGATGTTACCTATGAAAATGCCCAGGCAAGAGAACGCACACAGGTTCTTATGGATATTGCCAACAAAACAGGCGGTATTGTAATAGGTACTGGGGATTTGTCTGAGCTTGCACTTGGCTTTGCAACCTACAACGGCGACCAGATGTCTATGTACGGAGTAAATGCATCTGTGCCTAAAACCCTGATGCGTGCCGTTGTCAGGACTCTTGCTGAAAGCTATGGAGGGGAACTTGAATCAGTTCTTATTGATATTGTTGACACTCCGGTTAGTCCCGAGCTTCTTCCGCCGGACGCAGAGGGCAGGACAAGCCAGAAGACAGAGGACATTATCGGGCCGTATGAGGTTCACGATTTTGTGCTTTATAACTTTGTAAAATTTGGATTTGAACGCAGAAAAATTGAGCGAATGGCAAAAATTGCTTTTAAAGGACTTTATGACGAAATACAGCTTGAAAAGTGGATTGAAATATTCTATAAGAGATTTTTTGCAAATCAGTTCAAACGCTCGGCAATGCCTGACGGCGCAATGGCGGGAAGTATATCACTTTCTGCGCGCGGTGCATGGCAGATGCCGTCCGATGCGGTTTTTGAAGAATAGAATTATTAAAATTAATGGGCGGATGTTATCCGCCCATTTGTGTAGGGGTAAGAAATGATTCATATAAAAGAAACTATAGTAGTTGAAGGCAAATTCGATAAAGAACAAATAAAAAAAGTTACCGACGCGCCTGTTATATGCACGGGCGGTTTTGCGTTGTATACCGATAAAAGTATTATAAAATCAATACGTACAATGGCGCAAAAGACAGGTGTGATTGTGCTGACCGATGCCGACAGTGCAGGCTTTAGAATCCGAAACTACATAAAGCAGTGTGTAGGTAAGCAGGGCACGGTTAAGCACGCGTATATTCCTTCAATTGAAGGTAAAGAACGGCGCAAAAGAACTCCGGGCAAGGAGGGACTTTTAGGGGTTGAAGGTATTTCAGAACAAAGCCTTTTGCAGATTCTTGAAACCGTGACAGAGGTAATGGATGCTGTGCAAAGAGAAGGTAAACCAATAACAAAAGCAATGCTCTTTGCTGACGGCTTAAGCGGAGGCGAGGAAAGCGCCCAAAAACGCAAAAAGCTTGCCCGCAAGCTTGGATTGCCGGTAAGAATTTCCGCAAATGCCCTCATTGAAGTGCTGAATGCAGCTGTAGGATATGATGAATACAAAAAGATTTTAAAGGAACTTTAAAGTGCAGAATAATTTAAAAACAAGCTCTAAAAGGTAAATTTTTTAGTTGATTTTATTTTGTACTTATGATATAATTTCATCATATATGCGCGAAATTCCGTCAATAATTTCGCAATTCGTTTTGTCTGCCCACGGCAAAACGTGATGTTAAAACCGTGGGCAGAAAGGCTATGTAGAAATCTATGGAAAACAACAAAAATTTTAAGCCGTATGTTCCGGCTGAAAAGGTTACGCCTGAGATTACCGTTACCTCGATAATC
The DNA here is from genome assembly GCA_017546145.1 of Clostridia bacterium. Lineage (GTDB taxonomy): Bacteria > Bacillota > Clostridia > Monoglobales > Monoglobaceae > SIG440. The sequence goes on from JAFYXN010000030.1 coordinate 27,028, forward strand.
ATGGGTATCCTTCTTGCCGTAATATTTGGTGCAGCCAATGCATATCTGGGGCTTAGAGTAGGTATGACAGTTTCAGCATCTATACCGGCTGCAGTTATTGCAATGGGCGTTATCCGTGTAATTATGAAGAAAAATTCAATACTTGAAAGCAACATTGTGCAGACAGTCGGCTCTGCAGGTGAGTCTTTGGCAGCGGGTGCGATTTTTACACTTCCTGCACTCTTTTTGTGGGCAGCTGAAGGTACAATGGACAAGCCCGGAATCATAGAGATTACTGTTATCGCACTTTTGGGTGGTCTTTTGGGCGTATTCTTTATGGTGCCGCTTCGTAATGCACTTATCGTAAGAGAACACGGTGTGCTTCCTTATCCCGAAGGCACAGCTTGCGCAGAGGTTCTGCTTGCGGGCGAAGAAGGCGGTGCAAATGCATCAACCGTATTTGCAGGTATGGGCTTTGCAGCACTCTTTAAGTTTATAATTGATGGCCTTAAGGCAGTTCCCGGTGAAATCGGTCTCAAAATCAAAGGCTATGCCGGCGAAATCGGAACTCAGATTTATCCTGCTGTAATGAGTGTTGGTTATATCTGCGGCCCAAGAATTTCATCATATATGTTTGCAGGCGGCGTTCTCAGCTGGCTGGTTCTTATACCTATGATTGTTCTGTTCGGCAGGGATATAGTTCTTTACCCCGGAACAGAAACGATTGGTGTAATGTATGATGCAGGCGGTGCAAGTGCAATATGGGGTTCGTACATCCGTTATATCGGAGCAGGCGCTCTGGCAGCAGGCGGTATAATCAGTCTTATTAAATCATTGCCGCTTATTATCCGTACTTTTGGCGACGCAATTAAGGGTATCGCAGGTGCAGGCAGTGCAGGCTCAGAGCGTACGGCTCGGGACATTAGTATGAAGGTTGTGCTTATTGCAATTGCAATACTTACACTTCTTGTATGGCTGGTTCCGGCAGTTCCTGTAACTTTTATCGGTGCGGTAATTGTAGTAGTATTTGGCTTCTTCTTTGCAACTGTTTCTTCAAGAATGGTTGGACTTGTGGGTAGCAGTAACAATCCTGTTTCAGGTATGGCAATTGCAACGCTTCTGATTGCAACGCTTATTCTTAAACTAACAGGCAACAGCGGTGCTGTTGGTATGCGAAGTGCAATTGCAATCGGTTCGATAATATGCATTGTTGCTGCAATTGCAGGCGATACATCTCAGGATCTTAAAACCGGTTATCTTTTGGGAGCAACACCCAAGAAACAGCAGATTGGCGAGATTATCGGTGTTGTTGCCGCAGCATTTGCGATTGGTGGCACACTCTACCTTCTTGATAGTGCATGGGGATTTGGCACGGACGAGCTTGCTGCTCCTCAGGCAACACTTATGAAGATGATTATTGAAGGCGTTATGGATGCAAATCTTCCTTGGGGGCTTGTGTTTGTTGGCGTGTTTATTGCAGTTGTTGTTGAGGTCGTAGGCATTCCGGTGCTTCCTTTTGCAATCGGTGTTTATCTTCCTGTTCATCTTAATGCTTGTATCATGGTGGGCGGACTTGTTCGTCTTGTTATGGACAAACTCAAGAAAGAAAAGGAAGAAAAGGACGCGATAGTAAACGACGGTATTCTTTTCTGCTCTGGTATGATTGCGGGAGAGGGAATTGTTGGTATTATTCTTGCAATTCTTGCGGTATTCGGTGTTAATAATCTAATTGATATTTCAGGAATATTAAATCTTTCTGCACCTGTTGCAAATGTCGCAAGCCTTGTGGTATTTGCACTGGTTATCCTCAGCGTTCTTAAGTTTTCTGTATGGAAGAAACGCGGCGTGAAATAATATGAGTAGAAAAAATAAAGTTTCTGAAAATTATCTTGAAAGAATACCTGTTCCGGCTGATACCATTAAATGGGAAGCTGACGCGGAGGGCAGGATAACGCTTTGTATAGAAAATACGGGCTTTTTTAACACACTTGCGCAGAAACTGTTCAAAAAACCAAAAGTATCGTTTGTTCATCTGGACGAGAACGGAAGCTTTGTATGGCCTCTGATGGACGGCGAAAAAAACATTATTGAAATCGGTAAACTGGTTGATGAACATTTCGGCGAGGATGCCCATCCGCTTTACGAGCGGCTTGCAAAATTCTTTCAGATATTGGACAGCTATGGCTTTATAGCATGGAAGTAAAATTTAATAGGAACAGCATTTTTGCTGTTCCTATTTTTTGTAGTATATACACATAGATTTTTTATTGACAAGAAACCGCGCAAGGAGTATAATATTTAATTATATTGTTAATTGCATTTACAGAAATTTGAGGAAATTGTTATGATATGCAGTAATATTTTAGAAGCAATGGGAGATACTCCCATTATAAGGCTTTCGCATTTAGGCGACCCCGACGGCGCGCAAATTCTTGTTAAGTTTGAGGGACTCAATGTTGGCGGTTCGATAAAGACCAGAACGGCATATAATATGATTTGTGATGCCGAAGAAAAAGGTCTTTTAAACCAAGATACCGTTATAGTTGAGCCGACAAGCGGCAATCAGGGAATAGGCCTTGCGCTGGTTGGCGCGGTTAAGGGCTACAAGGTGAAGATAATTATGCCCGACTCGGTAAGCGAGGAACGTCGTAAGCTTGTTGAGCATTACGGTGCCGAGGTTATCCTTATCCATGATGCCGGAAATATTGGCGAGTGCATACATGAGTGCCTTAATACTGCACTCAGGATGCAGGAAGAGGATTCAAATGTGTTTGTTCCACAGCAGTTTGAAAATCCTGCAAATGTTGCTGTTCAGCGACAAATAACAGGTGAAGAAATTTTAAAGCAAGTCAACGGTCCGATTCACGGGTTTTGTTCGGGGATTGGAACCGGCGGTACAATTACCGGTATAGGCGAAACCTTAAAGCGTGAAAACCCCGATATTCAGATTTGGGCAGTAGAGCCTGAACACGCGGCAATTCTTTCGGGCGGCTCTATAGGCACGCACCTTCAGATGGGCATAGGTGATGGGGTTATTCCTAAAATTCTGAATCAGAATATTTATAATGACATCTGTGTTATAAAGGACGAAGAAGCTATCCGCACAGCAAAAGAGCTTGCATCAAAAGAAGGGATAATGTGCGGTATTTCAAGCGGTACAAATGTTGCCGCAGCGATAAAGCTTGCAAAAAAGTTAGGCAAAGGCAAAACGGTGGTTACTGTATTGCCCGACACGGCGGAAAGGTATTTTTCAACACCGCTTTTTGAAGAAAAATAAATTACAGGAGGAAAAACTATGAATGCAAATGTAAGACCTGAAACAATGCAGCGAATCACAACAAAGGAGCTTGCGGACGAATTTATTGCGAAGCAAATAGAGGATGTTCGTGCACAGGTGGGTGACAAAAAAGTTCTTCTGGCGCTTTCGGGCGGCGTTGACAGCTCGGTTGTTGCAGCACTTCTTATTAAAGCAATCGGCAAACAGCTGGTTTGTGTACACGTAAACCATGGACTTATGAGAAAGGGCGAAAGCGAGCAGGTTATCGAAGTTTTTGGCAAAGAGCTTGATGCAAACCTTATATATATTGATGCAACAGACAGATTTTTGGATTTGCTGAAAGATGTTGCAGAGCCTGAGAAAAAGAGAAAGATTATAGGCGGCGAATTTATCAAAGTGTTTGACGAAGAAGCGGCAAAGCTTGAAGGCATTGACTTTTTGGCACAGGGCACAATTTATCCCGATATTTTAGAGAGTGACGGAGTAAAGGCTCATCATAATGTTGGCGGACTTCCCGAGGATATGGAAATGGAGCTTGTAGAGCCTGTTAAGCTTCTTTATAAGGACGAGGTAAGAGTTGTAGGCAGTGCTTTGGGACTTCCTGATGAAATGGTTTACCGTCAGCCCTTCCCAGGTCCCGGTCTTGGTGTAAGATGCCTTGGCGCAATTACTCGTGACAGACTTCACGCGCTTCGTGAGGCTGATGCAATCCTCCGCGAAGAATTTGACAAATGCGGTCTTGCGGGCAAGGTTTGGCAGTATTTTATTGCTGTTCCTGACCTTAAGAGCGTAGGTGTAAGAAATGATAAAAGATACGAGGGTTGGCCAGCAATCATTCGTGCGGTAAATACCACAGATGCCATGACAGCAACCATTGAGGAAATTCCTTATGATGTTCTTCACAAGATTACAGCGCGTATAACAGCCGAGGTTGAAGGTATCAACCGAGTGCTCCTTGACCTGACACCCAAGCCTGTAGGAACCATTGAGTGGGAGTAGAAATTAAAAACCCCGAAAGCCTTGTAAATACAGGGCTTTCGGGGTTTTTGTTATAAATTATTAATTGCGTTTTGTTTTTAAAAAGTCAATGTATTCCTTAACTTTTTTTAATTCGTCTTCGCTTAAATCAGAGGAAAAATCGAGTATAGCTTGAGCGGGTTTTGAAATGCCTTGTTGCAAATGGGTGTCTTTATCAGGAAGACCCAATAAATAATTTATTGATACATCAAATAAACCCGAAATCATTGCAAGTGTATCAAGGTTAGGCTCAACTAAATCAGCCTCATATTTTGAAACATTTGCTTTAGATAGATTTATTTTTTTTGCTAATTCTAATTGTGTCATATTGTGATCTAAACGTAAAGCTTTCAACTTGCTTCCAAAACTCAAAGTCTTCACCGCCAAATATAAAATTTCATAATTAGATACAATATTATTATATAGTTTCAAAAAATGAAAGTAAATATAGGTTTCAAAAAATGAAATTTATTTTAGATAATACTTGACAATTTCATAAATTGCAACTATAATAAAGAATAGAGTTTCAATTTGTGAAACTGAATTAAAGCGTATATGGAGGTATAATAGTGGGTTTTATTGAAGAACTTTACAATGGAAATATTAGTCCAACAGAAAAGCGTTTTGTTCAAGGGACAAAATACGCAAAGGCTATGAGTAGGGCTTGTAATAACGAGGAAAAATTAATGGAGTTATTATCCGGCGATAATTTAAAATTATTTGAGGGCTTTGTTGAAGCAAGCTGTGAAATCGGTGCCATAAGCGACACAGAAAATTTTAAGCTTGGTTTCAGACTTGGAGTTCAAGCAATGTGCGATTGCTTGGTAAACGAAGACACTAAGGTGTTTACGGATATTGAAGAATAATAGATAAAGCGTTGTTGACACATTCAGGGTCAACAGCGCTTTATTTGTTTAGATGTTCTTTTATTCCATTGTCTTGCCTAAAAATCCTGCTGCAACTTCTGCAAGCTTTGATTCAACATCTCCAAAATCTCTTGTGCCGTCAGGGGCTATTATCATTACCGAGCCAATGCTGTCGCCTTCATATACTATTGGGGCAATAACGCCGGCTTTGTAGTTTTCGTTTCCGTCGACAACGGCAATATCCTTGCCTGCCTGAGTAGATAAAAATCCTGTTTTACCGTGCATTATTTTTTCGGCTTCTGATGACAGCTTCTTGTCGGCAAGCTCTTTTTTGGGAGCACCGGATACTGCTATGATGGTGTCTTTATCAGAAATAACACAGGCAAGACCTGTTGTTTTGGCAAGGGATTCTGCGTACTGGTGAGCAAATTCGCCAAGCTCGCCTATTGGTGAATACTTTTTAAATATTACAGTTCCGTCGCTTTCTGTGTAGATTTCCAGCGGGTCGCCATCTCATACCTCATTGGTACATAGATAACGACCCACTGACAAAGTTCATATTTAACTGATTTCATTATACGCCAACCGACAAAAATTGTCAATAAAAACACAGTAATTGATGCTAAATCAACTACTGTGTTAAATAAAAATTATTCTTCCTGGGTTCTATCAACAAGGTCGATAAGGTCAGTTATACTACTCTTTAAGAAAATAGTAATGGTCTTATCTTCATCAACTGTGATACGGTCTATAATAAGTTCAATATCTTTTTCAGTGAAGCGCTCCTTGGAAAGCAAATGATTAAATGTATCAAGAACTGTGTCTATATTATTTTTGATTTCTTTCCTTTTTTCACTTTCGTCAGTAAGAAATTCTATTTCCAACTCAGCATTTTCCATCTCTTTACGAAGACAATTATCAACTGTATCAAAGGTTTCAACAAGACTTTCTTCATTTTCTGGGTTTTTAGCAATTTGTTTGATACGCTGTTGCATACTTATAGCAAGTTCAGACTTCTTATCAGAAATGAAATTTTGAAGATTTGCAATACGCATCTTGTTTTTTTCAACCTGCTCTTTACTGCTGTCAAGGTTTATATTAATAAGTTTATCTTGTAAATTTTCTTTGACTGCACGAATGTAATTCTTTACTGCTTCGTTGAGTTTAGATTCATGAATATGGTGTGAGGTACAAGCCTTTAACCCTCTTCTGTGATATGAACCACAGAAATAAGCATTGGGTCGCTTGGGGTTTGAAATAGAGAACATATGAGCACCACAGTCAGCACAGTATATTCTTCCACTGTAAGGAATCTCATACTTACGCTTACCTTTATAATGGGATGTGGTACGGTGTTTTGCTATCTCCTGTGCCTTTTCAAAAACCTCTTTTTCAATGATAGGTTCGTGATGATTTTCAAATATCATATGGTCTTTGGGGTCAGTACGGACATCTCTTTTGTTAATACCTGCACGCGTCCATACATTTTGTCTCAAAGTTCCAATATAAAAATCATTGCTGACAATTTTTGAAACTGAAACTATGCTCCAGATTGGACTGGGGTTAATTTTGCTGGGGTCTTTTTCTCTTTCCAAAGCATGCTTCACCATAAGCATTCTGCCGGTTGGAGCATTGTGCTCTGTTAAGTAGTTGGCAATACGCTTATAGCCCCAGCCATCAAGATATAATTCAAAAATTTTCCTTACAACCGCTGCGCCCTCTTCGTCAATACACACAGTATTCTTCTTCAAAGGGTGTAAATAATACCCATACGGAGCATTGCAAACCCACTCAGCATTGCGCTGACGGTTCTTTATAATACCTCTGACATTTTTACTTGCCTCACTGACCGGTTGTTCGTTCATAAGGAATTTAAACTGTATATTCAACCAGTCAGCATTATTAGGAAAATCTATGTTGTCTTGAATCGAAATGATTCTTACACCGGCATCTCTTAATAGTTCAAGCTCGTACAAGCCTAAACTGTTTCTTCTGGAAAATCTTGAAAAATTCTTGATAATAAGTATCTTGTAATACCCATTGAACAACTTTTTTCTCATTTCCTGATACCCGTCTCGTTCCTCAAAACTATAACCGGACTTGTCTCTGTCTTCATAGAAATCACAAGGCATATCAGGGAATTTTTCCTTTACATAGGCACTTATGATTGATTTTTGGTTTTCTATTGATACGTTATCATTATCGAGGTCGTCATCTACTGATATACGGCAATATGCCGCAATTCTGTCTTTTGCTTTCATTTTTATCATCCTTTCTAAAATAGAGGGTGTGTAGCATTTACACACCCGAAATTCTCTGTTTATATGTAAGCATATTCACTGGGAATATGCTTTGTTGTGTGTTTTAACTAGCATACGCTAATGATTTGGACTGTTCCTTTAAGAGTTCAGTAATGGTTTGAAGAAGAGGTCTGTTGCCTCCCACAAAAACATTGATTGAATAATTATTTTTGTAAGCAGCGACAGTCTCCTTATACTCCTTGGTGTCTCTGTAAGTAGCCTTTTCAGAGCTATCAACCCATACCTCAACTGTCTTGGAACTTTCCTTAATGTTTATCTTCATGCGCATTGCTCCTTTCGTAATAATATTTTTTCTGTATAATTAGAATTTTATTCAAATTCAGTTAATTACCTACTTTTTATATTCTGTTTGCCGGTATATATGTTGTAAAATTTAATAATTGTCATTAAATTAGGTCGTCAACTATTGCATCAATCATATTCTTCATTGTATTCATATTGCCAGATGAAAAAGTATATCTTACATAATCTTCTTCATCATCAACAGAAACTGAACCTTTGTAAGAACAAAAATCTAAGAGAATTTCATACATAATATCACTATGTGATGGGGAAATTTCACAACTAACCACATAGCCGTATTCATTGCAATTCAAAGTATATGAGACATTTTCTTCTTCTAAAAGTGTAGCAAGATAGTCATAGGCAGTTAATTCAAAAATAGCCTTTTCTATCGCTGCTTTTTGCTCTTTTAAAGTGTTAGTTTCAGGGAGTGTTGTTGAATAATTAAAGTCAAAATAAGCTGGGTCAAGTGCTATTAAATAGGCAGGACAATCATTTATTTTGAGTAAAAACCCTTTTAAATTTCCCTTTGTCTCTACTGCAACAGCCTCTGTTCCGTGCTTTTTGCTATATACTTCAAAACATTCAACAATTTCCTTTTTTTCTGTATCAGTAAAATTTTTCACAATATTTTCTCCAATCTGCCCTACGGATGCACACCGCCATAGCATTGCCATAGGGACTTTTGTAAATTTTCCTCATTATGAGCAGCGGTTTAAAAACTATTTATCAATCATCATCTATGCAATTTTCAATAAATATATCTGCATTTTCTTCTGTATAGCCTATTCTTATCAAAAATTCCTTGAGCTGTGCTATTATTTTGTGAGGATGAATATACTGTTCCTTATCAATTTCCCACATATGACAGTAAAGATTATATGCTATCTTAGAATTAACTACTGCAAACATATTAGGGTCAGTACCACAAAGTCCATACTTTGTACGTTCCATTGGTCTCAGATAATACAAATACTCAGGATGAGCAAGTATTACTTTTGCCAAATATTTTTCAAGAAAGATTGTGTTCAACCTTGCTCCATACATAATAAGAGGCATTACAGTTAAGTGATAACATTTGCTTTTCTCAATCTGAGAAAGAACTTTTTCTGTCTTTGAAATATTTAGATTACGGACATCTGCTTCTGAAATATTTTCATAAATCAGGTTTAAATCTTTGCCTACTCGGTCAAGTCCGAGGTCATCATATACTGCAACTGTTATATCAGCCAGTGTTTTCTTTGGTGTGTTTCTTCTGTTGTTGTAATAGTGATTAAAATTTTTATTTTTCTTCATAATTTCCTCCGAATCTACTCAGCGATGCTGAGTTTTACATATATTTTTTATTATTACAGCGGCTTTTGGGCAGATGCCGCTGAACTGCATATGCTTTTTACTGATTATCAAGGCGAGTTAATACACCTTTACCCCTTGGGGTAAGAGCATATCTTCTAACCTTGCCAGCACGAGGTTGAATATAACCTGCATGTGTGAGTGCTACAATCATTCTTGAAACCTCTCTACGAGGACAACCTAAATATTCACCCATTTCCTCTTGTGAAAGGGGACAAAAATTCTGATTGAATGCAGGACCTAATGTATTGGTATCAATAACTCTAAGCACCTGAATTTCCCCTCTGTTTAATCTTCTGAAATTTGTATTTGCCATATCTAAATTCCTCCTTGTATTATAAATTGATTTCCGAATATAATATATCTAGACTTCTCTCGAAAGCCCCCACGCCCTGGAAAAGGCTTAAAAGGTACATATCTTCAAACAAATAAGGCATTTTCTTGAAAAGTTCCCACCATACAGCAACTAACATTTCAATGCAAATGCTGTTGCCGGTTTGATGGTTAAGTTGAGTTTTACTGTTGATTTTAGAGACTTTTTCATAGTCTTCTGCTGTAAAACCAGTTGCCAACCAGCGCTCTTTTGGTGTGAGCTTCTTTATATAATATCTGTCATTGCCATCAGCATCCTTATAAACCTGCCTTACTATGCAGGTAGAGTTAGAAGCTCTTAGGGTTGGTATCTTTTTTAAACCAATCACATGGTCTGCCCACCCACTCTTGCAAGGCAGTTTCAGAGTTTCAGCATCAGATGTTATAATTTCATCAATATGCTTTTCAATAGCTGTTCTTACATAAGGTGAAATGCTTGAATCTATTACAACTTTTGCATCTGTATCAGCAAAAACAGATGAAGGGTCTTCTAATATAGTTTGCAAGTCCCTTGTAATTCCATAAGGTTCAGGGAATTCAAAGCCTGCATCTACATCTGCTCTTACACAAACCCATATAACTCTTCTTCTGTTTTGAACAGAACCATAATCACGGGCATTAAGAACCTTCCAGTAAAGGTTATAACCAAAACTTTTGATTTTGGTATTTATCTTATCAAAATCTGCTCTGAATTTCTTTGATGTAGCGAAATTTGCCACATTCTCCAAAATTACAAGCTCTGGTTTGATGTTTTTAATTGCCTCAAGCACATAACTAACTAATGAGCTTGGAGTTTCTTCAATATCTGAACTGCCACAGACTGGGCAAACACCAATAACATCTGCATCCAAAGGTGAAAATGAGTGCCCACACTCTGGGTTTCTGCAATAATTGGTAATTCCAGATTTTTTTCCTATTGAACTAGTGCTTTGGCAAGGAAAACCTGCTACAATGCAAGTAACCTTGCTTAAATCTTCTCTTAAAACATTTCTTACATCCCACATATTGAGAGCATCTTCTATACCCAGAAGGGCTTGTGTAGATGCAAATGCTTTGTGGTCTATTTCAGCACATCTCTCAATGCGCTTGTTATATAATTTTTTCATTTGAATCTCTCCTTAAAAATAAGTAATTTTTATAAATCAACAAATTTTCAAGAAGATAGCGCTATCCTAACGGAGTATAATCAATCTAGAATCATATACTCCGTCTCTTGTTGGTACTGCCATATATGACTACATTTGTACAGGATGTAGTCATATTGATAGGTCAGAACCATAGGGTTTTGATAGCGAGGTTCACCCTAAACTCATTTATTCTTGGAAGGTGAGCACCTTGTTCATATCGAAGGCTTCACCTCCTTTCAATGCCTTTGCTTTGCTGATTCTTTCAGCGCAGCATAATAATTCTTCTTTATCTTGAACTGCACAAAGGAACTTTCTGTCAGTTCTTGTGCAGATTTCAGCAACTAAACCACCACCTGTTAAAGCAAGCACTGTATCGCCAATCTGAGTGCAATTAAGCACCATATTCCTCATAACCATATAAGGAATATTATCTTCATAACTGCCTACACTTTGCTCTACAAGTACCTTTTTTGCCTTTTTAGACTTTGGTTGGAAAGGCATACCATCATCCACATAAAAGTGTCTGCTGGTATGATATGTCCCATAGAAGATCTTTCCAGGTTTTCTCAGATGTACCATTGCCATAGTCTTTTCTCCATAGGAATATACAATATCAAAGATGAACCCCTGACGGGCATATCTCATACTTACATCTATGATGTTCTTCTCTTCGACCCATATATTGACACAGGGGAAGGTCATCTTGGAGATAACTGAATCTATATATGTATAAGGAACACCTGCAAAAACAGTAGAATCTACAAAAGCAATATCGAATTCGTCTTTTTCAACTGTTTCAAGAATTTCTTCTGCATTGCCGAGGGCAACAGAACCACAAAGTTCATCATGTGCAAGTTCTTCAATGCCGAGTTCTTCCATGGTTTCAAAAATTCTCTGTTCTGAAACCTTAGCGTATTCCTCTTCCAATTCACAACCAATAAAGTCCCTGCCACACATTAAAGCACTAACACCGGTTGAGTTTGTTCCACAAAAAGGGTCAAGAATAAGGTCGCCAGGTTCAGAAACTTTTTCAATCAATTTAGTCATAATTTCAACTGGTTTAATAGTTCCATGACCGTATTTTTTCTTCAATTTTGTATATTTGGGACTGATAAAATGTTCAGGAGTAGTATCTACTTCATCAAGAAGACTTTTATCGACAACCTGAACCATATACTCAGTATCACAAAGCATAGTTCCCTTAGCACAGAGGGGGTTTGTCTTCTGCCAAGTGTGAAGAATGATTTCCACATTGTCATACTGCTGAAAAAAGGAAATGTAGAAATCTAACTGTGCCGCACTGCAAAAGAAAATTCCATTGATTTTCTCACATATGCGAACTATTTCCTTTAATACATCAACAGAAAAGCCCTCACAGAATGATGCTATACCCTGTATATAGTCGGTATGGGCATAACATCCGGTGTTCTTGCCTTTTCTTGTATGTAATACATAAGGTCCGTCCATTACCACAGCTTTGACGCTGCCGGTAGGGATAAATTTCAATATTTTCTGACAATCGCCTTGATACACTTTGTTTTTGAGTATCTTTGCCGCCTTTTTTAAATTCTTAACTAAAATTTTCTTAAATGATTTCATTTCAATCATCCTTTCCGTAAAATATTTTGCCGCAAGATTTCGTGGTATCTCTTGCTGACATTTTTGATAATAACATGCCGACTACCTATCAGTCAGTTACCAGTTCAAGCCCTTTGTTCATCGTCATAAAGTAAGCATTTTGCTGCTTAAACTATTGATTTTACGAACTTTTTACTGGTTTTTATAGCAAAATAAAAAAGTGAACCTTTGCACAAAACTTGTACTATGTTCACTCTAATATTGATTTTTGAGGGCATTTATGGTAAAATTGAAAAAAGGAGTGAACAAATCTCAAAAAAATTTTTTAAAATTAATTTGAAATTTGTTGTGAATTTTTTTCAAAATACCATTGACAAGGAGGTTAACATCTTATGAATGCAAAGTACCCAGTCACGAAAAACTTATCAGATTATGCAATCAGTCTCCGTAAGGAGTGTTTAAAATACAATCTTGAAGACTTTGCCGATGTCATGGGGCATTCTTCAAAAACCTGGGCGTTTAATCTTGAAACAAGAAAGTTGAAAGAAATTGCTATTGAAGATATCTGGCAACTCTTTTTAGTAAAATATAACTATAACCGCTTTATAAACAAGAAAGACCAACTGAGGGGAATTGTTGAAGATGCAATTGAAAGAGGTTATGTAAGAAAGACTACTTTTGAAAAGATGTTTGACAAAAAAATCCCAACCGCTATATTTAAGGGACAACCGTTAAAAGTGCCGGAAGGTTACAGTAGAGGTGGGTATGGTGCAGAATGCGATGTTCTTTTCTCAGAAGATAAGTTCCCCGAAGAAGAAAGATACTTATATACAGAATTCATAAATAGATACGAATTAGAAAAAAATCAGTTGGCAGAGGTTGAAAATTTTATTCTTGACGAAATTAACGAAATAAAAAAAGACCGTGGGGAATCCCTCAAATATGATTACTGGTTATATGCAATGGAGTTAATGGTAAAGGATGTTGAAATAAAACCGACATTGTGGGAAAGAATCAAGTTTATCTGCTTTGATGACGAGTATATGCGACGGAATACCGAGTTTAAGTGGCGTCATATATATTCTCTTCTAAATGAAAATTGCTCCTTGACGGATGCAAATTACTATGCAACGCCGAATGTAGTATATTTTGACAATCAGAAACAACCTATGTCAGATGAGAATCTTCCGTCTTTTAACATTCGGTATGATATTAAGAGAATGCAGACAACCGGAGAAGATGAAACAGATTATTTTGAATTGAAACTGGAAAGCGGTGTTGGTGGTAAAATCAAATTCATCGACCTTTTTATGATTCTTCACCGCAAGAACTATCTTGAAAGTATAAACAAGGACAAGCAGGTAATTTTTAGAAAAACCTGCATTGAGCTTCTTGACTATATTAAAGCTGAAGACATTCCGTTTTTAAAACTAAACCTTTTTCCTGTTCCGACTCTTGAAGATAAACCTCTGGACCTTGAAATACTGGAATTAATGCATAAAGTTAATGAATTTTATATAGAACCAGAATCAGATAACCCAGAAAGCAAAACTATTAAAATCAAGGAAAAATATAAAGACAATAAAGAATTGATGCAGTTCAGAGACAATATCGCTGCATGTACAGAAAGATTTATAAATGTTATCTCCATAGATTTCTCGTTTATAAACAAATTGCCAATGTCAAAAGACAAACTGTTAAGGGATGAGCTTGACGAGGTTGTAAAGAATTTTAAAAAGAAAAATCTGAGATAAAGGGAAAACCGCCTCCTTCTATAAATGATGAATCATCATATTATGGAAAGTGAGGCGATTTTTTATGAAAACAAATATTAACTTGAATGTTCTGTTCCCTTTAAATATGGAAAATAACATTCACGAATTTGAGTTTTTCACCAAATTCGGGCAACCAACTGATAATATTGATATTTCTATCTATGTTGTTCCCAGGTATTCAATCGACGAACAAAAAATCAGAAATATTAAAACAACTTATCTGTTGGACAGAGTAATTGAATCTGGTGAAATTTTCGGTATTCTAGGCATTTTAAAAGAATTGCAGAATACTGTGAATGATTTTTCATCTACGTCAGAAGAGCTCAGCAGAAAATACTATGATGCTATTCATAATTATTTTCATGTCTTTGGCGTTAAGTAGAAGATTCTGAAAAATTAACGGAGCACCCCAACCAAGGGATGCTCCATCTTTTTATGCCGCAAAGAACGGTATAATATGTTCATTTATAAAATTTATTATCGGTCTCAGATACATATAGTTGAAAAATTCAATGTTATTCACAGATTGAACTATGAAATATATTCCCACCGCAAATATCAGTATGTCTCCGATAACCCATAGGTCTTTTTTTATCTGTTTTATAGCAAATTTAATTTCACCCATCGCCTCATCTCCTTTTTTTCTTCATTATACCGCAGAAATATAAATTTGTCAGCCCTTTTGCTCCGGTTCATCATGTTAAAGCAAAAAAATAGCACCTATGAAATCTTTTCAGAATTCACAGATGCTATAATTCTTATTTGAACAAGTCGCTATGAGTACCGGTTCTGTATAAGGTTAAAACCAAAACGCTCTCAGTTATCTTATAAACCAATAGCCAGTCGGGTTCAACATGACATTCTCTGTACCCGCTATAATCTCCTCTTAACGGATGGTCGAAACAAGATTCCGGCAGCGTTTCACCATTTGCCAAAAGGGTAATGATTTCCTGTAATTTTTTTATATCACAATTTCTTTTAAGCGCCAGCTTAAAGTCTTTTTTAAATTGTGAGGTCTTCTGTATTTCGTATTTCATTTAATTCATCAAGTCCTCAAACAATGCTTCAACACTGGAATAACGGGGAGATGCCGGATCTTTTAACATTTTGTCTCCCTCTTCAAATGCCGCAATGGTTGTAGCGTTGGGAACATCCAGACTTAATTCAAAAGGCATACCGTTGTGGAGCAGTGATTGTCTGAAAAAAACATTGACCGCAGTAGTCAAGTCCATTCCCAATGCTGCGTATAAATTCTTTACCTGGTCTTTAATTTCTTTATCGGTTCTGATAGTAATGCTTGTGTTCTGCATACTCAATTCTCCTTTCTGTCATTGCTACACTTATATTATATTCAATTTCTTGTCTGTTGTCAATACAACAGACAAGTTTTTTAAATTTATTGAAAATAATGCTTATACTATATGATTGAAAAGAAATAAGATTTTATTCAGAACGACTGGAATCATAGCTCTTAATATGTTTCGTTAGAGTATAATTCTGACATATTTTCAATAGACTTGATTTTTCATTTTTGACGCATTTCACATAAGTTGATTTTTAATTTTGCCATATTTCATATTTCAAGGGAACTCT
Organism: Clostridia bacterium; assembly: GCA_017546145.1. Taxonomy (GTDB): domain Bacteria; phylum Bacillota; class Clostridia; order Monoglobales; family Monoglobaceae; genus SIG440. Next base: position 42,568 of record JAFYXN010000030.1, read on the forward strand.
ATTGAAACATATAATTTATTAATTGTAAATAAATTACAGAAAGGCAGTGAAACAAATGACAAACAAAGTATTTTTTTATGGTAGAATTTCTTCTCAGACGCAGAGTATTGACAGACAACTTGCTACCGCCAAGGAACTGGGTATAGATGAAAGGGACATCTACATTGATACCGCATCTGGCAAGAATTTTGAACGCGAGCAGTATCAATTGCTGAAAAGGAATATGCGACAAAATGACCTTTTGTACCTAAGTAGTTTGGACAGGCTTGGAAGATCGTATTCAGAAGTAGTTGAGCAGTATCACGAACTAATTAACGACATTGGCATAGACATAGTTGTTCTTGATATGCCTTTGCTTGATACACGCAATACTGACGGAGGTTTAACAAGAAAATTTATCAGCGACCTTGTTTTGCAGGTTTTAAGTTATGTAGCAGAGCAAGAACGTCTGAACATACGTGAGAGACAGAGACAAGGTATAGAAATTGCAAAAGCAAATGGTAAATTCAAAGGCAGAAAGCGTATTGACCGTGAAAACTTTGCTGAGGTTTATTCTACTTGGAAGACCGGTGATATTACCGCAAAGCAAGCAATGAACATCTTGAATCTAAAACCTAACACATTTTACAGACGGGTCAAGGCTTTTGAAACAGCAAGTTAAATGTCGAACATCTTCTATCTTAATGGTGGTGGTACTATTACAGTACCGCCATTATTTATTTTAGGCAGAAAAATCATATTTTTTGAAATTCTTGTAAAAACATACTATATTTACTGATTTTATCAGCAAAATTATTTTAGGACAATTTTTTTCTAATTGTTTCTCCGCCAGTGATTTTATATTAATTATTATTGTATTTTTCTCTTATTATAGAGGATTTTTTTATTCGGGTAAAAGTACCACACATTATAGATATAGGTTCGGGAAGATTACCCCGATGGTCTTTTTAAAGATTTGACGAATCACCATAGACGATGTATCATCCAAATATAATGTAAGTATATTGTCGGTAAAAATACCCCCACATCAAAAATATAAAAAAATATATGTAATGCGGGGGTGATATTACCAAAATTACGAAAGGAGATGATGATGAATTATAAAGAGTTTTTAAAAAAATTAGGGAATCCTGACCCCATCTGTTTTGTTGATAATAATAAAGTAATTAGTCTAAAAGATGTACCCAAATATATTAACGAGCATGAAATTTTCTTTTTGCCTAATGTCGGTGGAACAACAATAGCAGAAATAACAGAGTTTAAAGCATTCTTTGTTGATTTGGATGCAGGGAAAGATTCGGATGATAATTTCCTCTCCGGTAAAATAGTTAAAATTTTTAAATCAGAACAATGGAAAAAGATTAATGCTTTCAGCATACCGCCATCATTTGTAGTAGAGACGAGGAACGGACTGCATCTTTATTGGAAAATTCAAGAAAAGATAACTCTTGAACTCTGGCAAAAGATTGAAGATGCATTGGTAAAGTGGTTTGGCGGTGATACAAACACAAAAAATGCCGCAAAACAATTAAGACTACCTGGTTCTTTTTGGAGAAAAGACCCGAAGCACCCGTACCCTTGTAAGGTTCTGAAAGATAACGATGCTTACACTTATATCGCATCATACTGCAAATTGTTTAATATTTCAGAATCTACAGCTCAGACGACATCTGAGAAAAAGAATACCAGATTCCGTTATGCGAAACCAACAGCACCAAAAAACAAGTCAATATCACCACAAGTTTTCACAAACTATAAGCAAATTTTTGACTATCTGACAAAAGAAATTTCAATGTTTGATTATTTACAAGAGTTCTATGGTCTTGCCGGTAGCAACCAGCGTTCTTTTTGTTGTATCATACATAAAGACAAGCACCCAAGCGCAAGCATTTTCAAAGTAGATAGCGGGGTTGAGTTATATTGTTGTAATGCTACAAGCTGTGGCTTTAAAGGGAATATCATTCAAGTTGTTTCTCACCTCGAAGAATGCTCCAGAAGTGATGCAATTAAGAAGATATGTGAAGACTTAAATATTGAATACAAGGTAGATACCCGACTAAAAAGCATTTTGGAAGACAATAAGCATACCATTACAGACGACATACAGTATTCTCATACGGATTTGTATAATTCTATGTATCGTTATGTTAAAACACTTAAAGAGCTCCACGATATAGCAATAGACTCCTTGGAGTATTCAAGTACAGAAGGGAAATTTCTTTTTACAGCTTCTATTAAACACATATCAGAGCGTATGGGTAAGCGTGATAAGAAGAAAATAAGCACTGATATTGCTTTTTTATCTCTGTTGAAATTAATAGAAAAAGTTGATTTAGATACAGATACTGATGTTCCAAAAGAATATGAAAAATATGTAAGACGCTTTCAAAACAAGCACAATAAAGATAATTATATTACTGTTTTTTCAATTCCAAGTTATACATATAAGGTATTAACTGAGTGTGATGGAGTTGCCAAACAAGTCAAGGAAAAAGGTCTCAGAAAAACACATTTTTCATATGAGACGGTTGCCAATGCTTTTGACAAGGAAACAGCAGACAGAGTATTTCCCCAGATAAAAGGGAAATCAGTTAAGAGCATAGATAATTTCTTGCTACAAACAATAAACATTCTGCTTGAAAAAGACGGATATTTCACATTAAATACAGTAAAAAGTTTTTACAGCGACAATGATGTGTTTTTCAGAGAAAAAACTTATATAAGGCAGATACCCGCGATAATGCAAATGCTTAACCTTGAAAAAGTTAAGGCATCAAAGAAGATAAAGGAGCAGTACGGAATTCTTTCTGCCGGTTTTCCATATATTTTTATCAAGAAATCTCAGCAAGAAAAAAATCCTGCGATCTAACCAGGTCGCCTTCTGAATTGTTCTATTTTTTGACGGATTTTTTGAAAAAATTGTGATTTTACAGAATTTTTGTGAATAAAGGAGATTATAAATTTTCGTTCAAAATCATCATCATACAATATTTCACTAATGAAAGGATGATGATTTTAATGACAGAAACTACTTACATAAGAAAAGGTGATATTTTCTATGTTGAACTTGGAACGGAGCGGAACGGTAGTGTTCAGAACGGAGGAGCAACCGGTGTTAGACCTTGTGTTATTATGGCAAATAAGGTTGCTTGTGAGGTCAGTCCGGTTCTGTTGGTTGTGCCTATTACCTCCAGTTTTGGAAAGCACCGCAAAGGAATGCCGACACATCTTGAACTCGGCAATATACTACCAAAGAAATCAGTTGCATTATTTGAGCAAGTCTTGACCGTCAATCGCTATCAGTTGCGTGATAAGATTGCGAATTTATCAGAAGACTTGTTGGAAGAGGCAAATAAAAAAATAATGATTTCCTTCGGGTTAGTTCCAAAATATGCTTGAAATCAAAAAAATAGAGCTCATTCGACTTTGAGCTCTATTTTTCTTTGTTGCGTGTGCCGCATCAAATAATAATACAAAAGATACTTTTACTTAGAAAGAAAGAGGGTCATCATACTACAACTAACACTACCTTTTCAACCACCACCTTTGACGAAATATATCTATATATTAACTGCTGATGCAGATTGTTTTCACTACCCAAAATGTCTTGTGTCGAGTGATTTATGAAACATTTATATTATTACTGATATAAATATAAACTCCTTTTTATTTGTAAAAAAACAAGCCAATAGTGTGGAATGCAAACAAATTGGTGGCGGCTTTGGTTGAAAAAATGAAATCCGACATCTGAACCAGTTCTGCGGCAAATTTTGCGACAAAACAAAAAGCAGTCAGTTTCCAGACTGCTTAAATTCATATTATGGCTTGATAGGAATATCAAATTTGAGGAATAAAGTTCTCAGTTCATCTTTGAGTTTTTGTGATACATTAGGACTTTCTTTTACAATCTCCCAAGCCTGCACCTGTTTCATTTTTGCTTCAAGGTGTAATGTATCCGAATTACCTGGTCTCACTGAACGTAAAATAATATTTCCTTTCGCACTTTTTAATGCTTTGATATATTCAGAAACGGTCATATCATTTGGGTTAATTATCATTGCCTTTCTTTTTCTGCCCTCGTTATTATTCAGAATTAAATAGTAAATTCCATATACTACAATCGCTCCAAAAAGTACATAAAATAAAGTATTATTCATAATTTTAACCTTCTTTCTTTGATTATTTAGATTCAATTATAACGGTTTTGGTATAACCATCCCAATCAACAGTCATCCCAAGAGCCTCACCAAAGAATCTTACCGGTACAAAAGTTCTTCCATTTGTAATCTCTGCCGGAACATCTAAAATCTTCTGCTCGCCATTTACAATAGCAATATTTGAATTAATAGAAACGCTAATTGTTATATCAGCCTTAATCGCTGTTGCAGTTTGCGTAGTACCGTCCCAAGATACTGTCATTCCAAGAGCCTCTAAAATTGCTCTGATAGGAGCAAGTGTTCTGCCATCTTTAACATAAGGCGGAACATCTGAATCTATTTTATTTCCATTGTATGTGATATTAGTAGTTAAAATCCAGTCGTCAGATGTAAATGCAGCAGCATTTGATAAAATCTGACCATTTTCATCGACTGCGTAATAGTTCATTGGTCCTGATGCTAAATATGTTATATTTTCTTCAACTTTTTTCATGTTTGAAGAGCGACTCTCATACAAATACAAGTCTCCAAATTCATCTAAGATATAATACTTATAAACAAGTGGTGCAAATATCTTTTTTATTTTTTGAGAGTACCCCATTTCCTTAAATACCGTTGGAATATCTTCTATATCAGTAGTAGTTGCTCCATCCTCTAACAATACGATGAATTTATCTATGTTTGCATATTGAAATACATCTTTTGCGTTTTTTACTTTTCTAATTTCGCTGTAATTTTCTATTTGACCTGTTGCTAAAATTGTTCCGTCTTTTCTTATTGCAAGCGTTGTGTTTTGAATGGCATAAATTTTAGATACATTATTCCATCCCATAACATTACATTCTCCATAATCATTATCTCCGGTTGCAACTACTGTTCCATCAGATTTTAGCCCTACAAGGTGGTCGTTTCCGCAAGCAATTGCAACAATATCTGTCCAAGAATCGGCTTCCTTATATCTTTTTTTGTATTCATCAAATATACTAATTCCCGTACCTGATGAAGTTGTAAAAACTGTTCCGTCGCTCCTTAATGCAGCAACATCACCATTTGTACAATCAACATCTACAATATTTGTAAGACTAAGAAGTTCATTTTTCGATTCCTCAGAAATATTCCATATTTCATACTGTCTATCTAAGAGATTTA
>JAFYXN010000031.1 GCA_017546145.1 Clostridia bacterium
ACAGCAAATTATGAATGCATATTTCAATCCAATGATATAACCGAGACCAAGAACAGCTGCGCCGACATTTACTTTAAACATCAGCTTTGCCTTATCAGCTACAGCGAGTCCCCATGTCATTACTTTTGTAGAAAGCGTCTCAGTCCAAAGTCCAAATGTAGAGATGCAGAAGTCGTAAAGACCACCAATCAAACCACTTACAACGAGCAACAAAGAGTCCTTGCCTTTCTTTTGTCCGCTGACAAGCACCTGTGTCGTTGCTGTAGCTTCTGGGAAAGGAAACTTGCCATGTTGTTCTTTGACGAAATATTTTCTAAATGGAATTAAAAAAAGTATTCCGAGAATACCGCCCAACAATGAAGCGAGGAATACTTGCATGTAATTGATTTCTATTGCATAGCCTTTACCTTGTAATATATATAAGGCAGGCAATGTGAAGATAGCGCCAGCGACGACACCGCCAGAGCAGCCGCCAATAGACTGGATGATGACGTTTTGTGAAAGAGCGTCAGTTTTCTTTGCTACGCCTGACAAACCGATGGCAATGATAGCGATAGGGATAGCCGCTTCGAACACCTGTCCTACTTTCAATCCAAGATAAGCTGCAGCTGCAGAGAACAATATAGTCATCAAAAGACCGATGGTGACTGACCAAACGGTAACTTCCTGATACTTCTTATCCGCAGATAATATTGGTTTATAGACCTCACCCGGTGCCAACTCACGTTGCGCATTTTCCGGCAAACCCATGTTTTCGTTGTTGATATTTTCCATAACAAAACTATTTTTTTATGTAGGCAAACTTACAATATTTAGAACTATTATGCAAGAGGTTTTTTAGTTGGGAATTGGGATTTGGGATTTGGGAATTGAGGAAAGTAAAAAATAATCTTTATTTATTAAAACAATTCCATTCCTTATATGTTATATAAAAAAAAGAGTTCAACGGCCAATGGCCAAAAGCTAACGATAAAAAAATAATTGGTGGTTTGGATTACAAACACGATTCATTGCTGCGGGCGGAGTGATAAAGACTTCGCCTGCCCCACCCCAACATTAATTTAAAGTTGAAAATTGACAGTCAACAATGGTTTTTGAGTCTCTCAAGAACATAAACCTCGATTGTCCGAAACTTTTACTGGACAGCAGTGGCATTGCCTGCAAAAATAAATATCTCTTGAATATTCGCCCCTTGTAAATGACCGTGTCCCAGTTCAGGAATCAATATCATTCCCGCATTCATAGCTGTATTTGCACATTTTTCAGTGGCGTCAACGGCAAAAAACGGGTCACCCTCCCAGTTAACAAAGAGTATTGGCGTACGACAGTTACGCAGCATTTCAACATTGTCCCACAAAAAAGAGCACCTTGGATAAGTGTCATAGAGCGTACCGAAAAGTCCTGATGTACCTGTCATTGCAACGGCACCGTATACAGGAGCCGCAAAGGCAAAGCGGTCATCATAAGCTACTGCATTCGTTGCTATCACACCACCCCAAGAAATGCCCGTAAGTCCTATTTTACTGCTATCAACCTGTTCAAAGGATGACAA
>JAFYXN010000032.1 GCA_017546145.1 Clostridia bacterium
GCCTATCTATCTTATCACACCATTTCGCTTTTGTCAACCCTTTTTTAAAACTTTTTTTAGTTTTATTTTCCGTTGTCCCTTGCTCCTTGGCGCAACTCGTTTATATTAACACATCTCTCCTTCTTTGTCAAGTACTTTTTTACAAAAATTTTTATTTTTTTTATACATACTGTCTATAAAGTAATAACATACTTTTTTTCTACATATATAATACACAACCAATAAAACCAGAAAGGCTGATTTATAATGAAAATAGTTTTTCAAAAGCTAATATGCACAGTATGTATTATATCCGTTTTTTGCACCACACTTGCCACAGCTGAAATCGTCAGTCAGGTAAATGCAGATGTTTCTGCACAGCTTGTTTCCGCTCCGTCGGCAATTCTTATGGAAGCATCAAGCGGTCAGGTTCTTTATGAGCTTAATGCAGACGACAAGCTGCCCATTGCAAGCGTAACAAAGTCCATGACTATGCTTCTTATAATGGAAGCATTGGATTTTGGAAAGATAAAACTTAACGACAAGGTTGCCACCAGCGAGTACGCCGCATCAATGGGAGGCTCTCAGGTATTTTTGGAGGTTGGCGAAGAAATGTCTGTTGAAGATATGCTAAAGGCCATAGCAGTCGCTTCAGGCAATGACGCAGCTGTAGCCATGGCAGAATTCATTGCCGGCACCGAGCCTGCTTTTGTTGAAATGATGAACAAACGCGCCCAAGAGCTTGGCTGCAAGAACACACATTTTATCAACTGCAACGGTCTTAATGAAACCGCAGAGCATTACAGCACAGCACGCGATGTAGCCCTTATCTCGCGCGAACTTTTAAAGCATTCAAAAATTCTTGATTATACAACAATATGGATGGACACCCTGCGCGGCGGAGAATTTGGGCTTTCAAACACAAACAAGCTTATCCGTTTTTACAAAGGAGCAAACGGACTAAAAACAGGTTCGACTTCTGCAGCAAAATACTGTCTTTCTGCAACAGCTAAACGTGACGGAATGCAACTTATTGCGGTTATTCTTGCCGCCCTCTCAAGTGCAGAGCGTTTTGCAAGCGCCACCAAGCTTTTGGACTATGGTTTTGCGAATTATGCCGTTGTAAATGCTGCAGAAAAAATAGGTGAATTAAACAATCTTGCTGTAATCGGCGGAAAAACCGACTTTGTAAAACCGATTGCCGACAAAACTGTAAACTTTATTGTAAAAAAAGGAAATCAGGATAAGGTGGAAGTTTCGGCTGTCTTTGATGAACCGCTTCGAGCGCCAATTGCTGTCAATCAGAAAATCGGGTCTGCTACACTTACCATAGGCGGCGAAAAAGTTGCTGTATGTGACATTCTTGCCTGCGAAGAAGTAAAACGAATGAATATATCCACAATGTTCTGGAAGATGTTTCAGAAATGGCTTTACATTTAAAATTTGACAAAAGCCATCAAATGAGTTAAAATATGTGCTGTTAATTTTTGAAATTTCACGGAGGGCAAAACCATGATAGGTATAATAGGTGCAATGGATGTGGAAGTAAACAAGTTCAAGGAGCTTATGATTGGCAAAAGCACTGAAATAATAAGCGGCACAGAATTTGTTTGCGGCACCCTTTGGGGGCATCCCACCGTCGTTGCGGTAAGCGGTGTTGGCAAAGTCAACGCTGCAATATGCACGCAAACAATGATTTTAAGGTACTCGCCACGATTTATAATCAACAGCGGAGTAGCCGGTGGTCTTGAAGCTTCGCTTAACATCTGTGACGTAGTAGTGGCAAACGCTGTAATTCAGCACGATATGGATACATCTCCACTTGGTGACCCTGTTGGTTTTATATCAGGTCTGAATATTGTTGATATTCCCTGCGACAGCGAAATATCACAAAAGCTGTATGATGCCGCAACAAAAAACGGTATTCACGCACTTTCTGGCAAGATTGTTTCCGGCGACCAGTTTATAAACAGCTCCGACAAAAAAAAATACCTTGTAGAAAACTTTAACGCATTTGCCTGCGAAATGGAATCTGCATCAATCGGGCATGTATGCTATAAAAACGAAGTACCCTTCGGCATACTCCGTTCCATTTCAGACAATGCAGACGGCAGCTCACATCTTTCATATACCGAGTTTGTTCAAGCAGCAGCCGATAATCTGGTTAATGTTATGAAGTCATTTTTTGAGAAGATATAAAATAATCCCTGTGGTAATACCGCCACAGGGATTATTTTATATCCGTCCGACCTGTCAAATAGTCCAAAGATACTTCAAAAAAATTCGCTATTTTAACTAGAATCTCCAACTTAGGTTCTCTTGTCATTAGCTCGTAATTTTGATACGCTTTTTCTGTAATATCACAATATATAGCAACCTGACCTTGTGTTAAACCTCTTTCTTTTCTACACTCACGCAAGCGCTCAGCTAAAATATTTTTCATCTTATCACCTACATTTGTTCTTGACAAAACAAGTATAATGCATTATGATGAAAAATATACCAACATTTGTTGGTGTTTGGAGGTGTTATAAAATGGCCGAGTTTTGTGTTCAGTGTTATAATCGTATAAATCAGGAAAAAACTTATCCCAGCGACTATATTCTTTCTTTTTGTCCTGAACTATGTGAAGGTTGCGGTAAATATAAACGGGTAATTATATCAAGAACGCCATATTGGGATAATCGATTTTTATTTTTTAATATAATTTATGAAATATTTTTGTTAATACGAGAGCTTTTCGTATATTTTTATAATAGAAAAAATAAGTAGGAGATGCAGAAACTGCATCTCTTATTTCTTTATAGCTTTCTTTTTTCTCTTTGTGAACTGCCGGGGCGTTAAGAAAACAGTCCGGTGGACTGTTTTAGCCCCGAGCACCGAGTGCTGTGCCGAGGTGCCCGAAGGCCGAAAAGGAGTAAAAACAACACCCACCAAAATTGATGGGTGTTGAAAAATACATAGTGTTGTTTTTTATCTCTTTGAGAACTGAGGTGCACGACGAGCAGCCTTGAGTCCGTACTTCTTTCTTTCCTTCATTCTGGGGTCACGTGTGAGGTAACCTGCAGCCTTAAGGGTTGCACGGAAAGCTTCTTCATCAACTTCCAAAAGCGCACGTGCAATACCGTGACGGATAGCACCAGCCTGACCTGTAAAGCCGCCGCCCTTAACATTTACAAGAACATCGAACTTGCCGAGTGTACCTGTGAGTTCAAGGGGCTGACGAAGAATGGTCTTAAGAGTTTCAAGTCCGAAATAATCGTCGATGTCTCTCTTATTAATTGTTATAACACCTGTGCCGGGAACCAGTCTTACCCTTGCAACAGATTCTTTTCTTCTACCTGTTCCGTAATACTGAACTGCGTTTGCCATATTTCTCTACCTCCCCTTATATCTCGCCAGTCCACTCAACTGGTGACTGAGCTGCGTGATTGTGATTTGCATCTGCGTATACCTTGAGCATTTTAAGTGCCTGTCTGCCCAAAGTGTTGTGGGGAAGCATTCCTGATACAGCAAGTTCCATTGCCTTTTCAGGATTGTTTGCCATCATATCCTTGTAAGAAACTTCCTTAAGGTGTCCGATGTAACCTGTGTGTCTGTAATACTTCTTCTGTTCAAGCTTTTTGCCTGTCAGAACAGCATCCTTTGCGTTGATGATGATAACATACTCACCGCAGTTTACATTGGGTGTAAACTCGGGACGATGTTTGCCTCTGAGAATCTCTGCAGCCTTTGCAGCAACACGACCAAGGGGTTTGCCGGCAGCATCGATAATGTACCACTTTTTCTCAAGCTCATTAGCTTTTGCCATGTAAGTTGACATTTTTGTACCTCCTAAGATTATTTCAGACTATGAGCAGATGAACACACCGCAAACGTATGTGCATTTGCCCACAGTCTGCAATCTGAAATTTTTTACTTGCACAAAAGCGGCCAAAAGCAAGCCCCTCTCGCGCAGCATATCCAATTATAATATCTTTCTTCTATTTTGTCAACCCCTTTTTAAAAAGAATTTAATTTAGCATATACTTATGTTCTTTTTTCTTCGTTTTTCTCTTGTTTGCTCTCGTTTGCTCCAACTTCAAGTCAGAAATTTTTTATTTTTTTCATAAAAAAGTCTATTTTTTATGCCGTTTTCCAAAATTTATTGAATTTTTTCATCTTTCATGCTATCATTATAAAAGTTTAAGAATTTACCAAAAGGAGACTTCTCAAATGAGCGACAACATCATTTCTTTTTGTTGCGAATCGCTGTCAATTATAAAACAGCTGTTATACATCTGCAACAATTCAATTGAAGGAATCAGCCGCGCGCAGTTTTCGCTGTCCGAAATGCAGCATTACCAAAAGCTTTGTCTGGGAGTTTTTCACACAAACCGGGTATGCAATATGTGCGAATACATTCTTTCTTCCAAGGATTGTGATGACAATCTTCAAATGCAAACCTATGACATCAACAATCTTCTTGAGCTGATGACGGGCAGCTTTAAATCAACCGTTTCCGAATATATTCCAATAAAGCTTAATTATTACACAAAGCTTCGCCATTCGTATTCTGTTATGATTAATCAACGAAAGTTTGAAAACCTTGTTCTTAATATTCTTCATTGCTGTATTGACAATAACTCACTTAATCCTTCTGTTCCAGTAAAGATAACAATATACGCAACAGAAACAAAGGATTCCATCGTGTTTCATATACGTGATAATAACTCTCCGATTAACTCTAAAATAATAGATACCGCGTTTTCAGACAATCTTCCAAACAATATCTTTACGGATAAATTTAACTTTGCCTCGGTTGCTACCCTTACTTTGGCAACAGCAAAAAAATCCGCACTTGAGTTATCCGGGCGCTTGTCTTACTCGCCCCTTAAATCCGGCAATCGTTTTGACATATATCTGCCCAAGTACAGAAAAATATCGTCAGATTTGATGCATTCATCTGTTCCATATCTGCCCAGTATGGACCTGTTCTTTGAAATTTTTGCAGATATTAGAACAGGGCAGAGTATGTCGCTTATTTACAATTCTGAAATTGAAGAGGCAAAACCATGATTATCCCGCTGCATATTCTTAATATAATCTCTAAAATAGAAGACGCAGGCTTTGAGGGCTTTGCAGTAGGCGGATGCGTGCGCGACAGCTTTCTTGGCAAAGTTCCCTCTGATTGGGATGTAACCACCTCTGCAACTCCTCAGGAAATCCTTGATATTTTTAAAGATTATAAAACAATTCCTACCGGTTTAAAGCACGGAACTGTGACTGTTTTAACGCAAAACACACCTGTTGAGGTAACCACATACCGCATTGACGGCGAATATACCGACAACCGTCACCCAAAAAGCGTAACATTCTCACGCCGGCTTGAAGATGATTTAAGCCGACGCGATTTCACCATTAACGCTATGGCTTATAATCCCCAATTTGGTCTTATTGACCCGTTTGACGGAAAATCAGACCTTGACGCCGGAGTAATCCGCTGCGTCGGAAGCCCCGCCAAGCGTTTTTCAGAAGACGCACTAAGGATACTTCGGGCGCTACGGTTTTCAGCAGTTCTTGGCTTTGAAATTGACAGCACTGCAAAAGACAGTATCCGTTCTTTATCGCAGCTTTTAGCCAACGTATCAAGAGAACGTATATCAGCAGAGCTTTGCAAGCTTATAGTTGCGCCAAACGCCGTTTCGGTACTGCTTGAATTTTGTCCGTTATTTGCACAGCTTTTAGGCGCGCCCGAATCCCTTGAAGCATTCTTACAGAATATCCCATATCTGAACAATTCCCCAAAAGACCCTATTATACGGTTTTCCATATTACTGCACAGGACAGACAGTCTTGTTGCCGCAAAAGCCGTAAAGGATTTAAGGCTTGACAGCAAAACAGCACAAACCATAATGCGTCTTGTTGCTCTTGCAGATACCTCGCTTCTCCCTGAGCCCGCATATATTAAAACCTTCCTTTCAGAATACGGTGAAGAAATTTTTGAAATGCTCCTATGTATGAAAAAATCGCTGAATACAGAGCTTTCTGATACTCTTTTGGAAATCAAAGAAATATACAATAAAATAAGGGAAGAAAACCAATGCTACCATATTAAAATGCTTGAAATTAACGGCAACGACCTTATGCAGGAATTTGATATAAAAGGTACTGAAATCGGCAAGCTGTTAAATCAGCTTTTGCTTGCTGTAATAAACGGCAAATGTGAAAACTCGCATGATAAGCTATTACAATATGCAAAAATTTATATTATATAAAAATATAAATTTGTAAAATAAAACCAAAAAGCTGCATTACAAGCTAATGCAGCTTTTTGGTTTAAAAATTAATTGATTTACTTCGGTATTTTACGTTAAGCACAAGTGCCACCGCAATCATATTTGTCAGCATGGATGAGCCGCCATAACTGAAAAACGGCAGCGGAATACCGGTAACCGGCATTATTCCGATACACATACCAATATTTTCAATGATATGAAATGAAAACATCGCCGCAACACCAAAGCATATATACATTCCCAGATTATTTCTTGCGTTCATGCCGATTATCAGGCATCTTATAACTATCGCCGACAAAAGTGCAATAACAACTATTCCGCCCAAAAAGCCAAGTTCTTCGCAAACCACCGAGAAAATAAAGTCGGTATGACGTTCGGGAAGGAAGTTGTTGTACTGGCTTCCGCCCTGATACAAACCATTTCCAAACATTTTGCCCGAGCCTATTGCTATTTTTGACTGTGTAACCTGATACCCTGTGCCCGACGGGTCTTTTTCAGGGTTGAACAGGTTTATAATTCTGTCCTTCTGGTACGGCTTTAATACAAAAAACCATGCAAGCGGCACTGCCGCCGCAACTGCACCTGCACCGCAGGCAAGATACTTCCAGCTGATTTTTGCCGCAAAAAGCATCGCCACCATAGTAAACCCAAACACAACAGCAGTTCCGAAGTCAGGCTGCAAAAGTATAAGTCCGATAAGAAATCCTGCATGGATAAGCAAAAACACCACATTACGAGGTCTGTCAATCAGGTCATCAACCTCGGACAAATGCTTTGCAAAGGTTATTATAAACGCAAGCTTAACAAGCTCTGACGGCTGGATGCCTATAAGCGAGCCAAAGCGAAACCAGCTACGCGCACCGTTTTCGTACGTTCCTATCCCCGGTATAAGCACCAATATAAGCAGTATTACCGAAACAGCATACAAATAAATGGCAAGATTTGCAAGATACTCGTAATCAAGAACAATCAGAACCGCAATCGCCGCAACGCCGATTATCAACGCCCCCGTCTGTACCGCAACGTGCTTCACCGGACTGGGTGATGCACTTGAAATCATAACTATTCCAAACACCGCAGCAGCTAAAACCAAAAAAAACAGTGTAAAGTCAAAATTCTTTTTAAAATCCATGTGCTTATTAAGATTATCTTTAATCAAAGCACCATCACTCCTTAAAACTAAGTGCAACACCATCGCCAATCGGAAGTATTGCCGTACTAAGCCCTTCATGGTTATTAAGCATATCAAGATACGCTCTTAATCTTCTGACAATAGTTATCTTTCTTCTTACAACCAATTCATCCGTTGCTGTCATACCCTTATACAACACATTATCAGAAATCAAAACTCCGCCCTTCTTCAAGAGTCGCATACAGTTGGGGAAGAACTCCATGTACTGACCCTTTGCCGCGTCAACAAATATTGCATCAAAAACGCCCTCACCCGGCATTTCGGCAAGCACCTTGACGCCATCGCCTCTTATAAGACTAATCTTTTGGTCAAGACCCATTCGTGAAATATTTTCTTCCGCGCGGTCTGCCATTTCGTCAGAAAGCTCCACCGTTACAACATCCGCACCGCAGCACTTACTCATTCGTATGGCAGAATAGCCTATGGCAGAGCCTACCTCAAGAATTTTCTCCGCACGCATCAGCTTTAAAAGTATTTCAATAAAACGAATGCTTTCAGGCTGCGAAATGGGAACATCGTTTGCTTTTGCAAACTCCTCCATTTCCTTTATGTACCCCTCACGCGGAGGAATGGTATCTCTGATATATCTTATTATATATTCATAATTTATATTATCGTCTTCAATCCATGACTTCATTTTTAAAGCTTCCCTTTCGGTTAATTCTGTAACTCTTTGACAGTCTTCAAATGCTCCTCTCCTGTTTTAGAGAAGACATTTTCACTGCCGTCGGCTCTTGCCGCAAAATAAAGGTAATCCGTATCGTCAGGATAAAGTGTTGCCTTTACCGATGCCTCACCCGGTGACGCAACCGGGCCAATCGGCAGCCCCTTGTTTATATAAGTATTATATTCCGATTTAATTTTAATATCCGAATTGCTCAGAATTGGCTTGCGCTCCTTAATAATGTACTGAACGGTTGCACACGAGCTTAAGGTCATGTCCTTTGCCAATCTGTTATAAAAAACCGACGCAACCTTGCCGCGTTCCGAGTCGTTTGCCGCCTCACGTTCAACCATTGATGCAAAAGTTATCACTTCGTCAAGGGTATACTCGGTATCTGCCTGATTGTATATCGGCACAATCCGCTGTTCAAAAGCCTTAAGCATGGTATTGATTATATCATACTCCGTTGCGCCCACCAAAAACTCATAGGTTGCCGGAAAAAGATACCCCTCAAGGCGGTTTTCTTTTCGCTCTATTTCATCTATAAAACTAAAATCAAATTCCCCTTCATCAAGAAGTCTGAGAAATTCGTCCTTGTCTGCCATACCAAGTGCCTCGAATCTTTCGGCAATTTGCCTTGCCTCATAGCCTTCAGGAATCAGAACACTAACCGTTTCGTCTACGCCTATCTCCGGAGGGCTCACCAGTTTTTTTATTATCTGAGTATAGCTTTGCCCCTTGCCCAAAAGATGCCCGCCCTGCTGAAACACATGAGCACCGCCAAGCTTTTCTACTACTCTGAATACAAATGGGTGTCTTATAACTCCCTCCTGTTTCAGTATTTCAGAAATACCACTGACGCTTGTTCCCTCAGGGATATCCACCATAACCTCACGTCCTGACCCGGGTGTCAACCCGAACATATCGCCAACAACCGACAAAACCCATATTAAAGCACAAAGAACCAAAACCGTCACAGCAATTGTCACAGACGATTTTAGTCCAAAGCCGGATAAGATGTATTTTTTTAACTTTACAACTGCTCTTTTCACATCAATCACCCAATACTAAGCAACAGATTCTTTAAAATTACAACTGCCACACTCAAAATTACCGGAAGGCTGAAAACGCTGTTTATAACCAATCTGCCGGCTTTAAATTCTTTTCTGATGGGCATAGCTGTTTTTTGTTTGAGCATTACAGCAAATGCAATTAAAAAAACCAATACAGCCACCGCAAATGCAAGCCATATAAAATCAATAATCCAAGGCATAATATATGCCCCAAAAAGCAACGCCGTAAGGTTGCTCATTGCATGGTACACCATGGCAGCATAAAGCGAATTGCTTTTTATAAGTATAAGCGACGCAATAACCCCCATAAACAAAAATCCCAAAAGCTCATTTAGCCGCATGTGAAGAAATGCAAATATTATTGCGGTAAACAGTACTGCTGCCCATCTGTTGCAACGATTGTATGCGCGAAAAATTATCCCGCGCATCCAAAATTCCTCCAGTACAGCAGGCACTATAACCACACCTGCAACGCCAAGCAAAATTTCCGTCCATTCAATTGCAACAGGAACCGAATTAACCGTTTCCTGCTTTAGCACGCTGTTTACAAATATATTGCCCGGAATATTAAGCAGCATCATTACAAATTGACCGCAAATTCCCAAAATTGCGGCAATAAGAATATACAAAACATTGCATCTGTTAAGGCACAGCTCGGTCTTGACACGCTTGCCGTTCCATGCAGTTTTTGCATAAATCACAATCGGCACGCCGATAGCAATCAACTCTACTGCTGCAATTCTTATATAGTCATGCGGAGGATTTGACATAAAGCTTGCCGCAGCTGCAATTGCAGTTTCTGCCGCAAACTGGGCAAGAACTACCCAGAATATCATCCAGCGCACACTTTTTATTTGTTTTCTAAGGTTATACCTTTTATCCGACATTATATCTACTCCTGATTGTGCTGCATCTGTTTTAAAATCGCCAAGCCTTTGCCCGCTTTAAAGCAATCCACTATTTTTGCACCAAACACCAAAGATGCTCCTGCACCTTTGCCTGTAACAATATTACCGTCAGCCACTGCGCCGTCACTGCAAAGAATTGCTCCGTCAAGGTGTTCTTCAAAGCCCGGATAGCATACTGCTTTTTTGCCCCTAAGTGCGCCAAGCTTGCCAAGTACCATAGGTGCGGCACAGATTGCCGCAAGCAAAAGATGATTGTCCATGCAAAAACGTACAGCTTTTACAACAAGCTCGTCGTTTTCAAGATTTGTTGTGCCGGGCATACCCCCCGGAAGAATGACGCCCGCCATGTTTTGAAAATCTACATCGGATTTTTCAATATCAGCCGTAACTTTAATTCCATGACTTCCGCATATTATTTTCCCGTCAATTCCGACAGTTTTTATTTCAAGCCCTGCTCTGCGAATAACATCAAGCGAACCTATCGCCTCGGTTTCTTCAAAACCGTCTGCAAGAAACATATAAAGCATACCAATACCCCCATAGAATTTATTTTGCTTTGAATACCTCTATTACAAATTTGGGAAGCGCCGCAAAACGCCCTATGCGTGAAGGATTTTTTAGAAGTCTGTATACCCATTCAAGGTTGAGCTTTATAAAAATCTTTGGCGCACGCTTTGCTGTTCCTGCAAGAACATCCAGAGTTCCGCCAACACCCATGCAAAGATTAACCTTTAAATCCTTTTTGTGTGCGGCAATCCATTTTTCCTGTTTCGGCGCACCAAGGCACACAAGCAAAAGCTTTGCTTTGGATTGGTTTATTTGGTTTACTATTTCCTCTTCTTCCTCCGGTTTAAAATATCCGTCACGTGTGCCTGCAATTTTAATTCCGGGATACTTTTCCTCAAGGTTTGCCTTTGCAATCTCTGCCACGCCGGGCTTTGCCCCGAACAAAAATACTCCGTCATCTGTTTTTGAAACTCTCTCAAGCAAAGCACAAGTAAGGTCAAAGCCCGCCACCCGCTCGGGAACAGGGTCTTTTAAGATTTTTGAGCCGTAAACAACGCCGATTCCGTCAGCCGTACACAGGTCTGCATTGTTCAGTATTTCACGCAGCTGTAAATCCTCTTTGGCACACATTATAATTTCAGGATTGGGGGTAAAAATCGCAGAAACTCCATCTGATTTCAAAAGCCCCCACGCAACCTCCAAAGCCTCTTTGAAGGTCAGCTTGTCCACATTAACTCCTAATATCTCAACCGTATTTCTCATCAAAACAATTCCTTTCAGAACATTTTTTGCAATACCATTTTTCTATTCTATCGTCCAGTCAATGGGTGAGACACCCATCGACTGTAAAATCTCATTGGTTTTTGAAAAATGCCTGCATCCAAAAAATCCGTTATACGCAGACAACGGGCTTGGATGCGCAGTTTCTAAAATCTTGTGCTGAGGATTGTTTATAAGCTCCTTCTTGCGCCGTGCATTTGCGCCCCACAGTATAAAGACCACAGGCTTTTCGCGCTCATTAAGAAGTTCAATAACTCTGTCGGTAAATATCTCCCAGCCCATACCCTTGTGGCTGTTTGCCTCACCCGACCTTACTGTCAAAACAGTGTTAAGAAGAAGAACCCCTTCCTTTGCCCACTTTATAAGTTCCCCATGATTGGGGATTTCCATTCCAATATCGCTGTTTAATTCCTTATACATATTTTTAAGCGAGGGCGGCGGTTCAATGCCCTTCTTAACCGAAAAGCACAGGCCATGAGCCTGACCCTCACCATGGTAAGGGTCCTGACCCAGTATTACCGCCTTGACATCACTGTAGGATGTATATTTCAGCGCATTAAAAATATCATACATATCGGGAAAAATTCTTCGCGTTTTGTATTCCTTTGCCAAAAATGCGCGCAGTTTAAGATAGTATTCCTTATCGAACTCACCATGAAGCAATTCGTCCCATTCGTTTCCTATATTAACCATTCTCTAACACCTCTGCGGCAGAAGCATTGCCTGTTATTTGCTGTAGTTTCTCTTGATTTTCTTTGTTGTTGTCTTTTCAAACTCGGTATCGCGGAACAACACCTTCTGAACCTGCTTATATGAAGGAAGTGTCTTATTGAGTGCCTGAACATCCGCCTTGATTCTCTCCTTCTCTTCAGGAGTTTCGGTATAGATTTCTGCACAAATAACATCGTCACCCTCAAAAACAACAACCTCATTTACCCCTTCAACGTGCTGTATAACTGCCTCAATTTCCTCAGGATAAACGTTTTTGCCGTTAGGAGTAATAATTATATTTTTCTTTCTTCCTGTAATAAAAACAAATCCCTCGTCATCCACACGTCCATAGTCACCGCTGCGGAACCATTCACCTTCAAAGACCTCAGCTGTTGCTTCGGGATTGTTGTAGTAACCCATCATAACAATCGGGCCCTTGATAAGAAGCTCGCCCTCGCCGTTTTCGTCGGGATTATCAACCTTTACCTCAACGCCGGGGATAGGAAGACCTACGCTGCCGAATTTATAGTCTTTGTTTCTGTCGGTTGAAACAATAGGCGAACACTCGGTTATGCCATAGCCGCTTATAAGGGTGATACCCAAATCCTCAAAGCCCTTTGCAATCTGAAGGTCAATGGGTGCACCGCCGGAAATAATCATCTCTAAGTTTCCGCCGAATGCATCAATTACAGACTTGAAGAGCTGCTTTCTGAGGTCAATGCCCACCTTGCGCAGTGCGTTGCTGACCTTAATCATTACCTTTAAAATCTTGTCCTTTCCGGACTTCTTTGCATTCTTCCAGATTCCTTTATAAAAGGTCTCAACAAACAGCGGAACAACCGAAACATGATGCGGTTTTAATGTATTTATGTCTTTTAAAACATTTCTGAGGCTGCTGTTAAGATATACTATGTATCCGGCATAAACCTGACAAAGCACGCAAGCCATCATACCAAAGGTATGGTTAAAGGGAAGTAGCGCAACCGTATTCGGCGGTTCAAGAAGGTTGCGGCAACTGTTTACCATATCATAAATCAAATTTCTCTGGCACAGCATAACGCCCTTGGGCTTACCTGTTGTTCCTGATGTATAAATAAGTGCGCAAAGCTTTTCTGTGTCAGGAACAATCGAGAGGATTTCATTCTTACCCTCTGCAATCAACTCGCGAGCCTTTGCAAAAATCTGCTCATATTCTGAGACTTCAATATAGGTTTCAACCGTGTTAATTTCTGCTTTGTTTTCTTCAATTGCAGACTTCTTTGACGCAGAATGCACCAGCACCTTTGCCCCGCAATCGTTTACAAGGTTTTTTACCTCTGCGCCTGTAATTTCTTTGTCGATTGGAACAATTACATTGTCGCTGCAGATTGCTGCAAAGTATGTAACAATCCATTCATAGCTGTTTTCGGCATAAAGTGCAATTTTCTCGTCCTTGAGTCCCATTTCGCAAAAATATACTGCAAGTGCATCAATATCTGCTGCAAACTGAGGATAGCTTACCGTAACATCCTTCTTGTTTTTTTCAGACATAAAAGCATCCTTTTCTGGATAACTTTCCCTTATAAAATTAACTAGATGTCTGAAGTCACGGATTTCGGGCATTTCATAATACGGATAATGATTGTTCTTTTTCATTTTAAATCAACCTTTCAAATTAAATTCACTTTAATTTATATGTTTTCTTCAGCTTGGTTTGCCGCTTTTTCTGCTTCTATAATATACTTTTCAATTGTAGGATATACCCAGAAATTTACTATAAATCCCGACAATGCCACAAGTATTACAAGTTCAAGTATAATAAACACAAACCATGATAAAACCGGCCACGCAAACGCTATTGCAATATACGGAATGCCTATATGAATAGCCAAAAGCACCAAGGCGATTAAAAGGTTCTTCGGACCTTCAAGCAATGCAAAAATCAATGAGTTCTTAAAAAGGTCTTTAAGTGACAGTTTAAATGTAACCATACACGGATAAATATAAAAATGCATCAGCGTGTATACCAAAATAATAGAAATCATTACATACGACATATACCGAATTGCTCCGGCTTGCTGCAAATAGAATATAAGCGCAATAGATGTTACAGAGAAAAATACCAAATCAGCTATCAAAACCATAAACGCCTGACCAAAATTCTTCTTCATCTGTCCAAAGAAATCGCTCAGCATCCATGCATGCTCCTCGCGCGCATAGTTGCGCTGAATGTACGTATACCCTGCAGTAACAGGGCCCATACCCCAGAACACGGTAACAAGAAATGATATTACCACTCTTATAGCAATATCAAGTATAACCATATACCTTGCGAACCCTGCATTTGCCATATCCGGAGCCGCAAGTCCCATTGCTTGTGCAAGCACATCTGAGCTTGCATCTGTAATCCGGCTTGAAACCAATCCCGATACAATCAGCATCACCAAAAATGTCGGTATGCACGTTAAAACGTACAGCAAATTAAGCTTGCAGAGATTCCATAGTTTTCTGAAAAGCACTTCAAAAAATATTTTTATTCTTTTCTCATTAGGGTCGCGTTTGTTTACGCCCTTTCCTTCCTTCATATAACTTCTTCCAAACATAATATTACCTCCATTATATTCTACTTCGTATCGGCTAAGATATTGTTCACTTGCGAAACAGTAACCAAGCCCTCAAATTTCAAAAGAAGTGCCGGCCCTATACCCCGAACACACATTATATCCTTAACCGTCAAAAATCCACCCACTATCTCACGTTGTTTAACAATAGCCTCCGCACGCGTCTTACCAACTCCCCAAAGTGCATCAAGCTCGTCCGCTGTCGCAGTATTCAGGTCAAGCAGTTCTTCATTTTCGGTTGATGGTTCAAGCAGCTTAACCTTAATCCCTGATGTATGTTTTGTTTCAGCCGTTTTGACAGCTTGTTCTTCTTTGTGTACAACCCCTTGCCCGGCACTAAAATTGCACAACAGATTATCTGCAAGAATCACAAGTGAAACTATTATTACAACAACAGGAATAAACAAAAAACGTTTGATTTTGGCATCTGCCGGCATTTTTCCACCCCATGACTTTTGCATTTTTCCGAAAATTTTAAATTTACGCACTATGCCCCATATTATTTTTGTTACAAAGACTGAACAGTTTAGATTTCACTTGTTTTGGTAATATACTCACCTTGTGTTTTTCGGTATCTCACTATACCAATAACCGCTGACACAATAGCTACCGATTCATAAACTACGCCGCCAAAAGAATGCTCAATAGCATCATAAATAAGTACCATAGGGCAGGTTATTAATACACTTTTTCTCACATTTTGTGCACTTTTAAACGAAAGACATACCGTATTGATTACTAAGCCGGCAACAACTAAAACCGAATGCAATCCATTTGCCGAATATATGCCTAAAGCAATCATAATTACAGCAAATAATACCGGAAACAATTTTGGCTTATAAAAGCTTTTATCCTTATAATAGTAAACAATATTACGGACTACCCCCACTCCGTTCAAAACCGCCGCAGGAATTGCCCCCAACAAATAATAGTGAACAGAAAAGACTGCACATGTTAATGCATTGACAAACAAAAGCTTTTTATCCGTTTTTACCTGATATGAAATAAAACCCAATACAACAGCCACTATTCCAAGTGTTTGTGCTACTATTTGAGATACATCCATTTTACCACTTCTTTCATTTTAAGTTATCTCAATGGTGTTTTACCTTACTTATCAAAATAATACTTTTTCACATAACTCATAACGTGTTCATCATTAGTACAAATAACTTTATCCGCAACCTTTTTCAAAGATTCACAGCCATTTTGGGCAACAAGTCCAAGCCCCGATAAAATTGTCATTTGTCTGTCATTATCGCTATCCCCTATAGAAATAACATTTTTCATTTCTATATTCAGCTTTTTAACAAGTTTTTTTAACGCATTGCCTTTTCCTGCATCCCTGAAAAAAATTTCCATATTATAATCCCAACCTTCTACCGCATACAAATCAGGATTTGAGGCAATAATTTCACGGCATTCCTCCATTTCATCCTTACTTGCAAAAAAGATTGCAACGCTCTCTATACCGCCATCAAGAAATCTATTCTTAAAATTTTCTTCTAAAATACAAACGTCTTTTACCAAACATTCAACATTGAGGCACACATGATACTCATAAAGTCTTTGCGCTTTTTCCTTATCGGCATAAGTTTTTCCATCTTTGTGGATAACAGTAAACACATCATACTTTTCCAATACTTCGGAAACAAAGCGTGAACTACTATCATCAAGCCCCAAAAAGATTTTCTCGCCTGTTTGCTTATCAAAAATTGCAGCGCCATTTGAATATATCACATACCGAATCTCCGGCAGATTAAAAACATCTTCCATCTCGCAAATTGTACGTCCGGTTGTTGGAACAATCAATACGCCCTGCTCTGTTAGTTCTTTTATTGCCTGATAATTTTCTTTACTTAATGTCAAGTCAGAACCTATAAGTGTGCCATCGAGGTCACAGGCAATCAATTTGTAATTGTTCATTTTGATAACTCCTTAGCGATTGCTACTTACAAACTCATAATATAATCAACAGATTTTTTTGTCAGCTTTAAAAAGTCCTCTGCCATATAAAGAGGTGACTCGCCATGAGCATATTCAACACTCATTACGCCATTAAATCCTGTTCCCTTCAGTGCCGGGATAATCTCTGTCCAATTAATGTCACCCGTCATAGGCATCTGATGAGAGTCATTACCTACATTGTCATGCAGATGAGTACATTCAATCAGCGAACCAAAGTCGCGAATTATTTCTGCCTGTTTTTTTCCAAACGAAACATTAGCATGCCCAAAATCCCAACAACAAACTGCATTTTTGCTTTCGAATGATAAAATAAGCTTTTTTAATTCATCAGAAAGCGATGTATATCTTCTTTTGCCGCAATCATCAAACACAGTTTCAAAGCCCAGCTTATAACCGATTTTTTCCGCTTGCTCAACATACGGCCTGAATAGTTCATAATTATTCAGAAACGCCCTTTCAGATGTGAACTCATAGCTGTTAAAATCAAATTCATCACCATGAACCGCAATGTATTTTGCGCCCATTGCCGCTGTTGCTTCCATAGCCCTTTCCATGCAAAGATTAAATCGCTCACCATAAGTACCGTACCTGTTAAACGGAGCATGGGTCTGGTGCACTTTAAGGCCTTCTTCCTCAAAGATTTTTAAATCTTCCCGCATAACACATTCCCAATTATCATCATTAACAGGCGGAGTATAGTCAAGGTATTGAAATCCTGCTTTTGAAACAAGTTCTGCCGCTTTTTTCATCCCTATAATCCTTGAAAAAAATTGAATATTTATCCCGCAATTCATATTTTACCTCCGGATTTATTTAAATTGGACTAATGCACGCGAAGCATATTTAGCTACTGTGCAATTCAGCAGAATTTACTCAATTCAGCTCACAATACCGAATTTAGCTAAATTAATCAAATATAAGCTCATTATAGCATATTTTGACGTTGAATACAATATAAAAAGCAAAAAAATCGCACCAAATGGAAAACCCAATTTGATGCGATCTCTTTTTCGTAGTTTTAACCTTCTACCTTTACAACTTCTTTTCCGTTGTAGTATCCGCAAGCCTTGCATACTCTGTGAGGCATTTTGTATTCACCGCACTGGGGGCAAGCTATCATTCCCGGAATTACAAGCTTCCAGTTTGCTCTTCTTTTATCTCTTCTTGCTTTAGAAGTCTTTCTCTTTGGAACTGCCATACCAACTACACCTCTTTCCAATCAAATATAATTTTAACAAAGAAAAAATCTCTGCATAATCTACTCAAATAATTTGTCCAGTATATCAAACCTCGGGTCGGCTGGTCGTGTATCACAATCACATTCACCAAGATTTAAATTTTTTCCGCAATTCGGACACAAACCGCGACAATCAGTTTTGCATAAGTGCTTTAAAGGAATCGAAACAATAATATTATTAAGTATAATCTCGTCCAACTCAATACTGTTACCCTTGAAGTATAATACATCCGGGTTTTCTGCGCCTTCCACTCTTTCGTCCTCCTTTTTGAGGACCTCTTCAAAGGAACATTCAAATTCCTC
Source organism: Clostridia bacterium (assembly GCA_017546145.1). Lineage (GTDB taxonomy): Bacteria > Bacillota > Clostridia > Monoglobales > Monoglobaceae > SIG440. The sequence continues at coordinate 18,201 of JAFYXN010000032.1, forward strand.
ATCAACCGAGTCAAGACATCTGTCACACTCAAACCTCAACTGCATTTTAGCAGTAGCAGCAAGTTCAAGACTTCCGCCAATATTTGATATTCTTCCGCATACACTGACCGGAGAAACAAAGCTGACCCCCTGTTCATCTATGCCTGAAAAATCGAGCTGACCGTCAAAATCCAGTTTTTTGCCGTCAATATTAACAATAGTGGATAAATCAAGTATCATTTTTTCAATCCTTTGAAAAAAGAAAATGTGGTGGGCACAATAGGGCTCGAACCTATGACCCTCTGCTTGTAAGGCAGATGCTCTCCCAGCTGAGCTATGCGCCCACATCAAAGTGCCGCCTTGGACTGTATTTGGAAAAATGGTGGGCACAATAGGGCTCGAACCTATGACCCTCTGCTTGTAAGGCAGATGCTCTCCCAGCTGAGCTATGCGCCCATGCTCCAAATACACGCCGAATAAAGCGGCAACAATTATTATACACAACTACGGACAATTTGTCAATAAAAATTTTTGTTTTTTATAAATTTTCTTAAAAAAGCCCTCAGACAAACGAAATTCCGCAGCGAATTTACTGCGGAATCGCTTATTCAACCTTAAAGCTGTTATTTGCCCTTTGATTCCAAAAACGCGTTAATCTTCTCTACAAGAGCATCTGCATCTGTTCCGTGAACCATGCACGCCTGCTCAATGCTCTCGCCGCTTGCTGAAGGACAGCCAAGGCAGTGCATTCCTATTTCAAGAAAGAAAGGTGCAGTTTCAGGATCCAGCTGCAACACATCCATAATAATAGTATCCTTTGTAACCTGTGCCATTTTAAATTTCTCCTTTATATTCTGTATTCTTTTATATTATATCCGCTTTAGATCAAAACAAACAATATTCCACTGTTTGTTTGACCACTATTGCAGTATACCCTATTTTTTTCATATTTGCAAGCCTTTTTATAAATTTATATCAATCTCTTTTATATAAGCTTGCACCAAGGCTGTCAATTGCAACCACAGCAGGAAAGTTTTCAACCATCAGACGTCTTACAGCCTCTGTCCCCAAATCCTCGTAGGCAACAATTTCTACGCTTTCTACACATTCGGCAATCAAGGCTCCGGCTCCTCCTATGGCACCAAAATAAACAGCGCCATACTCTTTCATAGCATCAACCACACCGTCATCACGCTCACCCTTACCTATCATTCCCGTAAGTCCAAGCTCTATAAGGTGCGGTGCATACGCATCCATACGGCAGCTGGTAGTCGGCCCGCATGAACCTATCACTTTGCCCGGCTTTTGCGGTGTCGGTCCGGCGTAGTATATAATTTGATTTTTTATATCAAATGGAAGTTCCTCTCCCCGTTTAAGTGTCTCAATCATTCTTTTATGGGCTGCATCTCTCGCCGTATAAATTTCTCCGCTTATAAGCACACGGTCTCCGCATCTTAACTGCTTCAACGTGTCAAAATCCAGCGGTGTTTTTATTTCTTTTGCCATTTTGCAAAACCTTCTTTCGTTGTTGCCGTTTACTCCTTATGGATTTACTCTTTTATAACTCTAATTTTTTATTTTGAAATTTTCTAAAAATATTATTGTAAACCAAAAGGAAATTTTTTCCTAATTTTGTACTTTGCGTTACCATGGGGGTTTTCCCCAATTTCGCCAAATTTTGAGTGAAATTTTTGCTTTATTGGGTTAAAACTGTGGATAATGTGAATAACTCTGTTAATAACTTATATTACGCCATTCTTTGTCCACATCCAATATTATGTAAACCAAAACTTCCGAAAAAAGTGGTTTACATAATCTTAAAAAATTTATTCCAAATTCCACTTGACAAGCTGAAATTTTATATTTTCTAAAAAATTTTTACCAAAAATTCAGATTAAAACTCCTCGAATTTCTCCATCTTTTTTTTCACTCTCTGAAGGGCATTGTCAATGGATTTATGAGAGCGTGACAATTCCTTTGCAATCTCCTGATAGGACTTTCCTTCCATATACAGAGCGAGCACGCTTTTTTCAAGGTCACTTAAAATCTCGTTCATTCTTTCGCTTAAAAATGCGGCATTTTCTTTGCTGATAAACAGATGTTCAGGGTCAGCGATTACATTACTTTCCAAAACATCTTCAAGCGCACCCTCGCTTTCGCTCTCGTATACAGGATTGCTTAATGAAACATACGAGTTAAGCGGAATGTGTTTTTGTCTGGTAGCAGTTTTTACCGCAGTAATAATCTGTCGTTTTATACAAAGCTCTGCAAAGCCGCGGAATGACACCTGACGTTCAGACGAGAAATCACGTATAGCCTTAAAAAGACCTATCATGCCTTCCTGTATTATATCTTCCTTATCTGCACCAACAAGAAAGTACATCCTTGCCTTGGAGCGCACTAAATTTTTGTATCTGGAAAGAACACATTCTGTTGCTATAATATCTCCGCCCGACGAGAGCTTCACAAGCTGCTCGTCCGATAAATTGTCATAGTGAATTAAAAAGTCCTTTGCCACCGCTGAGCCTCCGTTCTTAATATCAAAAGGTAAAAACGGGTTGCCTATGGTCTGACATTAATATCAAACCATAGGCAACCCTGTTTTGTTTAAGTTATTTCAAAAGTTCCAATGTTTCTTTAGCAATCATAAGTTCCTCGTTTGTGGGAACAACCAGAACCTTAACCTTTGAATCTGCAGCAGAAATGTCCATCTGTGCACCGCGGATTGCCTTGTTGTTTTTCTCTGAATCAACCTTGATACCAAAGGCTTCAAGATTTTTGGTAATAGCGTCACGCATTACGGGTGTGTTTTCGCCGATACCTGCTGTAAAGATAATCGCATCAACGCCGCCCATCTTAACCATGTATGAACCAATGAACTTTCTTACACTTTCAACAAACATAGAAAGAGCAAGAGCCGCTCTGTCGTTGCCCTGTGCCTGAGCTGCCTCAAGGTCACGGAAGTCTGAGCTTACGCCTGAAATACCCTGAACACCTGACTTTTTGTTAAGAAGTGTATCAACTTCATCAACCGTCATATTTTCAGCTTCTGCAATAAACTTGACAATTGCAGGGTCAATATCGCCTGAACGTGTACCCATAACAACACCTGCAAGAGGAGTAAAGCCCATTGAGGTATCAACCGACTTTCCGCCGTCAACCGCTGTAATACTTGAGCCGTTACCCATGTGGCAGGTAATCATTTTTAGCTCTTCAGGGCACTTGCCAAGCATCTTTGCAGCCTCTTGAGCAACATACTTATGAGATGTGCCGTGGAAGCCGTATCTTCTTATCTTGTGCTTCTCGTAAAGTTCATACGGAACAGCGTACATAAACGCTTCTTTAGACATTGTCTGATGGAAAGCTGTATCAAAAACGCCTACCTGCGGAACGCCGGGCATTGCTTCCTCACAAGCCGCAATACCGATAAGGTTTGCCGGATTGTGAAGAGGTGCAAGCGGAACGCACGCCTCAACTGCTTTTTTAACCTCTGCATCAATTATAACAGACTTGCTGAAAACTTCTCCGCCATGAACAACTCTGTGTCCTACTGCTGAGATTTCGTCCATGCTTGAAATCACACCATAGCTTGCGTCAGTAAGAGCATCAAGCACCATACGGATTGCATCGGAATGGTCTTTCATATCCTTTTCAATAACAACCTTTTCACCGCCTGCAGGTGTATGGTTCAGCTTTGAGCCGTCAATTCCTATTCTCTCACAAAGACCCTTTGCAAGAACCTGCTCTGTATCCATATCAATAAGCTGATATTTGAGCGAGGAGCTTCCTGCATTTATAACCAATATTTTCATATATATTCCCTCCTGAAATTTATTAAATTTTACTGAGCCTGAACACAAGTGATTGCAACAACGCCCACAATATCATCAGCGCTGCAGCCTCTTGACAGGTCGTTTATCGGCATTGCAATACCCTGAGTCACAGGGCCGTAAGCCTCTGCCTTTGCAAGTCTTTGAACAAGCTTGTATCCGATGTTACCTGCATCAAGGTCAGGGAAGACCAAAACATTGGCATGTCCTGCAACTGTGCTGCCCGGAGCCTTTGACTCGCCGATTGAAGGAACGATAGCTGCATCAAGCTGAAGCTCACCGTCAACCTTGAGATTGGGGTTATTCTCCTTGCAAATTCTTGTTGCTTCAACAACCTTTGTAACATCATCATGCTTTGCACTGCCCATTGTCGAGTGTGAAAGCATTGCAACCATTGCTTCCTCCTGCACAAGCAGTTCAAACGACTCGGCTGAGCATGCAGCAATAGCGGCAAGTTCTTCAGAATCAGGGTTCTGTACCAGACCGCTGTCAGCAAAAATAAATGTACCGTCTGCACCAAATTCACAATCCGGAACAACCATCAAAAAGAATGCCGAAACAAGCTTTACACCCGGCTTGGTCTTTATAATCTGAAGGCTGGGTCTTAATGTATTGGCAGTTGAGTGACAAGCACCCGAAACAACGCCGTCAGCGTCACCTGCTTTAACCATAAGACAGGCATAATACATATAATCGCCGAGAGCGGTTTCCTTTGCCTGCTCATACGTAAGACCCTTTGATTTTCTCAGTTCAACAAAGAGATTAAGATACTCTTCGGTCTTTTCATAAGTAAACGGGTCAATAATAGTAGCACCGGTAATATCATAGCCCTTGCTGTATTTTTCAACCTCTTCAGGGGTACCTACAATAATAATATTGGCAAAATCCTCCTTCAGAATTTTTTCAGCCGCCTCATAGATTCTGGCGTCCATAGATTCAGGGAGAACTATTGTCTTTTTATTTGCTCTTGCTCTCTCCTTTATTGTGTCTAAAAACTTACTCATATTCCGCCTCCGCAATATTAATTTTCAAAGTAATTACATACCTTTCCTATTATATAACAATTTTTTCTTATATGCAAGGTTTAAACCAAATTTTTTAATTTTTTATACAAAACCCTTTATTTTCCTTACATAATTGTATATAATATACTAAACCGGTCAAAACTCAGGCAGACGAGGTGTAATTAAAATGAAGATTGCCGCAATTGTATGTGAATACAACCCCTTTCACAAGGGTCATCAATTTCATATAGAAGAAACCCTAAGGCAAAGCGGTGCAGACGCCATAATCGCAATTATGAGCGGAAACTACGTCCAGCGCGGCGATGTTGCCATATACCCAAAACATCTTCGTGCAAAAGCAGCTTTGCTTGGCGGTGCAGATTTGGTTTTGGAGCTTCCTTCTGTATATTCAACCGGCTCTGCTGAGTTTTTTGCCAAAGGAGCCGTTGAAACGCTAAGCAGCCTTGGCATCGCAGACACGCTGTCATTTGGTGCAGAAACCCCTGACAGCAAAATTCTTACACAAATTGCCACTCTGCTTGCGACCGAACCTTTGGAATTTGCCCAAGCTCTGAAAAAGCATTCTTCGCAAGGCATATCATTCCCTTCCGCCCGTGCAAAGGCAATAGGCGAGATACTGGGCAGCAATGCTGAAAAAGTGATTTCCGAGCCTAACAATATTTTAGCTATTGAATACTGCAAAGCCCTGTTTAAATCCGGCAGCGAAATTACGCCGCTGCCCATACAAAGAACCGGTGCAAACCATGATTCGATCATCTCTGACGGGAGCATCGCCTCGGCAACACTTATTCGCGACCTCTTGGTGAGCGGTCATGCGCAAGATGCACACATTTATATGCCCTACTTCACAAAGGATATTTTTGCAGACAAGCCAATTCATTCAATCAAAGCCTTAGAAAAATCAATTCTGTGCGAGCTTGTTAAAATACCGACGGAAAAGCTTAAAAAAATTTCAGACGTTTCAGAAGGTCTTGAAAACCGAATCAAGGACGCCGCAATCAGTTCAAGCAACCTTGACGAACTGATAGAATCGGTTAAAACCAAGCGCTACACCCACAGCCGCGTGCGCCGCATTATTCTCTCGGCGTTCCTCGGAATAACCGACAGCGACCGAAAGGCTTCGCCACGATATATAAAAATTCTTGACCATAACGAAACCGGTCAAAAAATAATTGCCGCCGCAAAAAAAGCATCGACTCTCCCCATTGTTCGCAACACCTCTCAGGTAAATAAGCTGAACGACCCCCAAATTAAATCATTGTGGGAAAGAGAACGAATTTTTGATAAAATCTATGAAATGACAGAAATTTAAAATGCAGTTCAAAATGAACTGCATTTTTATATACAAATTTCAGCCGTGTAAAATTTTATTACTTTGCTCAAATTCTCAAGCGACATTTCCACCTGACAGCCAATCTTTCCTGCGCTGAATATTATACTATCAAAGTTCTTTGCGCTCTCATCAATCACCGTAGTAAAAAACTTTTTCATCCCTATTGGTGAGCAACCGCCGTGAACATATCCGGTAAGTGGCAACAGTTCCTTTGATTTAAGCATTTCTATTTTCTTTTCGCCAACTGCTTTTGCCGCCGCCTTCAAATCAAGCTCGCAAGGAGCAGGGACAACAAAAACATAATTTTTCTTGCTTGCCGCAACCGTAACAAGGGTCTTAAAAACCTGATTTGGGTTTTGCCCCAAAACTGTTGCTATTTCCATTCCGCTTATTGCCTTTTCGCATGGATACACATATTCTTTGTGTGCTATTTTCTTTTGGTCAAGTATACGCATTACATTTGTTTTTTCCATCAATTTCACCTGTATCAAAAATCGGAGCGAAAACCGCTCCGATTTTTTATTTTGTACCTTTAATTTTATCCCAGTATTCCTTTGCCGTCTGCTCATTTTTGTTGGAGCCGTATTTGTAATACTTTTTATCCTTGATTTTGTCAGGCAGGTATTGCTGCTTTACATAAGAATTAGGAAAATCATGCGGGTAAAGATAGTGCTGACCCTTTGTTACATCTCCCTCACCATCATAATGCTTGTTCTGCAGCTGTCTTGGAATTTCTCCTGTATCCATTTTTTCAAGGTCTGAAAGTGCCATATCCAATGCAATATGTGCAGAATTTGACTTGGGGGCAGTTGCCAAAAGCACCGCAGCATCGCCCAGCGGAATCCTTGCCTCCGGCAAACCCAGCATCAGGGCACTGTCAACACAGGCTTTCACAATCGGAATAGCCATAGGATACGCAAGTCCTATGTCCTCTGCTGCAATCACCATAAGCCGTCTGCAGGCTGTCTGCAAATCCTCTGCAGCAATCAGACGTGCCAGATAATGCACTGCCGCATCAGGGTCAGAACCCCGAATTGACTTTTGCAAAGCACTCATAACATCATACTGGCTGTCACCTGCTTTATCATAGCGAAAAGCCTTCTTCTGAGTGCATTGTTCAGCCGCAGCCATGTCAATTTTGAGGTTACCCTCGTTGTCCGGCTTTGCATATATAACCGCAAGTTCAAGCGAATTAAGTGCTTTGCGCACATCGCCGCATGCCTTCTCTGCAATATGCATAAGTGCATCAGAATCCGCAGTGATTGCTCCTGAAAAATCAGCTTTTACAAGCTCAAGTCCACGATTAAGCGCCGCCACAATATCCTTTGCCGCAACCGATTTGAACTCAAACACTACCGAGCGGCTAAGCACTGCGTTGTATACATAAAAATAAGGGTTTTCGGTTGTGCTTGCAATAAGTGTAATCTTACCGTTTTCGGTATATTCCAAAAGTGACTGCTGCTGTTTTTTGTTGAAATTCTGAATTTCATCAAGATAAAGCAGTATTCCGTTTTGCCCATCAAAGGTTTCGGTCTGCGCACAAACATCACGTATATCACTGACCGATGCGGTTGTTGCATTCAGCTTAAAAAGCGCCTTGCCGCTGACCTTTGCCAGAATATTTGCAACTGTTGTTTTTCCCGTTCCCGAAGGTCCGTAAAAAATCATGTTTGGAACCTTGCCGCTCTCGGCAATTTCGGTCAGAACCCTTCCCTTGCCTATTATGTGGCTTTGCCCTACAACATCAGCAAGAGTCTTAGGTCTGAGTCTGTCAGCAAGCGGTTTACTCATAAAGCGGATACTTTTTGCAAAGAGCTTCTACGCGCTTTGCAGCATCTTCTTTGTTGTTCTCAAAATCACAGATAACCATATTGATAATCTGTGCTACCTCTCTCATATCTTCTTCTTTAAAGCCTCTGGTTGTAACAGCCGGAGCACCAAGACGAATACCGCTGGTAACAAACGGGCTCTGCGGGTCGTTGGGTATTGTATTTTTGTTTGCGGTAATACCGATTTCGTCCAGATTGTGTTCAACCTCTTTTCCTGTTAAGCCTTTCTTTGAAAGGTCAAGCAGCATAAGGTGGTTATCTGTTCCGCCCGAAACAATGTCAATTCCCAATGACATAAGCTCGTCACAAAGTGCCGCCGCATTCTTCTTTATCTGTGCCTGATATTCTTTAAATTCAGGCTTGAGGGCTTCGCCAAAGCATACTGCCTTTGCCGCAATAACGTGCATAAGCGGTCCGCCCTGATTTCCGGGGAACACAGCCTTGTTAATCATTTGCGCATATTTTTCTTTGCAAAGGATAAGACCGCCCCTTGGACCTCTGAGTGTTTTATGAGTTGTTGTTGTTACAAAATCCGCATAGGGAACAGGGCTTGGATGAAGTCCTGCCGCAACAAGACCCGCAATATGTGCCATGTCAACCATGAGGTATGCTCCGACTTCGTCTGCAATCTCACGGAATTTTGCAAAGTCAATCTCTCTTGCATAGGCACTTGCACCTGCTAAAATAAGCTTTGGCTTGTGCTTGAGGGCAAGCTCTCTTACTTCTTCATAATTTATTCTGTGCGTAACGCTGTCAACACCATAAGGAACAACGTTAAAATATTTTCCTGAAATATTAACAGGTGAACCATGGCTTAGGTGTCCGCCGTGAGCAAGGTTCATGCCGAGGTATGTGTCACCCGGCTCCATTGCCGCAAAGAAAACCGCAAGGTTTGCCTGAGCACCTGAATGAGGCTGAACATTTGCAAACTCGGCACCAAAGAGTTCTTTTGCACGTTCCCTTGCCAAATCCTCCACAATATCAACATATTCACAGCCGCCGTAGTATCTTTTACCCGGATAGCCTTCAGCATATTTATTTGTAAGGGGTGTTCCCATCGCCTCCATAACAGCAGGGCTTACAAAGTTTTCGGATGCAATAAGTTCAATCTTGCTTCTTTGTCTTCCAATCTCCTGTTTTATAGCAGCCGCAACCTCAGGGTCAGCTTTTGTGACATGATTAAGTTCAAACATTATTCAATTCCTCCTTAGTTCCTTAAAGATGTTTACAAAAAGAATTTTTTATATTATAATAATATCATAAATTATCTCATTTTAATTATACATTGAAATATTGTATTTTGCAAGGGGGAAATGAAAAATGTCGGAAAATATTGGTCAAAAAAAGGAAAGAGCATTAAAAATTATTGAAATTTTTCATCAGATATACGCCGATGCCGATTGCACTCTTGAGTATATGTCACCTCTGCAGCTGCTTATTGCAACACAGCTGGCAGCTCAGTGCACCGACGCAAGAGTCAACATGGTAACCCCTGCCCTTTTCAAAAGATACCCCACCGTACACGACTTTGCCTGTGCCTACCCCGAAGAACTTTCGGCTTTTATTCGTTCCACAGGTTTTTACAGAAACAAAACCAAAAATATTATTGCATGCTGCCAAAAGTTGATTTCTGACTTCGGCGGAGAAGTTCCCAAAACCATGGACGAGCTTCTGACTCTTCCGGGGGTTGGCAGAAAAACCGCAAACCTTGTGCTTGGCGATTGCTTTGGTGTGCCCGGAATTGTTGTGGACACTCACGCAGGCAGGCTTTCAAGGCGCATGGGATTCACCAAAAATACCGACCCTTATAAGGTAGAGCTTGATTTGTTAAAAATCATTCCGCCCTTCGAGCAATCCTCATTTTGCCACTGTCTTGTCTATCACGGCAGGGAATACTGCGACGCCAGAAAGCCAAGGTGCGCAGAATGCCCTGTAAAAGATTTATGCCCCCAAAAAATCAAATAATATTAATATTTAAAATTATGAATTTAAGAGCATTTTAAAGAATTTTTGAGTTTTTGCGGAGATAATCTTATATAATCAAAAATAATCCATTATAATTCTCTTGACTTTTTGATTTGATAATGATACAATATCAGCTGTCGCTAAGAACGGCGGCAGTCGAATGTGGGCGCATAGCTCAGCTGGGAGAGCATCTGCCTTACAAGCAGAGGGTCATAGGTTCGAGCCCTATTGTGCCCACCATATTGTACGGTCCGGTAGTTCAGTTGGTTAGAATGCCAGCCTGTCACGCTGGAGGTCGTGGGTTCGAGCCCCATCCGGATCGCCAACCTTTTTTTATGCCGATATGCCTCTGTAGCTCAGTCGGTAGAGCAGAGGACTGAAAATCCTCGTGTCGGTGGTTCGATTCCGCCCGGAGGCACCATTCACATTATTTAAAGGTGTGAATATAATAGTATTATATGCGGGAGTGGCTCAGTGGTAGAGCGTCACCTTGCCAAGGTGAACGTCGCGAGTTCGAATCTCGTCTTCCGCTCCAA
>JAFYXN010000033.1 GCA_017546145.1 Clostridia bacterium
AATTGTTTGCGGTATCGAACATTCGGATACTTAAACTTATTAAGTGCCTCATTAAATCGGTGGTGCCTGCAGCGGAAACTGATTGCACCACCGATTTTCGATGTCCTCAACAATTCTCGAAACACCCACCAATCGCCACTCATAAGGCGGTTTTTGTCAGGGTATTCCTTAAAGGTCTTTAAAAGACCCACGAAGAAAAGCTTTTATAAACACACCTTATTTATTGTGATTGGAGATTGTTTATGAAGATTTTATGAAATAGCGAAAAATGCCTTGCAATCATTTTCATTTGCTGGCAAGGCATTTTAGCGACAGCACACGCTGAGTGCGTGTATCTTAGCGTTCACTATTTCATAAAAGCTGAATATCTACAAGCTCCTGAGCGATAAATCGGTGTAAAAGGGGGTCATAGGGGGCGGAGCCCGCCTATATTATAAAAAATACATAAAATATTAGCAATTGACATGGAATGAAATCAAACCTTCATAAGAAATAATATTTCTCTCTTTTTTTGAATATATTTAATAAGAATATTCAAAAAAGAGGGGTATAAATGCTTAATTATATATGGGGCGGAATGATTGTTATTTCATTTATTTCGGCTGTATTTACAGGTAGAATCGACCAAATGACCGCGGGCGCAATTGAAGGTGCCGCATCGGCAGTTGAAACCTGCATTGGCTTGCTTGGCTCGATGTGTCTGTGGACAGGAATAGCTAAAATAGCCGAAAATTCAGGACTGATTAATGTGTTTGCAAAGCTGCTCAGACCTCTGACAAAAATTATCTTCCCAAAGCTAAAGTCGGATTCTGCTGCAATGCGTGCAATTGTTATGAATATGGTTGCAAACCTTTTGGGAATGGGGAATGCCGCAACACCCTTGGGGATTTCGGCAATGAAGGAGCTTGATAAGATAAACAAAGGAGGAAGTACAGCAAGCAACGAAATGTGTATGTTTGTTGTGATAAATACCGCCTCGATTCAGCTTATTCCGTCAACCGTAATTTCGTTGCGTCAGATGTATGGCTCTGCATCACCGGCTGAGATTGTTGTTCCGGTGTGGATTTGCAGCGTGTGCGCAGTGACGGTTGGCATTGTTGCAGCAAAAATATTTCAGAAAAGGGTGAGGGTTTAGTGCGGATAATATCAATTTTTGCTGTGCCTGTAATGATTGTAGGAATAGTAGCTTTTGGACTTGCAAAACGGATAAATGTCTATGACAGCTTTGTTGAGGGCGCAAGAACAGGAGCAGAAAATATGCTGCAGATTATAGCGCCATTGGTAGGGCTTATGGTGGCAATATCCATGCTTCGCGCATCGGGTGCACTTGATTTGCTGGGAGAATTACTCAAACCGGTTACAACTGCGCTTAAAATCCCGACCGATGTACTTCCGCTGGCACTTTTAAGGCCTGTGTCGGGAAGTGGCTCTATTGCAATTGTAAACGATATTTTTTCGGCGCATGGCCCTGATTCGGTTGAAGGTAAAATTGCTTCGGTTATGATGGGGTCAACCGAAACAACGTTTTATACAGTGGCGGTGTATTTTGGTGCGGTGGGAATAAAAAAGCTGCGTCATACGGTTAAATCGGCACTTCTTGCAGATGTGACAGGAATGCTTCTGGCGGTAAGCCTGACTTATATTTTGCTTGCATAGTGAAGGGAAGTATGTTAGAATAGAAACGGACAAAACTAAGGAAGAAAGGGTGATTGCAGGTGAAGGAAAGCTACAGGACGGTGCTTCAGCAGGCGTCCGACGAGCTGGTTGAAAAACGTTCAAGATTTATTGCAACGGTAAAGCCTGTAAAAACCGAAGCCGAGGCACTTGAATTTCTTGAAGAACTCAAAAAGAAATACTGGGATGCAAGGCACAATGTATATGCCTATGTCCTGGAGGAAAACAATATTCAGCGCTACAGTGATGACGGCGAGCCGGCAGGAACGGCAGGCGTGCCTGTGCTTGACATGATAAAAAAAGAAGGTCTTAGCAACCTTATTGTAGTGGTAACCCGTTATTTTGGGGGGATTTTACTTGGTACCGGCGGTCTGGTGCACGCATATTCAAGGTCTGCAAAGCTTGGGGTTGAGGCGGCAAAGCCGGTAACTATGGTTTTGTGCCGTGAGGTTACCGTTTTGTGCGATTACTCTTTGCTTGGCAAGGTTCAAAGCGAGATATGCGCCCAGAATATTATTATGGGTGAAACAGAGTATGCTGATGCAGTAAAGGTGAAAGTGTATGTGCCCGAAACTCAGGTTGAAAAATTTATTGCTGATATGACCGACAAAACAAATGGTCGAATAAGTATAGAAAAAGGCGATATTGGGTATGCTAAAAGCTGATAATACAAAATATTGTGTATATAATTGAATTTTTCTATTGATTTTATGTAAGGTTTGTGTTAAAATTATAAATTGGAACAGACCATAATGCTTGAATTTTTACAACTGATATACAAAAGATTATATCCGGGTGGGTGAAAAGATGGAAAAATATGTGATCCTGGGCGGTGCAAAGCTTGAGGGCGAGGTCGAAATCAGCGGCGCAAAGAATTCTGCTGTGGCGTTGATTGTGGCGGCTCTTTTGGTTGAAGATGTGTGCATAATCGAAAATGTACCGGCTGTCAGTGACACCTATGTATTGATTGACATAATAAATCAGCTTGGCGGAAAAGCCGAGTTTGTTGATAAAGGCGTTCTGCGGATTGACGGCAGTTCGTTAAATTGCTGTGAAGCACCTTACGAAATGGTCAGCAAAATCCGTGCTTCCTCGTATCTTATGGGGGCGCTTCTTGGCAGATTTAAGCAGGCGAGGGTTGCAATGCCCGGCGGCTGTGATTTTGGTGTAAGACCTATTGATTTGCACCTTAAAGGCTTTGCGGCTTTGGGCGCAGAGTGTAATGTTGAATACGGATTGGTTGATATAAAAGCAGAAGCTCTCAGAGGCGCCGGAATTTACATGGATCAGGTGTCTGTGGGCGCTACTATAAATATTATGCTTGCTTCTGCAATGGCAGAAGGACAGACTGTTATCGAGAATGCCGCAAAGGAGCCTCATATAGTTGATGTTGCAAACTTCCTTAACAGTATGGGCGCAAACATCAAGGGTGCAGGTACAGACGTCATTAAAATTAAAGGCGTTGAAAAGTTGCATGGCGGAATGTATACCGTAATTCCTGACCAGATTGAGGCAGGAACATTTATGATAGCGGCAGCTGCAACGCAAGGCGATGTTCTTATCAAGAATATTATTCCCAAGCACCTTGATTCTATTTCGGCAAAGCTGGAGGAAATGGGTGTTGAGATTGAGGAATATGATGACAGTATTAGGGTCAGAGGCACATCGGAGCTGCGCAAAGCAAATGTAAAGACTATGCCACATCCCGGATTTCCGACAGACCTTCAGCCCCAAATGCTGACACTTCTTACGGCGGCAAAGGGCACAAGCATTGTTACCGAGAATGTTTGGGACAATCGTTTTAAGTACGTTGAAGAGCTTAGACGTATGGGTGCAACCGTTAGCGTTGATGGCAGAACTGCTGTTGTTGAAGGTGGGGGAAGATTGTCCGGTTCACCTGTTTCGTCAACCGACCTCAGAGCCGGCGCTGCACTGGTTATTGCAGGACTTATGGCAGACGGAGTAACAGAAATTTATAACTTAAAGTATATTGACAGAGGCTATGAAAGCTTTGAACAGAAGCTAAGGGCGTTGGGCGCCCAGATTACACGGCGCAAGGATGGCGAAAAAAGCTATGCCGTAACAATTGCGTAGAATTTGAAAATTTGCCGCACCGGAGGCTGTCTTTGGTGCGGCATTTAGTATGGAAGAAGGGAAGAAGCGGCGGTGATGAATTTGAAATTGTGTCCCTTGAAGAGCAGCAGCAAGGGAAATGCAACGGTTGTATATAATGCAAACACAAAAATACTTGTTGACTGCGGTATAAGCGGAAAAATTCTTGAAGACTGCCTTGAAAGGGCAGGAATCGCTGCGTCGGAGCTTGACGCAATTGTTATTACCCATGAGCACAGCGACCACACAAAAGGGGTTGGAGTGATTTCGCGCAAGTATAAGCTTCCGGTTTATGCCAATATCGGGACTTGGAAAGGTATGCGTGCTGCTGTAGGCAAAATAGACGAGGGAAATATACGGATTTTTGAAACCGGTGAGAGCTTTTACATAAACGATATCGAGATAAAAAGCTTTTCAACGCCCCATGACGCCGCAGAGTCGGTAGGGTATGTCTTCAGGTGCGGAGCAGAAAGTGTGGCGATTGCAACTGATATGGGAAAGATTTCAAAGTCGGTATTGAATATAATCAAGGGCTGTAATACCGTTTTGCTTGAAGCAAATTATGACCCGCTGATGCTTGATGCAGGCAGGTATCCTTATGAACTGAAACGCAGAATCCGCAGTGATATTGGGCATTTGTGCAATGATGATTCGGGCGAATTGGCTCGGGCATTGGCAGAGTCGGGAACACGTGAAATCATTCTGGGACATTTAAGTGAGGAAAACAATTTTCCGCAAATTGCGCTGGCAACGGTCAAAGCGGCGCTTTGCGGCATGGATGTCTGCTTGTCTGTTGCATTGGCGGACGGAAATATTTTGAAATGTGAAAATTTAAATATGATATAAAAATCTCCCTTAAGGTAAGCTGCAATCTGCGGCTGTCTTAAGGGAGTTTTTTGTGTAGGCTTCTATCTGAATATAAATATCCGCTGTCCCGGCTTTATCAGGTCGGATTCAAGACCGTTTGCCGTTTTAATTGCCTCAACTGAGGTATGATAGCGTTTTGCTATCTTCCAAAGCGTATCACCCTTTTGCACAAAGTAAACACACATTGAAGGATTTTTGGGCAGGCAGGAGGTTTCGTCACAGGAGATAGCTGAAACAAGCTCTGCACTGTGCGGATTCATTGCTTTAAGGCTGATTGCTACAATGGCACGGATTTCAAGACATCTTCCGCCGCTGATGGTGCAGCTTATATGTTCGGTTTCGGCTTTTGCGTCGCAAAGTGAGTCGGGTTTTATTCCGGGTATGTCAAAAGCATGACTAAAGGTCATTATGTGATTAAAGCCTGCAATAGGTGTGTTTTCGTCGTTGGTGAGGTAAAGTATGTTGCAATTCATATAACCGCTGACGGTCACACAGCCGTTGTCAACGCTGATGCTTTCTATGGTGGGAGAAGCAGGGCAGTCACAAAGCTGACGTATTTCAGGCAAGTAATCAGGTATGTTGACCTGTTCTTTGATAGCGTTTTGTACAAGCGTGCTTTCGAGTAGCTGTTCTATTTTATATGCAGTTTTTTCAAGCTCTATGCACGACTTCAATCCGTATGCGTCTTCAATGGCACTACACTCAATTGTTTCAAAAGCACGGACGGTTGCCATAAGTGTAAATTCACAGCTGAGTATACGCTTGTCACCATCAGAATCCTGACAGATTTCACAATATAAGTCTTTTATGCAGTAGTCAATCTCTCCGCTTGTGTTTTCGGTAAGTCCGTCAATTTCAAGAATTTCGCTGAATGGAAGGGTGTGTTCCATGCATTCGATAGACCCATGCTCGCCTTCACCGCAATATAAGGTGCAGACTTTAAGCTCGCCCTTTGCCACTGCCTTATCGGTCAGTAACCGAAGCTCAACAGACGATGGCTTCGCAGAGAATTTAAGAACTTCGCATATAGAAGGCTTGCCCGCAGGCACTTCAAGCTTTTCACGGATAATTATATCACGTTCTGCCTCAATGCAAGGGTTATATATCTTAAGATGAGTTCCCTTTATCTGAATAGGCTCGCTGTCATTAATATCTGTTGCAAGCTCCATCTCAGATGATTGAGAAAGACGTATGCCAAGACCTATCTTGCTTCGGATATTCAGCTTGCGGCTGTTTACAAGAGTAAATTCAGCAGGGTCGCATTCAGCCTCTACCCACAGATTCATGCCGGGCTTGGCACCATTTGCGTCAATTGTGTGGCTAAAATCAAGTGCTGTGCTTATGGCTTTGACAGTTCCCAGGTCGGTGCCGTCGGGTATGTACAAAACATTAAGCCTGATAATGCCCTGAACAAAAACCTTATCGGTTTGAATATTCTTTTGGGTTATAACGGCAGAGTTACTTACCTGCAGAATTTTCAGGATGTCGGGCTTTATATCGGGAACTATTACGTCATTTTCGACAGTGGTCTGACAATAACGCGAGCATACCACTTCCGAAAGCTTGATATGCTCCTTTTGCAGTTTTACAGACATTCTTTTCTACCTCGCTTCAAAATAGTGTTGTTTTGGTATATAGTATGATTGAAGTTTTTAATATATGCCCAAATGTTGGTTATAGTGATAAATCCGGCAGGTCGATATATTCGGACGCAAGAATATAAATAAGTGCGATTATCATTAAAGTGTTATCATCATCTTCACTTTCTGCACACAAAAAAATCAGTGCAACAAGAAGCAGGTCTTCTGCGCTGAATATTCCAAACAGCTTTTTAGATTTTGGATTGTATACTGATGAAGGCAAAAAATTCTGCAAAAGTCCCGAAAAGCTTTTTATGTTAATAGGTTTTTTCTGAGTCTGCTTTTGCTTGACATCATTGTGTGCAGGCGGACGAAGATGCCTTCTTGTATTGTTTTGTATTGGAGCGTTTGTAGTGCGCATGGGTCGGTTTTGTTGGCCGGATGTGGCTTGCGGTTGCCGGGAATGAGGTGCAGAAGACGCAGAGTGTTGATTCGCAAATCGCTGTGGATTTGTAATGTGCTGGTATTGCACGGTATTTACCGAATTTCGGGGCGGCAAAGACGAGGATTTAGAATTTGTGCTTTGACGGGGTGCAGAGCCATGCGACGGATTTCCTGAATGCGTCTGAGCTGTGTCAGGCTGTTGCCTTGAAGAAGCTGCAGCTTGAGAGGGACTTGTGTGTTGCCGGCTGTTATTATGCGTGTTGGGGTTGTAGTGGTACTGCATCTATATGCCTCCCTTGTCAATTTTTTTAAACAGCTTAAAGGCTTTTGCAACGCCCATTATTTTAACTGCCTGGTCTATTTTGATTTGGCGTTCTTTTTTTAAAAGCGGTTTAAGCGACTTTAAAAACACTGAGTTTGCATCGGATTTTTGCTGATTCATTGCAGACATAATGTTCTGCAGCTTCATAATCATTTCAAGGTCAAATGGGGCGTTGGCGTCCGCGTTTGATTCGTCTGTACCTGAAAAAAGGGAGGAGAGGTCAAGGCCTCCGCTTTCGGGGCTTGGGGAATTTTCGGAGCCTTGCGACCCCGAAAGCATCCCAAGCAGATTTTGCAGCTGACCTTCACCGTTTTCGTCGGACAGCATTTGCTGAACCTTTTCAAAGGCTTTTGATAAATCCATATTTTCGTCCATTATGCTATCCTCCTGTTAAAAGTTGGGTTTTTATTTGTTCTTTATTATTGATTGAAGCTTTGAAAGAAGCTCAGGGTTTTGTGCCAGCTGTTTAAGCAACGCAGGGTTGCTTTGCAGCTCTGCTTGAAGCTGTGCAGAGTCAAGATTTTTAAGAGCGGCGGATGTGTCGCTGCCCATTGCTTTTATTGCAGCTTCTGCCTGAGCAAGCTGCTCGGGACTAAGAGATGAGCTGATTTTTGCAAGGCCCTGTGCCAGCATTTGCGGGTTCATTTTTGCAAGCATTTCCTGTATAGTCATAGTGATTTGCACAACCTTTCCGTCATTTTGACAATAATATAAGTTCCTATTTAACAGTATATGACCAAAAAATAAAATAGTGACAAAAACTTTTGTTTGTGTTAGAATAACAAAAAGGAGTGAGGCAGCGATGAAGATTATTATTTTCAGCGATTCGCACAGGCGATTTAGTTCTATGATGCAAGCTATTGAGACGGAGTCACCTGTGGATTGGATTATTCATGCCGGAGATGTGCAAAGTGATATAGATGACCTTAAAATTATGTATCCCAATGTTCCGATTGCGGAAGTGAAAGGGAATAACGACTTTTGGACCTCGGATGCGCCGGAGGAACGGTTTTTTGAGCTTGACGGAGTGAAAATATTTTTGACGCACGGGCACAGTTACGGCGTTAAATACTCGCTTGCAAAGCTTTTTAAACGTGCATCAGAGCTTGGGGCAAATGTTTGTGTTTTTGGGCATACCCATCAAAGGTACAATGAGAAATCAGGAAGCGTTAATATGTTTAATCCCGGAAGTGCATCACGCAGCTATGGATTGCTTGAAACCGGCAAGGGTGGATTTTCTTTAAAAATAAAAGAAATATAAAAAAATTTTAAAAAAGTGTTGACAAGCATTAAGAATTGTGGTATTATAATTTCTGCTGGTTGCGAAAGCGGTCAGTAAAAAGTTTAAGCTGGTGTAGCTCAATTGGCAGAGCAGCTGATTTGTAATCAGCAGGTTGCGGGTTCGAGTCCCATCACCAGCTCCATTTTTTGGAGGGGTTCCCGAGTGGCCAAAGGGGGCAGACTGTAAATCTGTTGCTTATAGCTTCGATGGTTCGAATCCATCTCCCTCCACCAGAAAAAAGACTATTCGGAAGAATAGTCTTTTTTCAATGAAATAAATCCATTCAGGATTTGTGAAATACACTTCGTGCGTGAAATATTGCTATGCAATGTGAAATACGCCTGCGGCGTGTGATAAAGGATTTATTTTATTTCACAGAAAGCGATAGCTTTCTATTTCACAATTTACGGAGTAAATTATTTCACATCGAACGCAGTGAGATATTTCACCAATAAATAAGTGGAATCTAAACCATTCGGTTCTTCTAAAATCGGGATTTTTTGTTTTATGTGACTACCTTGCAAAATGTATAAATTCATGGTATATTAAAATCATGGAGGTGTATTTTATGAATGCTTTTTTAGGATTTTTAATGATTTTTGCAGTGTTGGGCGTTCTTATGGCAGTGATAGGTTTGTGTATTGCAGACTATGTATTATCATCGCTTGGCTTGTACAGACTGGCAAAGCGGAGAGGTATTTCAAAGCCGTGGATTGCGTGGCTTCCTGTTGTAAACAGTTGGACGGTTGGTGCTGTTACGGATGATTATGAATTGCGTTGCGGGTTTAAAAGAAAGTGGAGGATTGTTTTGCCGCTTCTGACGGGGATAGTTTTGGTTGCTGCGCTATTATACAATGTTTTTATAGCAGGCAGCGTTGTTGGCATGATTGAAAACTATCAATATATGTATGGGGAAATGGAAGATGTTGTTGGCATAGTGGTTGCGTTGTATGCATTACTGATTGTAATGCTGATGTCGACTACGGCTCTTATGGCGTGTCAGGTGATTTGTCTTTTTAAAATATTTGAATCCACTGTGCCCGAAAGAGCGGTAAAATATTTGCTTTTGAGCCTGCTTGTTCCTCTTGCGGAAGCAATTTGTCTGTTTAGATGTTCAGATAAGGGGTATGAAAAGGAGTACGTTGAAGAAAATACGGAATCCGTTTTGCAAACGGAAATTCTTTTAAATGAAAATATTTCGGGTTCAATTCAGCAACAGGATAACTCTTCAGATGAATTATATTAGATAAGGTTGCAAAGTGATTTGGCCTTTGGAGGTAGGTTATGACAACTTTGATTTTGGTAAGACACGGCGAAAGCACAGCAAACCGTGAAGGAATATTTGCAGGACATTTTGATGCAGAGCTTCAGGACAGAGGACTTTTGCAAGCCAAAGAAACTGCTAAGTATATAGCAGAGAACTACCATGTCGACAAGGTTTATGCAAGCGATTTAAAGCGGGCGTTTAATACAGGAAGGTGTATAGCCGAGCTTGCAGGAGTGGAAATCATTCCGGATAAAAATTTGCGCGAAATCAATGCCGGCAAGTGGGATGGCGTTAAGTGGGCTGTTGTTGAGAAATTATATGAGAAGGACTTTGGTGTATGGACTGCTGATATAGGCAGAGCAAAGACAACAGACGGTGAGTCTGTTGCAGAACTTGCTGAGAGAGTGATACGCAAGCTTGAATGGATTGCAAAAGAAAATGATGGGAAAACCATTGTTGTTGCAACGCACGCAACTCCTATCAGGGCGGTGCAGAGCATGGTGAAAACCGGTGGACTTGAAGAAATGAAAAATATTCCCTGGGTTTCAAATGCATCAGTTTCAATTTTGGAGTATGATGACGGAAAGTGGCGGTTTAAACTTGTTGGAGAAGACCGGCATCTTGGCGGGATTGCCACTCACCTCCCCCCAAATGCGTAATTATTAAAATTAAAAAGACCGTTTGCGGCAAATGCTGCAAGCGGTCTTTTTGCGTCTAAAAGAATATATTTTGCCTGTAAAGGTAAATATATTATAAAAAGGTATGGAGCGAAGTTCTAAAAAATGGTGCTTTGAATATAATTAACTGTATACATTAACATTACCAGAAGCTTGAGGAGTGAATAGATTTGAATATCGGAAATTATACAGAAAATAACAAAGTAGTCATTGCCGGAACTGTGGCATCCGAACCAGAGTTTTCGCATGAAGTCTATGAGGAAAGCTTTTATACCTTTATGCTTGACACCCCCAGACTAAGTGAAGTCAGAGATGTTATAAGGATAACAGTGTCTGAAAAATTTCTTGCAGGCGATGGAATACAGGTGGGGGACAAAGTAAGAATTTCAGGACAGTTCCGTTCGTATAATAATTTCAGCAATGTTGGCAACCGTCTTATTCTGACGGTTTTTGTAAAGGATATAGAAAAGACAGAGGAGGAAGAGGAAAACTCAAATTCCATCTATCTGAACGGTTATATATGCAAACAGCCGGTTTATCGGACCACTCCGTTTGGCCGCGAGATTGCAGATATTTTGCTGGCGGTGAATCGTTCATACAACAAGTCGGATTATATTCCTTGTATAGCATGGGGCAGAAATGCCAAGTATGCCGAAACTCTTAAAATTGGCGATAATGTAATTATAAAGGGCAGAATCCAAAGTCGGGAGTATCAAAAGAAAATAAGCGAAACAGAAGTTGAAAGCAAGACCGCTTTTGAAGTTTCGGTTGCAAAGCTTGAAGTGGTTGAACGTGACGTTGCGGATGATTTGGTGCTGTAAAAGATATGGAAGGTCTCCCTTGAAAGGTGAGACCTTTTTGCTATTTGGGAAGACCGTAATCGTCCATAATCTTTGAAAGTCTGTCTGTACGCTCTTCGTCGGAAAGGCAAAGATTGAGTAAAACAGAGGAAATTTCCTTTGCAATTGCACAAGTTTCATCGTCAAGTGATTCAAAAAGCTTAAGCCTTTCATTGGTAGGGTCAGGAATGCTCATGATTTCTTCAATGGTAGCAGTAAATATACTTTCAAAGCGTTTTACCTTGGTCAATAGCTTTGCTGTTTTTATAATGTCAATAATTTGGTATTTGCGCTCTTTGTCCGAAAGTGATTTGTTGGACAAAGCAGCCATTATCGCGCGGACGTTTGGAATGTAATCCGGGTCTGAATTTTCAAGCAATTGGACAATTTCTTCATCAGATGTAATATTAAGCTCAATTGCCGTTTTTGCTGCCAGATATATGTTTTTATAAATATTCATTTAATCACCTCAAAACAATTATAGGACAATAAGTCCTAAAAGTCAATAAAAACATAGTGGCTAAGATATAATTTTATTGGTGATAATATGACTATGAAATTGAGAATACGGGATTTGAGAGAAGACAATGATCTGTCACAGGAGAAGGTGTCAAAATATTTAATGTGTGACCAATCCTTATATTCAAAGTATGAACGCGGTGAACGTGAAATTCCCTTAAAGCTGGTTGTTGATCTTGCAAGGTTTTATAATGTTAGCATTGACTATATTGTAGGGCTGACCGATGATCCAAGGTCCTTGAATGTGAAAAGATAAATTTAAATAATAGATAAAAAAGAATAAATAATAAAGAATAATACCAAAAAAGAAATCCTGTCGTCAGACAGGATTTCTTTTTTGGAGGCGCCACCCGGATTTGAACCGGGGGATAGAGCTTTTGCAGAGCTTTGCCTTACCACTTGGCTATGGCGCCGTATTTAATTTTTAGAACAAAAGGACGCGTGAGACTCATGCGTCCTTTTGTCATTGGTTGGAGCGGAAGACGAGATTCGAACTCGCGACGTTCACCTTGGCAAGGTGACGCTCTACCACTGAGCCACTCCCGCATATATTATATTATATTCACAAGTACAAAAAATGTGAATGGTGCCTCCGGGCGGAATCGAACCACCGACACGAGGATTTTCAGTCCTCTGCTCTACCGACTGAGCTACAGAGGCATATCGGCAAAAATAAAATGGCGATCCGGATGGGGCTCGAACCCACGACCTCCAGCGTGACAGGCTGGCATTCTAACCAACTGAACTACCGGACCGTAAATGTGGTGGGCACAATAGGGCTCGAACCTATGA
>JAFYXN010000007.1 GCA_017546145.1 Clostridia bacterium
AAAATCTTGAGCCAACAGCATAATCTTTTATTTTGAGGAACACAAATCTCACGAATTCCACGAACCTGAACAGACAAAGTCTGTACTTCATTCGTGTTCATCCGCAAAGATTATAATCTAATGCCATGTTGTAGTAAAGCAAATTTGTAATATTCGTTCAATTCGTGTTCCTAAAAAATCCTGCCTCCGACTTAATCTTTTATTTTGAGGAACACAAATCTCACTCTAAAACCGTTTAATCTGTTTAATCAGTTGATTGTCTCCCCAACAAAATTAAACAATTGTTTCTTAAAAGTGCGCGAAGCACGTTTAATCCGTTTAATCTGTTGATAACCCAAGCCATTCGATAAATTAGTGATATTCGTGTTCCCATAACTTTCAGCGTATAAGTCTCAGCAGACACAGACCTATAAATCACCGCCTGAATTTGCAAAAACAAGCATTCTCGGATTTCTTACGCAGAAAATAAAAGAAATCTTTTGTGCGATAGCAAAATAAGTCATACTTTTGCCGCACCCAAAACTGAAACCTGCGTGCACCCACACGCAACAATCTCAACCGCACCCACGGTGAGGAAAACTGAAGACATACTGTTGAAATGAAGCGAACTGCATGGCCCAAATAGGTCGTGGCGGTTCTTTGTTGGATAAGGTCATCAGCAGATTGGGCAACCCAAAATGAAATTCAAAACAATTTAATTTCTAACTAATAATTAATTTTATGAGAAAAATTACCCTTTTCTTGATGCTGTTCTGCATGTTTGTAGGCACAGCATTTGCTGAGGTTAACTCTGAGTTAATCTCTAAAAAAATTACCATTGGAGCAGATGCTAATACAGTGGTTGAGAACCAATGGTATGTGTTATATAACCATAATCGTCAAGTCTGCGTTAGTGAAGAGACTTCAGCATTTAAGATGCGTACAGTCCCCGCTGATGGTGCTGTAGCAGAATCAAATGCAGGCAAGCTTTTTAAGTTTGTTGCTGTTGAAGGTCAAGTCGGTCAGTACTATATTGTTTCTGGAAACGGTCTTTACTTTGATTTTGTGAATAACAATTCATCAACTGTCAGCACAACTCCTGTCGCTTACAATGTTGCTCAGATTGGTGAAAATGCCGGTCATTTCTATATACAGCATGCAGGCAATGGCTACATTGCAGATGGACAGGGCAATGGAGAAAATTTCGTTTGCTGGAATAATAACGTTCCTGAAGCACCTGGCGGAAACAACTGCTACCACTTGAGACCTGTTACGCTCGAAGATGTAGCTTTGTATGATGTTACCTACAACTATTATGTAGGTGGAGTTTTAAAGCATACAGAGATAATTGAAAAACAATTGGAAGGTGCTGCTGTTTCTGCTCCTACATTTGGATATGTGACATTCACAGCTCCGACAGGAACAGTTTCTGCCGACAATTGTACTTTTGATATTGATTGTACGTTGGAAGAAACTCCTATCGTTTTCTCTGCTGATGTAAACAATCCTACTTGGCAAATCGTTGAAATGCACCGCGGTTTCGGTGATCGCTTCTGGTTCTATAATGCATCTTCAAAGCAAGTGAATGTGTATAACTGGGCTACACCTTATGATGCTGTTAATGAAGCCTACTGGTGGTGCTTTGTAGGTGACCAATTCGGTTTTAAGATTTATAATAAGGCTGCTGGTACAGAAGTAACTTTAAATGCAACTTCCGGTACTCCTACTGTTGGTGTAGCATCTAATGGTAATGATAATTGGATTCTTGTAAAGAGTGGTTATTCTGATTATACAGATATTGTAAATACAACAGTTTGTTTTACAAATGATAGAACGAACTATATGAATCAGCAAAGTGGTGTTGCAAAATATTGGACTTCAAACGACAATGGTTCTACTTGCTTTATTCATGCACTTTCTGATAAAGTGAAGACTGCTGCTGAAGCTTTGTACACAGACGTTTCATCAGGAAATCCTGCTTTAGCAGGTTATGTAGGTACATACGGTGCTTCTGCAGCACAAATTGAAGAACTTAATGAATGTAAGAATGCTGAACCTTTCAATATTGCAAACGCTAAGGATTTGATTGACGAGATTCTTGCAACAAAGGTTGAGTTTGCTCCTGGTTATTATCGTATGGTTTGTGTAGCTCCCAAAACTGGCAATGGTGGTGATTCTAATTATAATACACTTACTTTCAATGGCAATAATAATTTTGTAACAGCTCCAATGGATTTAAAGAATGTTAATCAAGTTGTTCAATTCGTTGATGCTGGTGAAGGTAAGTATTATTTACAAAGTCCTAATGCAGGAAAATGTTTGAGTAATATTGCCGCAGGAGGTTATCGTGCTCATTTGGTTGCTCAAACTGATGAGGGTGTAGGTAAACTTACATTAGAAGCATTGGGTGAAGCTCAATATCAGATAAAGGGAAATTATGCACTTTTTGCAGAAAATCATCCTACTGAAGCTATTCCTTACGCATGCGCTGGATGGACTGAAGGTAAGAATTCTCCCTCTGCATGGTATATCATTCCTGCAACAGAACTCGAAGTAGAAGTTGCAAGCGCATATGGTTCAATCTATTTGCCTTTCGACGTAACACTTGCTGAAGGTGTTAAGGCTTATGCCGTAACAGCTACTTCTGAAACTTCTGCTACTTTGACTGAAAAGGAAGATATTCCTGCAGGCGAAGGTGCTATCTTGGCGCAGGGTTCTTATACTTTGAATATCGCTGCTGCAACATCAGACTGGGCTACAAACATGCTCGAAGGCTCTAATGTGAACACTTATATTGAAGGCAACGCTTACGTTCTCGGTATGATTGATGGCGAGGTAGGTCTCTACAAAGCAATGCTGAATACAAATGCAGAAGGTGGCGCAGGCACCACCCACTTCCTCAACAATGCCAACAAGGCTTACTTGCCCATGATCAACAATGCAAGTGCTCAAACTCTCCGCTTCAACTTCGGCGAAACTACCGGTATCGAAGGTGTTATCGAAAACACTAACGCCAATGCCGTTATCTTCGACCTCAGCGGTCGCCGCGTAGCTAAGATGCAAAAGGGTATCTACATTGTGAACGGTAAGAAAGTGTACGTTAAATAAACTAAGACTTAAGACAATATGAAAAATATCTATGTAGCTCCCAAAGCAGAACAAATCAACATCCTCTCTGAAGGTGTTGTGGCTGCTTCTATCAATGTGGACGGCAACAAGGAAATCAATACCAATGGTGGTCAGCTCAGCCAAAAGCGCGGCTGGAGCAGCGAAAGCTGGACTGCCGAAGATGAGGAATAATTTACCCTGTTCCTAAAAATTACCCACGGGGAGATGCCATGTGCATCTCCCCGTTATTTTGTATGTACATGCTTGCGGCAATTATTCCGGCTGGAACTGCTCCCTTAAGGTAGGGGAGCTCCGCATAGCAGTGAGGGGTATGAGCTAATAGATATGGGAATTTTCTACCCCTCTGCCCAAAGGGCATCACCCCCTTCGGTTCCCCCGTTATCGGGGGACAGAAATCCTATTCTAGGGGAGAAGTTTCCATCCGGGAATGATTGCACCATGTGGGCAGTTCACGGACAAGCCGGACGGCAGCTGCTCCCCTAAGGTAGGGGAGCTCCGCGTAGCGGTGAGGGGTATGAACAAAACAGAAACGACAAACTCATCTCTCATCTCCATACGGAGAACGCTTTATCTTTCGCGCGCACATTATATATAATATAATACTCCCTTATTCGCTATATTAGTTCTATTCGTGTTCCCCTATCTCATATACTTCCCCCCCTGCATTACCCCTCATTCTTTTTCCATTCCTCCGCCCTCTTTATGTTCTTGAGCAGTTTTCCCGCAAAAACCCTCGGTTTTCCCATGTGCTGTATGTGTTTTTGCGTATGTTTGCAGTCCGCCCGTTGAAAAAGTCGAAAAAAACTTTCACTTTTTTCTTGGGCCGTAAAGTATTGAGCTTTAGGAGGAAGCCCATCTTTTGCGAGCCTTTGCCACTGTATTTTGTTATATTTTTTCACAAAAACATTTGGCTATATCGCAAGAAGCTCGTACTTTTGCACTCGCAAATGAGGCCAAGGCCGCATGAGCGAA
>JAFYXN010000008.1 GCA_017546145.1 Clostridia bacterium
AAAGATGCCATTTATTGCATAGGTTCTGTTGTAGGACCTCATCCATTCCCGATGATGGTAAGAGATTTTCAGAGTGTTGTAGGTATTGAAGCAAGAGAACAGTTTATTAATATGACGGGAGAATTGCCTGATGCCATTGTTGCTTGTGTTGGCGGTGGCTCAAATGCAATGGGACTTTTCTCAGGCTTCTTAAATGATCCCGTTGACATTTACGGTGTCGAACCATTAGGACGCGGAACAGCGCTCGGTGACCACGCTGCAAGTCTTACCTACGGAACAGAAGGTATTATGCACGGTTTTAACAGCATTATGCTGAAAGATGGAAACGGCGAGCCTGCACCTGTTTATTCTGTTGCAAGCGGTCTTGATTATCCGTCAAGCGGTCCTGAACACGCATTTTTGCATGACATCGGCAGAGTTAAGTATGATGTGGTAACTGATGATGAAACCATTGATGCGTTCTTTGAACTATCAAGAATGGAAGGTATTATTCCTGCAATCGAAAGCTCACACGCAGTTGCTTACGGTATGAAGCTTGCAAGGACAATGGGCAAAGGCTCTGTCCTCATTAACCTCTCAGGCAGAGGTGATAAAGATATGGATTATATTATCGAAAAGTATGGTATTAGATAGCTAAAATATTGTAGATATCAGTCGGGTAATCCGTGTGGTCCTAAAAAATCTATTTTTTTTCGAAAAATCATAAAAAGAAAAAACGCTGAAAAACTTGACAATATCACGGGAATGAGTTATAATACTAGATAAGAGCAAAGGCGTTCTGATATTAGTCAGGATGCATTTGCTTTTTTTCCTGCAAGTCATTGTTTGTTAAGGTTTGTAGTGACGTTTTTGCAGAAGATTGGAGGTCTTATGAATGAATAAGAAAATAAAAACAACCGGAATAGGAGTTTCTGTCTGTATTGCGGCTGCTTCAACGATTGGAGGTATAGGCTGTTTATTATGGATAAAAAGAAAAGAACAACAGGAATAGTTGCTTTTGCTATTCTTGCACTTATCTTGATGATTGGTACCATAATTGTAAAATCACCCGGCAGCCATGAATCTATAAGAGAATTAATGCGGGATGCCGTTCTTCACAATACTAATAAGATAAGTCTTTTTGGTTTAAAGGATGTCAATCCCGGACTCATCTCAGCTGTTACTGTTACGGGAATACTTTTTGTGATTGCACTAATCATTAGAATATTTGTGATTCCAAAATTTAAAATGATTCCGGGAAAGCTTCAGCTTATTCTTGAGACACTGGTTGGTTTTTTTGATAATCTTGCTAAATCCAACAGTCCGCACTGTAATAAGTTTTTAGGTGCATATGTTTTCGCTGCAGGCGTGTACATATTTGTAGGAACAATACTTGAGCTATTTGGTATTCAAGTGGTTACAACACACGGAACATCAATGGTGCTTCCTGCTCCGCTTGCAGATATCAACGGAGCGATAATGATAGGATGCCTTTCGTATCTTGTTATCCTGTCGGGCGGTATCGCAGAAAATAAATTAAAAGGAGTGGGAAAAACCTTAAAAGAATTTTCGCTCCCTATATCAATGAGCTTTCGTCTTTTTGGTGCACTTTTAAGCGGTGCCCTTGTAACAGAACTTGTTTATCACTATATCCACTTAAGCTACGGACTCCCTGTATTGGTGGGAGTATTATTTACTCTACTTCATGCATTGATTCAGGCGTATGTGCTTACAATGCTTACATCACTTTTTTATGGTGAAGTAACCGAGCCGGCACACGAAAAGAAATAATTAATTTTTGGAGGTTTAAGATATGAAAAAGAAAATTAAGAGAATTTTAACGGCAGTGATGCTGCTTGCGATGATATTTACATTAACAATTCCCGCTTTCGCTGCAGGTAAAGCCGAAACGGTTGCAGCAGCCGACAATGTGCTTGGTGACAAAGCACTTGCGGCAGCGATTGCAGTTGGACTTGCGGCAGCGGCCGGTGCAATCGGTATGGGCTGGGCTATTGCAAAATCTGCAGAAGCGATTTCCCGTCAGCCTGAGGCTGAAAACAAAATACGTACAACATTGATGCTCGGATTGGTTTTCGTTGAAACAGCTATTATCTATGCACTTGTTATAGCAATACTGATCATATTTGTATTGTAAGGAAAGGGGAAAATCATGAATGTGCCACTGAACATTGACTGGCAGCAAATTCTTCTGCATTTATTGAATTTCGTGATTTTGTTTGCAATACTGAATTTCCTTCTCTATAATCCTGTAAAGAAATTTATGGATAAAAGGTTCGAGTATTACAAAGGTATTGACGATGAAGCAAAGAAGAATTTGCAACAGGCAGAGGAAATGAAAAAGAAATATGCAGAAAAATTGCATTCTGCAGACAGTGAAATTGAAGAGAAGCGACAGGCTTCAAATAAGGCATTGTCAGAAAAAGCT
Organism: Clostridia bacterium; assembly: GCA_017546145.1. GTDB lineage: Bacteria > Bacillota > Clostridia > Monoglobales > Monoglobaceae > SIG440. The sequence continues at coordinate 2,426 of JAFYXN010000008.1, forward strand.
GCTCAAAGTATGATTTTAGCAAAGCAAGAAGCCGATAAAATTATTTCTGAAGCTTACAAAAAAGCAAAGAACGAACGCAATATAATTATCAGTGAAGCTCAAGATGAAATTACCGATATGGTAACTCGTGCAACGGAAAAAATTATCCTTGAATCTGGTGTTTCGGAAAGTTATGAACAGTTCCTGACCGCAGTCGAAAGGAGCAATGAAAATGAGTGATAAAAATGCTTTGAAAACTGCAATTTTGTATTCAGACAGTCGGCCGACAGAGGAGCAGGAGAAACGGTTTTATAGTTTTTTGAATGGCAGATATGGCAGCGATATTAAACTTGTATGGAAAGAAACCAATGCGTTTCCGGGTGGTTTTCGTCTTGAAGTGGGCAACGAAGTTTATGACTGGAGTGTAAATGGACGTTTTCAGCAGCTTAAAGAGACTTTGATGAAAGTCCCGAAGGAAAACGGAAATATTATTCCTCTTATTAAAGATACTGTCAAAACATGGACTCCTAAAGCGATTGCTGAAGAAATTGGCGAAGTTTTGACTGTGGGTGACGGAATTGCCACCGTCAGCGGGCTTAAAAATGCAACCTACGGCGAGATTTTACTTTTTACATCAGGAATAAGAGGCATGGTACAGGACCTAAGGGATGGCGAAATAGGCTGTATTCTTTTCGGCAGTGATGAAGAAATCAGCGAAGGAAGCACGGTAAAAAGAACAGGCAAAACTGCAGGTGTTCCCGTTGGTGATGAATTTATTGGCAGAGTAGTAAATGCTCTCGGCGTTCCAATTGACGGACAAGGCGAAATTCATTCGGTTGACTATCGTGCGGTTGAAAATCCGGCACCTGGTATCATTGACAGACAGCCTGTTTGTACACCAATGGAAACAGGCATTCTTACAATAGACTCAATGTTCCCAATAGGCAGAGGTCAGCGTGAGCTTATCATCGGCGACCGTCAGACTGGTAAAACTGCAATCGCAATAGATACCATTCTGAATCAAAAAGGCAAGGATGTTATTTGTATCTATGTTGCAATCGGTCAAAAAGCAAGCTCTGTTGCTCAGATTGTGCAGAATCTTAAATCAAGAGGTGCAATGGAATACACGATTATTGTCAATGCCTCTGCAAGTGACTCGGCACCGCTGCAGTATATAGCACCTTATGCCGGATGTGCATTGGGCGAGTATTTCATGGATAAAGGCAAGGATGTTTTGATTGTGTATGATGATTTATCAAAGCACGCCATTGCTTACCGCAGCTTGAGCTTGCTTTTAGAGCGTGCTCCGGGACGAGAAGCTTATCCTGGTGATGTATTTTATCTGCATTCAAGACTATTAGAGCGTAGTGCACACTTAAGCGATGAAAAAGGCGGCGGAAGTATGACGGCGCTTCCTATTGTTGAAACACAATCAGGCGATGTATCGGCATATATTCCGACAAATATTATTTCCATTACAGACGGTCAGATTTTCTTGGAGAGTGACTTATTCTTTGCAGGTCAGCGTCCCGCTGTAAATGTGGGTCTTTCTGTTTCTCGTGTAGGCGGTGATGCGCAGACAAAGGCAATGAAAAAAGCAGCAGGTGCAATCCGTCTTGATTTGGCACAGTACCGTGAAATGGAAGTATTTACACAGTTTGCAAGTGACCTTGATGACGCGACAAAAGCACAGCTTACTTACGGTCAGGGACTTATGCAGGTTTTGAAACAGGGACAGTATAAACCGTATAAGCATCATGAGCAGGTTATTATTCTAGTTGTTGTCTTAAATCATCTTTTGCAGAATATTGCACCGGGTGAGGTTACGGCAACTGCTGCGAATCTGCTCAAACATTTTGCAGAAAAGCATTCTGAAATTGCCGAAAACATCAATGGAAGTGGAATGCTCGAAGACAAGTGCAGAGAAGAAATCATCCGCATAGCGAAAGATTTTTTGCAGGGACGGTGATATAATGGCAACCACAAAGGAAATTAAAAACCGAATTAAAAGTGTAAAAGATACGCAGAAAATTACCAATGCAATGTATCTGATTGCTTCGACAAAGCTTCGTAAAGCAAAAAGCGAGCTCGATAAAACTAGGCCGTTTTTTAATTGCCTTCAGGGAGAGATAAAACGAATTTTTAGAACCTCTGAAGAGATTGAAAATAAATATTTCTATCCTGTAACCGGTGAGCATGAGCTTCACGGATCTTATGGATATCTTGTTATTACGGCGGATAAGGGTCTCGCCGGAGCATACAATCAGAATGTTATAAAAGAGGCTCTGAGGCTTATGCAGGAGCACGAAAATCCAAAGCTTTTTGTTGTAGGAGAATTTGGTAGACATTATTTCACATCACATAATATTCCCATAGAGCAAAGCTTTCTCTATACGGCACAGAATCCTACAATACACAGAGCAAGAGAGATTTCGGCAATTTTACTTGATTTATTTAACAGACAAAAGCTTTCTAAGATTTTTGTTATTTACACCGATATGCAGGGGGCAATCAATTCACAGGCTTGCTCTACGAGATTATTGCCGTTTCATCGTGCACAGTTTATAACTCCCGATATTCAAGAAAAGGAAATAAAAACACCTTTTGA
>JAFYXN010000009.1 GCA_017546145.1 Clostridia bacterium
AATGGCAGGAAGGCGATGAAACAGGTGCTCACATAATATTTGGCGATGTGTTAGTGCCTCACATAATAGAATTAGTTGAAGAACAGGAGAGTGAATCACTTAAAAAGATTTTCGAATTTATTGAACACCTTCTTTCGCTAGGTGACGAATATGCGGAAGAAGTTGTTATGTTAAGTGTTATTGAAAGCTTATATTACCGACTGGAAAATTTTAGTGCAGTATATTTGCCTATGAAGGAAAAGACAAGGTTGTGTTTTGAAAGACTCAAACAAGGTTAAAAGCAAATTGTGGTAAAAAGATTAATCAAGTGACGCGATGTTTTATAAAGCCGATATAGTGAGAGGCTAAACTACTGGCATCTAAACCATTCGGCTCTTCCACCAAAAACAAGCACGATGTGCTTGTTTTTTTATGTCTAAAAGTTGTCCGCTTTTACAGATGTATAATATAGTTATACCAAAAGAAAGGGGAAAGGTTATGGTAAAAACGGATGAAAAACTAAAGAAGGAGGTGGGTAAGCTATATTTATTTGCAAATCTTATGTATGGTGATGTAGTAGATAGTATTGCCAAAAAGAAAACTATCGGGATTGAAGAAGAAAGACTTTTGGAATATGTTAATAAATCTGTCGAAAGCTATTTTGAGAATTTTAAAATTGACGAAAGGCTTTTTGAAAATTTTAATAAAACACAAAGGAATCATCTCGTTAATTTAAGCAAGAATATTGATGAGGTAAAGGAAAATACGATAGAGGATATTCTTGAAGAAATCTTCACACCACTTGGTAAGGATGAAACTACTATCGAAAGACAAAAGTCTTTGGAAATCGAAACAGAAAAAATTATAAATTCTGTAAACAACTCCTTCGAAAGTATCAATAGACAAATTGGTTACTGTATGGTATTATATAGTTATGAGAATAAGGGCTACAAAAAATATCGCTTAAAGCCGGGAGAGACGGCTTGTAAAGAATGTAAAGAGCGAGGAAGACATACATATTCGATAGGCAACCTCAAAGATGCAGAATTTTTACCGCTTGTGCACCTAAACTGCAGATGCTCTGTTGAAATCCTTGATGACAAAAACAAAGCTGTTACCACGGTTGACAGCAAAGCTATCGAAGAATATCTGGGCAAGGCAGAAAGCACCAAAGGAATGAGCTTTTTGGATTATGTAAGCTCGTTGCTTTCGGCGGCGGCACTTATTCCGGGAATTGACAGTATTGTAGATTTAATTTCAATACCTGTTGATTTGCTTAGGGGCGACTTGGTTTCTGCGGGCTTTGATTTAATGGGAATAGTTCCATTTGTTGGCGAAGTTGGTGATACTGGTAAGGCTCTCAGAATAGCAGATAAGGCAAGTGATGTGGCAAAGGCTGTCGATAAAGGTTCGAGTTTTAGTGGTTTTTCTAAAGGATTACATTTGGGTAAGCAAGGAAAACACATAGTAGGTCATAATAATTATCAAGATGGAAAAAGCATACTTGAAATTTCTATAGATGAAGCTCAAGACTTAATAAACAAATATAGTGGAAAAGGTCAGAGAATTGGAATAAATAGAGAACGAATCAATTTTGAAAAAATAATTGGTGATTACATAGATCCACAAACGGGTGAATCTTATAAAACAACAGTCGGAACAATACATTATTCAAAAACAGGAACACATATTGTTCCTGAACGACCAATTGATTGGAGGGATTAAATATGTATTTTTTAAACGAAAAAGAAGAGAAAGTAATCGGTAAATTCTTAAATAGTACTAATAGCATTCAAGGGAAAGAACTAAATCTAATATGGGATGATGGTAGTCATGTGCACGCACTATATGATTCTTATATAGAAGATGAATCGGATTTTGAAATGGATGAAGATGGTTATGAAGAATTCTGGTCATTTGTTTTCAAGGTAATTTGTGCTGATGCTAATGCCCCCATTGAGATTACAGAAGATGATTATTTTTTGATAAATTATCGCAATTTTCCTAAAGAAATTATTATTAATGGTGAAAAGATTAATTAAGTAATATGATGGATTATAAACTGAAAAATCTTTACAATAATTGCAAAGCCTTTGGACAAAACACTGCATCTATTATGTATCCGAAAGCCACCAAAAACAAGCACGATGTGCTTTTTTATACAACAAAACTGATTTAATGTTATAAAAACTATATGTGTCCAATATCTGAGAACTCTTCTTGAGTTATATCTGTAGGAATCAAAGAATCGTCAAAATGGATAATAACGTTTTCGTCTTCAAGCTTTTTCTGCAAAGCAGGAATATCAATGTCATAAACAGGCTTTTGTATATCAATTGCCAAGGCTGCGGCAGCACCTGCTGCCTGACCTGTTATGATTGCAGGAGGAATTACTCTTAGGATATCCCATGCATAGTCCTTGCCAGAGGTAACCCTGCCTGCTGCAATAATGTTGTCAAACCCTGTTTTAACCATTGTCCTGTATGAGATTTCAAACAGGAAGTCTTTTCTGTCAAAATCGCATATTGCACCAACAGAGTCTTCAAAATGTTTGTAAGCGTCTTCGACGGTCATTGTGTAATCTCCGTCAATGTGTCTTGTGGTGCGGAACTGGGGCATTATGGGAAGAAGAGTAATATCTCTTTGGGTTCGGTCTTCACCTTTTATGCTTTCAAGAAGCTCAAGCTGATTAGTCTTTAAATACTCATTAATGTCATCTGAGTTTGTGCCGTCCCACAGCTTCATTCCCTCAGGATGTCCCTTGCCGTAAAGGTTTGCACCGCCGCCTGCACGCTGAGATACAAGCTTTGAAATATCGTTGCTTTCAAGTGCGGCAGCACATTCTTTCAGATTGGTATAGAATGCAATGTATGTATGATAGTTTCCGCCTGTAACAGTCGGAACTCCTGCAAAATGAAGGACATCGGCATCACCTGATGCGTCAATAATTATATCTGCCTCGTAATATTCAAATCCACTTTTGGTGTAAACAGTTATACCGTTTATGTGACCATTTTCTGCGTCTGCTCCGGTGATAACGGTATCAAATTTTATATCAACGTTTAACTCGGTTAAAAGCTCTGTCAGTGCAAGTGAAAATATAGGAGCAGAGTATCTGGTAACATATCTTTGGTTTGTATTATAAAGCCCCGGTTCGCCGTCCTTCCAGTCGGATGGTATGGTATCAAATCCGTATTTTATCGAAAGACGCAAAAATTCTTCTGCCATGCCTTTGATAATCTGAACACCTCTGCCGTTACACATTGGAACAAACAGATTGATTAGACCAATTGTAGCAAGACCTCCAAGCTGAACTGTTTTTTCAAATAGTACAACCCTTTTTCCTGCACGTGCTGCCTCGACTGCTGCAGCGCACCCTGCAACGCCGCCGCCGGCAACAATAATGTCATATTTCCCTTTGCTTTTAACCTTGTTTACCATTGCTTTGCCTCCTTAGCTGAGCTAAAACAAATATTTAGAAATAAGTCATTTTATTATAAATTAATAAAAAGAGGTTGTCAATATAAGAAAAGGAAGATTATGTCTCAAATTTTGTGTTTTTTTGAAAAAAGAAAAGGCAAAAAAGCAGCAACTATTGTACTTGCCGTACAGGCTATCATATCCCACATGGTGTCGCTCAGAGAAGCGTTTTGCGCAAATGTTCCAAATAATTTATCGCTGGTAAATTCAAAAATCTCCCACAAGCAGGCTGTTGAAAGCGCAAAGCAAAAAGAAAAAAAGTTAATCAGAAAAATGTTTTTTGAATTACCTTTAAGCCTTGTATAAAGTTGTCTTCCTGCAGGCACAGCCACAAATCCCGATAAAAAGTGCAGCAGTTTGTCCCAAAACGGAATGCTTGAGTAAAAACCGAGTGTGCGCCCCGCAAAAGCAGATAACAGAATAAATGTTATAATTGCATAATATGTTCCTTTTTTAAAAAGAAGAAATTTTTTGTTAATAAATATAAACACTGCTATACATAATGCAGAAATTGCAGAGCTTATGGCAGTGCTGTACTGTTTTGAAAATATGCTGTATATGGTGTAAAGAATTGGAAATGCAAGAAAAACAAATCCCGGTTTTGATTTAATATACATAAAGCTACCATCCTGAAATATTTTTAATATATTATGCGTAAAACTGAGGGAAATGATAATAAAAAATATAATAAAATGACTATTTTTTATTGACTTTTAATGTTAAAAGTTGTATTATTAATAAAGTTGTGAAATTGAAGCGAAGACATACAAAGGCCCTTAGCGTCAGCTAAGGCGCTTTTTTTGCGAATACATATCAGAAAGACGGGAAGAAGGAGGAATGCATGACAATGAGTAACACGATTAAAGCTTCGGTTGATTATGTTAAGACACTGGCAAAGTGGATTATTCTTGCGGCTTTGGTTGGATTGGTCGGAGGCGTGGTCGGCAGCGTTTTTCATTTAAGTATTGATTTTGTAACAGAGCTGCGAGGTGAAAAGACCTGGTTGATTTGGCTTCTTCCGTTAGGCGGTCTTGTGATAGCTGTGCTTTATGCTGTGTTTAAAAAGCAGGGCAGGATTGATACCAATCGCGTTATTGATTCTGTAAGGACCGAAAGTGCCGTACCGTTTGTGATGGCACCCTTGATTTTTGTAAGCACTGTGATTACCCATCTTGTGGGCGGCTCTGCAGGCCGTGAAGGCGCAGCACTTCAGCTTGGAGGCAGCCTTGGATATGCTATAGGCAAACTGGTCAGACTGGATAAAAGCGATAAGCATATAATTGTTATGTCCGGTATGAGCGCTGTATTTGCGGCTCTGTTTGGGACACCGGTTACTGCTATGTTTTTTGCCCTTGAGGTAACAAGCGTTGGAGTCATGTATTATGTTGGGTTGGTGCCGTGCGTAATTTCGGCGTTTGTTGCATCAAGGACAGCACTTGCCTTTGGCCTTTCGCCTGTAAGGTTTAATAATGTTTCGTTATATGAGGTTGTTTCCATAAGTGTAATGGCAAAGATTATTGTTCTTGCGGCTTTGTGTGCATTGGTTAGTATTTTGTTTTGTCTTGCAATTAAAAGATGTGAACACTACAGCAAAAAGCTTATCCCAAACCAATATCTGCGCGCATTGCTTGGCGGTGCAATACTTGTATTGCTTACTGTTTTGGCAGGGACAACAGATTATAACGGCGCAGGGATGGATGTAATAAGCCGGGCAATGTCAGGTCAGGCAAGGTGCGAGGCGTTTTTGATTAAAATTCTGTTCACTGCAATTACAATTTCAGCCGGATTTAAGGGTGGAGAAATTGTTCCTACATTTTTCATAGGCTCAACCTTTGGCTGTGTTGCGGCAGAACTTTTGGGACTTGACCCGTCATTTGGTGCGTCGATAGGGTTTGTTGCATTGTTTTGCGGTGTGGTCAATTGCCCTGTTTCGTCGTTTGTGCTGGCACTTGAAGTGTTTGGCGGCAATGCGATTCTTACCTTTGCAGTTGTATGTGCGGTAAGCTATATGATGTCGGGATATTCAAGCCTTTACAAAAGTCAAAGGATTATGTATTCAAAGCTTAAGGATGAATACATAAATAGTGCTACAAAATAATTTGTAAATGACTTGTTTTTTGTGAAAAATTTAATTGACTTTTATGACGCATAGATGTATAGTATGTATGGTCATTTAAATATTACATCAAAAGGAGATTTTTGATATGAATACATTATTATCTGTTTCAATTGCGCTTTTGGCAGGATTGCTTATGACAAGAGCGTTTAAACCTTTTAAGCTTCCGTCGGTAACGGCATACCTCATTGCCGGTGTACTTATAGGACCCTATTGCCTGGGCGCACTTGGAATTGAAGGTCTTGGCTTTGCCTCGGGCGAATCGGTAAGCCACCTGTCGCTGATTTCGGAGGTAGCACTTGGATTTATCGCCTTTTCAATTGGTAATGAATTTATAGTTGACGACTTGAAAAAAATAGGAAAGCAAGCATTTGTTATTGGCATATTTCAGGCTCTTGTGGCAACCTTGCTGGTTGATTTAGCTTTGCTGGTTGTGCATATTATAATGCCGGACAAGCTGACTGTTCCGCAGTTTCTCACTCTTGGAGCAATTGCAACGGCTACAGCTCCGGCGGCAACACTTATGGTTGTTCGTCAGTACAAAGCAAAAGGCCCTCTTACAAGCTTGCTGCTCCCTATAGTTGCATTGGATGACGCGGTTGGACTTATTGTTTTTGCAGTGTCTTTTGGTATTGCAAAAAGTCTTATGGTAGGCGCAGTAGATATGGTTTCTATAATTGTGAACCCAATTGTTGAAATAGTATGCTCATTAACTTTGGGTGCAGTGATGGGCTGGATTTTAACTCAGCTTGAAAAACTGTTCAACTCAAATACCAATCGTCTTAATATGACAATTGCTTTTGTGTTTCTTACAGTGTCACTTTCAATGATTGATTTTCACATTGGTGCGGTACACATCAGTTTTTCTTCACTTCTTGTTTGTATGATGCTTGGAACAGTATTTTGTAATATCTGTTCGCTGTCGCATGACCTTATGGCAGGCGCTGACAAATGGACTTCGCCGCTGTTTGCACTTTTCTTTGTTATAAGCGGTGCAGAGCTGGAACTTGGTGTGTTTACCGATGTAGCAATTGTGCTGATTGGTGTGGTATATATAATCTTCCGTTCAGTAGGTAAATATATCGGTTCTTTTGCAAGCGCAAAAGCCACAAATTGTGCGCCTGAAATCTGCAAGTATTTGGGTATTACACTTCTGCCGCAGGCAGGTGTTGCACTGGGAATGTGTGCAACAGCAATGCAGCTGGGCGAGCAAGGTAATTTAATCAGAAACATAACCCTTTTTGCGGTTCTTATATATGAGCTTTTCGGACCGCTTCTTACAAGACAGGCACTTACTGCCGCAGGCGATATTAAGCCTATGCCTGATGAAGTTAAAATGCGCCGTCAGACAAAGCTTGCAGAAGCCGAAAAAAGAAAACAACAGTAAAGTCAAAAACAAAAAGCTATACAAAAAAGCCTCCTGTGAAAGCAGGAGGCTTTTAAAGTACATTGGTTTAACTATCTTATATTCTTATACAGGGGACCATAAGCTTGACAAGCACGATAGTCCTGACCTTCCTTATCCATACCAAATGCGTTCCAGGCAGCGGGTCTGAATACCTTTTCTTCAGGAACGTTGTGCATACAAACCGGGATTCTGAGCATAGAGCAAAGAGTGATAAGGTCTGCACCGATATGACCGTAGCTGATAGCACCGTGGTTTGCACCCCAGTTGTTCATAACATCATAAGCGGTTTTAAATGCACCTTCTCCGGTTACTCTTGGAGCAAACCATGTGCAGGGCCATGTATAGTCTGTTCTCTTCCAAAGCTTGTCAGAAACTTCGTCAGGAAGATTGATTGTCCAACCCTCTGCAATCTGAAGAACAGGGCCAAGACCTTTTACCAGATTAAGTCTTATCATTGTAGCAGGCATTTCTGCTCTTGTTAAGAATCTTGAAGAATAGCCGCCACCACGGAAGTAGCCAAGGTCTGCCATGTTCCATGTGGTAGATGCCATAACTGTATCGCAGTCAGCATCTGTCATGTCGTACCATTCTTTCATAACACCATTGCCGTTTTCGTCCTTAACTTCGCCACAGGCATCAAGACAGCAAGCACCTGAGTTGATAAGGTGAATAAAGCCGTCAGCCTCTTTTGCCTTACCTTTGATTTCATAGCCGGTTGTGCGCTTTACAGCATCGCCGCTCCAGTATGTTCTAACATCGGCAAACATCTGCGCTCTGTTTGTAAGAAGCTTGCCAAACAGCATGCCCATACCGTTGAGAACATCGTTCTCGGTTGCAAGAATGTATGGCTCTCTTGCACCGTTCCAGTCAAATGATGTGTTGAGCATTGCTTCGGGGAAGTCACAGTTGGGATAAAAGTCTGTCCACTGTCTTTGACCCTGAAAGCCGGCTGCAATTGCGTTGTGGCCAACCATTTCTTCTTCGCAGCCTTCGGGAAGGTTGGGGTTGCCGTTCATAAGGTCCTTGATGATACAAGCCATCTTTACAACAAACTCAAACTGTTCTTCCTTTTCTTTGTCACTTCTCTGCATATCTTCCGGGTTCTTGTCAAAGCCCATATTGCATTTTTCCTTAGCCCATTTAAGTGCTTTCTGGAATTCAGCTTCGTCATAGATCCCCTCTGACATTCTTCTGATAACTTCTACCTCGTCAACAGACTCAACTCTCATGCCGAAGTATTCTTCCATAAATGCAGTATCAATAATTGAACCGCCGATACCCATACAGATTGAACCAATCTGGAGGTATGACTTGCCGCGCATTGTAGCCGCTGCAACTGCAGCACGGCCAAATCTAAGAAGCTTTTCCTTTACATCCTCAGGGATGGTTGTATCGGTAAGGTCCTGAACATCGTGACCGTAAATGCCAAATGCAGGAAGGCCCTTCTGTGCGTGTGATGCCAAAACTGCTGCAAGATAAACCGCACCGGGTCTTTCTGTTCCGTTAAAGCCCCAAACGCCTTTGATTGTCATGGGGTCCATATCCATTGTTTCTGAGCCGTAGCACCAGCAGGGGGTAACTGTCAGTGTAATGTCAACGCCTGCCTTCTTGAATTTGTCAGCGCAAGCAGCAGCCTCTGCAACACGGCCTATTGTTGTGTCTGCAATAACAACCTTTACAGGCTCGCCGTTTGAGTATTTAAGATTTTCTTCAAACAGCTTTGCTGCGTTCTTTGCCATATTCATTGTTTGTACTTCAAGTGACTCTCTTACCTTAAGCGGGCCTCTGCGTCCGTCAATTGTAGGACGAATGCCGATTACCGGATAATCGCCAATAAGTCTTGATTTTGCCATTTTTAAATTCCTCCTTGTTATATGTAAGCTTAAAACATATTTTTCTTAATATAATTATATACTTGCATTATCTTAAATACTTGTGCTATAATAGAAAAAAATATAACAATATTCAGTTTTTTGGAGAATACAATGATTTACAATGAACTAAAGCCGCGCGGTACTGCAGATTTCCCTATTGAATACTATTACATAGATAAGAACCATACCAGATACGATATGTCTTCACACTGGCACTCAGAGCTTGAAATTATAAGGATTTTAGACGGAGAGCTTAACGTCAAGCTTGACAATGAAAGCTATACTGCCCAAAAGGGTGATATAATAATTGTAAACCCCGAAACGGTGCATGGTGCAATACCTGCCGCGTGCGTGTATGAATGTCTGGTTTTTCACATGGAGTTTTTATATGTTGATACATACAGCTGCAGATTTTTTATTGAAAGCATTTTAAACCGTGAATATGTTATAAAAAGCTATATTCCACTTGAAGACTCTGAATTTCATTCGGCTGTAAATGCTGTATTTGATGCAATGAGCCATAAATCATCAGGATATAAGTTCACGGTAATAGGAGCATTATACAGACTTTTCGGGATAATTGTTGATGAACACCTATACAGCACTGCAAGCGGTGACAGAGGAATGTCAAGTGACAAAAACCTTCCTAAGCTGAAAAAGGTTCTCAGCTTTATCAGAGGTAATTATGACAAGCAGATTGCTCTTGGTGATATGGCAACGTCTGCAGGGATGTCATCAAAATACTTTTGTTATTTTTTTAAGGAAATGACCGGAAAAACGCCTGTAGAATATCTTAATGGCTACCGCATAGAAAAAGCGTCGCAAAAACTGCTTAATACCGATTTAAGCGTTACGGATATAGCGTATTCCTGCGGATTTAATGATTTGAGCTATTTCATAAAAACATTTAAGGCTCAGAAGGGGATTTCACCTACAAAATTCAGAAAGGCATAAAAAGAGCATTCCGCTCTTTTTATGCCTTTAAAAACTCAAGCAGGCTTTTTATATTGTCAAAAATATAATCAGGCTTGGTTTCGCTGTTTTTAACATCATCAATTGCAGCTTCGCCGCTTAAAACAAGAATTGACGAAATTCCGGCGTTCAGACCGCAGGCAATGTCGGTGTAAAGCCTGTCACCGATTAAAACTGATTCTTCAGCCGTAAATCCTGTTTTTTCAAGAGCAAGATATACCATATCGGGCTGAGGCTTGCCAATAAATCTGGGTTGGCGTCCGGTTGCGTTAAAAAGCATATCGCTTACACTGCCGCAGTCAGGAACATATCCGTAGCTTGTGGGGCAAACATAGTCAGGATTTGTTGCAATATAGTCAACTCCGCGACCAAGCAGTATGCATGCATCTTCAAGCTTTTGAAAGGTCAGCTCGGTATCAAAGCCCATCAGCAGACAATCAATGTCGTCTTCAAGCTTGACTGTTATGGGGAAGGCTGCAAGCTGTTCTTTTAGTGCTTTTGTTCCGAAAACATATATTTTTTTGTACTTGTTCTTGATTTGACGCTCAGTTGCGTTTACTGAAGTCAAAAAATCGTCGCAGCCGGCATTTATGCCAAGCGATGCAAGCTTTTCAACATATTTTTCAACACTTTTTGAGGAGTTGTTGGTTAGGAAGAGGTATCTTCCGCCGATTTCTCTTATGTATTCCAAAAACTCAGGGACACCTTCAAATAAATCATTGTCAAGATAGATTGTTCCGTCCATATCAAGAAGAAAAAGTTTTTTTGTTTTTAGCTTTTCCATATTCCAATCTCTGTATCTTAATATTTTATTATAAAATTAGTTTTATTAATTGCAAATGTTAAATTTTAACCGAAAGGATACTGTTGTTTTTATAAAGCTTTTCGGCAAGAGCCACCTTGTCGACCTCGTGATTGACTACAGCAGTTATGTAGACGTCAAGTGAGTCTTCGGTTTTCTTTTTAAATTCAATGGCTGTGATTGTAATATCATATTCACAAAGAACATCAGTGACAAAAGAAAGTGAATTTTCCTCGTTTGCAATGGTAAAGATAAATTCAATTTCGGTAGGGGTCTGAAGAAATTTCAGATTTTTGTGGAGGATAATCTGTACCACAACAATTATTATGGTTGTTGCAATACTGATAAAGTACATACCTGTACCGATGGACATTCCAATGCCTGCTGTTGCCCATATACCGGCTGCAGTTGTAAGACCGGTTACTGCACGCTTTTGTATAAATATCATACCTGCACCCAAAAAGCCAATACCCGAAACAATCTGTGCACCAATTCTTGACGGGTCAACGCGAGTATCCAACCCCATGGACGAATAGCGTGAAATAAAGTCGCTGAAGCCATACTGAGAGATTATCATAAGAAGGCATGATGCAATGGCAACAATTGTATGGGTGCGCATTCCCGCACCTTTGCCGCGGTTTTTTCTTTCATAGCCGACAATGCAGCCGCAAAGACCTGCAATAAAAATGCGAAGCAAAAGCTCAATCTGAAACAGCCAGTCAGAGTTATGAAAGTATGATACAATAAAGTTAATCATTTATGTAAGCCTCCTCTAAAAAAATACAGCCTAACAAAGCAGAAACAATGTCTGTTTTGTTACGCCTTTGAAATCTTCTGATTTCATATATGATACACCCGATATAATGTTTTGTCAAGTGCGTAAAAAAGTGAGAGAGTATGCATAAATTGCTGTAATTTAATTGACTGGTTTTGTGGTTTGTGATATAATTTAATTTGCTGATGACACTTTATGCGCTGTGGTGAATTTAGAAATCTTTTGGTGGCAACTTGTCGCGCGAATGAATGACAGACTGCTAAAAAGAGGATGGTGTGCAATGAAAATAAGCGATTTTATATATTTCTCTAAATTTGGTTTAAAAACAGTCTTATTTAAAAAGAAAGACCCCATACTTGGAACGATTATTTTAACTGATAAATGCAATTTATCGTGTAAGCATTGCTCTGTTAACAATTTAACTGCTGTAATCTATCCTTATGCGCAGATTGTTGAAGAAATGAAGATATTATATGACATGGGTATTAGAATACTGTTTTTTTGCGGCGGAGAAACATTTCTTTGGGCAGATAACGGCAAAACGCTGAGGGACTTAGTGATAGAAGCAAAAGAAATGGGTTTTCTGATAGTAAATGTTGTTACTAATGGTACATATAAAATAGACTTGACCGAAGCGGATTTGATTCTTTTGAGCCTTGATGGTGACAGAGAACGGCACAATATTATTCGCGGAGATACCTTTGATAAAATTATGGAAAACATTAATAATGCAACTTCCGATAATATATGCTTTTATATGGCGGTAAACCAAATCAACAAAGATACTATTCCATTTGTATGCAACCTTGCAAAGAAAACAAAAAATGTTCGTGCAGTATCCTTTAATTTTCATACTCCGTATCCCAATACAAAGGAATTGGAGCTGTCAAGGGAGGACAAGGTTAATTGTTGCAATATTATCAGGGATATGATTAAACAAAAAATGCCAGTTTTTAATTTAAAAAGCGCACTGCCGTATATAATTGATAACAGTTTTCCGACGCCTTGCTATCAATGTGTGGTGATGGAAAACGGTAAATTAAGTGTTTGCGGCAGATGCATTGATATTGATGGCCTTTGTGAAAGATGCGGATATTTCTTTGTTGCTGAATATACACTCTTGTTTAATGGAAATATAAAAATAATGATGGAAATGCTTGCTACGTATTTAAAATATGTATGATATTGGTGAAGCTATGAGTATAATTACATCTGCTACAAGAATGTGGCTTACAAAAAGCACAAAACCATTCAGGTTTGTAAATATATCTGATGAAAAGCTTGAATATGACAACGAGCAAAATATGGGACTTTATGTGCACATTCCTTTTTGCCGACAGATATGTGATTTTTGTCCTTATTGTAAAGAAATATACGACCGGAAAAAATGCAATAAATATATTGACAGCTTAATTCAGGAAATACATATCGTAGGCAAAATGCATAAAGGAAAAAAACAGGTAACAAGTCTGTATTTTGGCGGTGGTTCTCCGGCTTTGGCGGTTGAACGGATAGAAGAAATAATCAATACAATAAACATATATTTTTATATAACCGAAGGTATCGGAATAGAGCTTCACCCATCTGATTTGGAGGTTTCAAAGCTTACAAAACTTAAAAAGGCAGGAGTTACAAAAATATGTATTGGAATCCAGTCCTTTAACGAAAAGTTTCAAGCCTTGCTTGGACGGTGCAATGCAAATGCAAAGGTTATAAGTCAAGTGCTGAATGATGTGGAATTTGAAACTGTTTCAATGGACTTTATTTTTGCCTTGCCCAGTCAAACCTTTGAGGATTTAAAAAGTGATATTGACACAGCATTTGAATGCGGTGCAAATCATATTGCTGTTTATCCTTTTATTGACTTCACATTTACAAAAAGCAAAATAAAAGGTATGAAAAGCAAGAAAAAAAGAGAACTGCTTGATCTGATAACAGAATATTGTTACTCGAAGGGCTACAGACGCGATTCAATATGGACATTTTCAAAAAATCACACAGCAAAATACTCGTCCATGACAAGAGATAATTTTTTAGGGTTTGGGTGTTCTGCGACAACTCTTTTAAAAGACCGGTTCAAAATAAACACATTTTCGGTTGAAGAATATATAAAAAGAATAAATAAACATATATTGCCCACATCTCTTACTATAAAGTTTACTTTAAGACAGCGGATGATATATTATCTGTTTTGGTCTGCATACAGTACAAAGGTTGATTCGGCTGAGTTTGAAAAATTTTTTGGAATCCCTTTAAAAAGAATGTATGGATTGGAACTGTTTCTGGCAAAGCTTTTCGGCTTTGTTACCGAAAAGGACGGAGTATATTCAATGACATTAAAGGGGGCATTTTATTTTCATTACTATGAGAGCTTCTACACGCTTTCGTATATTGATAAGATGTGGGGCATAATGAGGACTAATGCGTTTCCGGACGGTATTAGCCTTTAAAATAGACACAAAAGGAAATTAATTGGAGGAAGATAAATGAAAACTTTAAATAACACTGATGATATGAAAAAATCCAGCATAGCACCTATGCTTCATGGCTTTATTATATATATAGTTTTGACGGCTGCTGTGTGTTTGGCTTTGTCTGCGTGCAGTAATTCGGGGCAGCAGAGTGATTTGTGGGAAAATGCAATTTATACACAGGATACAGAATTGGGAAGCGGAGCAAAAACAATAGCAGTTGAGGTCAAAGCAGAGGAAAAGGCAGTAACCTTTAAAATCAATACCGACAAGAAAACGGTTGGCGACGCACTTTCAGAACATAAGTTGATTTCTGGTGAAAAAAGTGCATACGGACTTTATGTAAAGTTTGTAAACGGAATTGAGGCGGATTATAACAAGACAAAAAGCTTTTGGGCATTTAGCAAAAACGGTGAGAGTATGATGACCGGGGTAGACGGTGAAGAGATAACAGACGGCAGCCACTATGAGTTTGTTTATACAAAACAATAATAAACGGACTGTAAATGCAATCAGGCTTTCAGTGTCAGAAAGCCTGATTGCGTTATCTTATAGGAAATTACTACTTTTTTGTTGTAATTTCCTATATTACACAAAAGTGTACCTTAATCCCTTCAAGATTGAGGAGTAGGTGAGTTTAAGTGCTTAATCAAACACTTTTTTATTCTGTAACTCTTAAGTTTTCAACTAATTTCTCGTCGGGTGTGACATATACGGTATAGTTTGTTTCATAAATTACAAACCCCGGCTTTGAACCGTTTGGCTTTCTGATGTTCTTGACAAGGGTATAGTCAACCCCCACGCCTGTCGCCTTTTGTGCCTTGCTGTAATATGCGGCGATTGTCGCTGCCTCTATCAGGGTTTGGTCGGGGATTTCTCCGGTGCCGCCTGTGCGGATAAGCGTATGCGAGCCGGGTATATTTTTGGTGTGCAGCCACATATCGGTCGAATATGCTGTTTTAATGGTCAGCTCATCGTTTTGCTTGTTGTTTCTGCCCACTAAAATCGTATAGCCGTCAGAAGAAATAAATTTTAATGGCTCGGATTTTTTTCGGGATTTTTTCTTTTTGGATGCCGCTGCAGAAATATATCCCTGCTCCGCAAGCTCTTCGCGGATTTCTGAGATGTCGTTATAGCTTGATGCTCTGCAAACGCTGTCCAAAACAGATTCAAGATACGCCTTTTCCATAATAGCCTCGTCAAGCTGTTTTTTTGAGTGATCCTCGGTTGCCTTTGCTTTATTATAAAGCTTGTAGTATCTTTGGGCATTTTTAGACGGTGAAAGCTCAGGCTTTAAGGGTATTTCAATGTCTGACAAATCAGCCGAGTAGTAGTTTTGAACCACAACCTTGTCTGCATTTGGCTGTAGTTGGTAAAGGTTTGCCGTCAGCAAATCTCCGTATATTTTGTATTTGTCACGATTTTTTGCGTTCTTTATATTTTCTGTATGAAGGTTAATCTTTTTTTCGCAGCGCTCAATGTTGTTGTTTATTATTTTGATTGTTCCTGCAGACTTTTGGGTAAGCCTGTCATGCATATCGCGCACGGCAAAGAATGTTTCAACAGCTTGGCTAAGAGATTTACACATTTTTATTTTTCCAAGACCCTGATATTGCAAAAGCTCAACAGATGAAAACGCAACAGGCTTGTCTGTGGCAGAATCCAAAACTACGCATCCGCCGCAAGGGTTTGCAAGAGCACTTTTTATAAAAGCTGCTGTGTGGTTTGCAAATTCACTTAAATCGACGTCAGACACAAATGACTTTGTACTGCCGGTGTGACGAAAAACAATTTCACGTGCCATAAGAGGGCTCATTCCGGTAAATTCCAAGAGCAAAAGCTTGTCTAAAAGCATATCGCCGGGGGCGTCTGTCAGCTTATCATATAACAGATTTTCGTTAAGCTGTTGAGGGTTGGATTTGTCCTGAGAGGGCGGCAGCTCGTAAAAAAGTCCCGGAAGCACCTGCCGTACGGCACTGGTGGTAAAATCTATATGCTTTATGCTGTCAATGATTTTGTTGTCGTTTTGAATAAGAATAATATTGCTGTGCCTGCCCATAATCTCAATAATAAGACTCTTTTCGGTCAGGTCGCCCATTTCGGTATAGCATTCGATGTCAAACCTTATAACACGGTCAAATCCTGCTTGAGATATATTTTTGATTTTTCCGCTCGTCAGATGCTTGCGCAGTATCATACAAAAAAGCGGAGCGGTTATGGGGTTTTCACGGTTAATTTCGGTGAGATGCAATCTTGGATTTGAGGTAGCGGCAGAAAGGACAATGCGAAAAAGACCATCCCGTGTGCGGACAGATACGGTAAGCTCGTCCTTTTCGGGCTGGTGGATTTTGTCTATTTTGCCTTCAAGCAGTTTGGATTTCAGTTCTGCTGTGATTGAGTGTGTTACAAATCCGTCAAATGCCATAGATATACCTCTTTTTACTGATTTTTTGGTAGTTTTTTTAGTATTCTCTAACAGTATACAATAAAAGTTTAAATTTTTCAAATAATTATTTGATTTTTTCGGAAATATATGGTATACTCATATTTAAGTATTTAAAATGGCGGAAAATGTGTGCAAAAACCGCTGAGGGAGGCATTACAAATGCTTAAAAGTATGACAGGCTTTGGCAGAGCCGAAAAAATGATTGATGGCTTTGAGATAAAGGTTAACTTAAAATCTGTTAATCACAGATACATGGATGCGTCAATCAGAGTGCCAAAGTATTATACATTTGTTGAGGACAAAATTCGTCAGGCTGCTGCAAAGTATATCTCACGCGGCAAGGTCGAAATCTTTGTTTCGGTTGACCGTACAGAAGGCAGCGGAAAAACTGTTGCAATTGACAGCGAGGTTGCTGAAAATTATATAAACGCATTAAAAAGCCTTGCAAAGTTTGGTTTGGAGGATGACGTTAAGATTTCTACAATATCTCAGTATCATGATATTTTCAAGATTGAAAATGACGAGGATGATGAAGAAAAAATTACCGCAATGATAATTGAGGTATTTTCTGAGGCGGCAGAAGACTTCGTGAATATGCGTATTAACGAAGGCAAAAACATGGAAAGAGATATTCTTTCGCATCTGGATTGCCTTGCCCAAAATCTTGCATTGGTTGAGGAAAGGTATCCGCAAATTGTTGAGGAATACAGAGCGCGTCTTGAAAAAAAGATTGCAGAGGTCTTGGATGATAAAAATGTTGATGAAGCAAGAATAGTTACCGAGGCTGCAATTTTTGCCGAAAGGTCGGATATAGGCGAAGAAACTGTCAGACTTGCAAGTCACATTAAGGAATTTAAAAAAATGATAAATACCGACCAGCCAATCGGCAAAAAGCTTGACTTTATGGTTCAGGAAATGAACCGCGAAACAAACACCATGGGTTCAAAAGCAAACGATGTCCAGATTGCAAAGCTGATTGTCAACATGAAATCCGAAATCGAAAAAATAAGAGAACAGATTCAGAACATAGAATAATTCACCCTGCCGCACAGCGGACGGAGAATATATATAAAAAGGTGAAAGTTATGAAGCTTATAAACATAGGATTTGGAAATATTGTATCCGGTGACCGTGTGGTTGCGATTGTCAGCCCCGAATCTGCGCCGATTAAGCGTATTGTTCAGGATGCCCGCGACAAGGGACTTCTTATAGACGCTTCCTGCGGAAGACGCACCCGTGCTGTTATCATTACCGACAGTGACCATATTATTTTGTCGGCAATCCAGACCGAAACAATTGCGGGCAGAGCTGCCGTGAAGGAAGATGTGACAGAAACACGTGACGAGGGAGAAATTGAAAATGAAGAATAAAGGCAGACTTTTTGTCATTTCAGGGCCTTCAGGTGTGGGCAAAGGTACGGTTTGCAGAATGCTTCTTTCAAGAAATGACGATTTAAAGCTTTCGGTTTCGGCTACAACGCGCGCACCGCGAAGCGAGGATACCGAGGGTGTGACTTATTACTTTAAATCCAAGCCTGAATTTGAAAAAATGATTGAGGAGTCGGCTTTCCTTGAATGGGCAGTATACAACAATAATTATTACGGAACACCACTTTCGGCACTTGAGGAAAAACTGAATCAGGGAATAAGCGTGATACTTGAAATTGAGGTGCAGGGAGCACTTAAAGTGATGCAGAAGCGTCCGGATGCTGTGTCAATATTTATTGCACCGCCTGATGAACAAACTCTTTTTAAGCGGCTCAAGGGTCGCGGTACCGAGGGCGACGAAGAAATTTTAAGGCGTGTAAAGGCTGCCGGGTGGGAGCTTAGCCAAAAAGAACATTATGACTATATCGTTGTAAATGACGATTTGGATACTGCAGTTTGCGAAATAGAAAAAATAATGAAAGATGAAAAGGAGAAGATGTAAAATGATGATTTATCCACCAATTACCGAGCTTGTAAAGAAGACCGGCAGCAGATATGCGCTGGTAATAGAAACTGCTAAAAGAACCAGACAGCTGGTTGAGGGCGCACAAAAGCTTTCGGACGTAAAAACTTCAAAGGATGTTACCGTTGCGGTTAACGAAATCTACGAAAACAAAATTGAGGCTGTGGCAACGGCAAAATCAGATAGGCCTGAAATTGCCGAAACCGGCTTTGATGCGGAACTGTAATTTGATACGTCGGGGACTGCTTTGCTTAAGTAGTCCCATTTTAATATTGCCGTAATCCTCGCAAAGCAAATATATTATAAAATTTTGCAGAAATTAACGTGAATACTGATTTGCAGAGAGATATATTATGATTGTAAAGGTAGTTCTCAACAACAAAGAACAGAATATAGACCGAACATTTGATTACGAAGTCCCTGAAGGCCTTGAAGATAAAATGGCCGTGGGGATGCGTGTGCTTGTGCCCTTTGGCTTCCGCAATAAGGGGGTTGAGGGTATTGTTGTTGCTATGCCTCAAACAAGTGAATTTGACGTGCTAAAGCCGGTAAGTAAAATCATTGGTAAAGAGCCGGTGTGCTCACCCAAAACCCTTGAACTTTGTCTTTGGATAAGCAAAAAATATTTCTGCTCTCTTTATCAGGCAATACGGCTGACAACGCCACCCGGCATGACATCCGGCATAGGTGAAAAAACAGCAAAATTTGTAAGCCTTGCAATTGACCGTGATACGGCGTTTGAAATCAAAGACGAGCTTCGTGCAAAGAACAACACTGCCCGGGCAAGAGTGCTTGAGGCACTTATAATGTCTGACAACATCCCTCTTGCAAAACTGATAAAGGAGCGCGGAGGCTCATATACTGCGGTGCATTCTTTGCAGGAAAAAGGATATATCCGGGTAGACACCGAGCAAATAGTGCGTGAAGCATACAACGAAAAAAAGTACGAAAGAACTACAGCGTATACCCCTACAAGTGAGCAAAAGGTCGTAATTGACCACTTGTATTCCTGCATAGACGAAAACCGTCACGAGAAAATCCTGCTTCGGGGAGTTACAGGCAGCGGAAAGACAGAGGTTTTTCTGCAGGCGATTGAACGTGTAATAAAAATGGGCAAAAATGCAATTATGCTTGTGCCCGAAATTTCTCTTACACCCCAAATGGTTCAGCGCTTTGTAGGCAGATTTGGCAACCGTGTTGCTGTTATTCACAGTGCGCTGTCAGTAGGCGAGCGTTTTGATGAGTGGAGCCGTATAAAAAAAGGCGAGGTCAATGTTGTGGTGGGTGCGCGCTCTGCGATTTTTGCACCCATGGAAAATATCGGCATAATAATTTTAGATGAGGAACACGAAACCAGCTATAAATCCGAAACCACGCCAAGATACCATGCGATTGAGGTTGCGGAGAAAATGTCCGAAACAGAAAATTGTGTTCTGCTGCTTGCTTCGGCAACGCCTTCTGTAACCGAGTATTATAAAGCAAAGATTGGCGTGTATACCTTGCTTGAAATGACAAAACGCTACAATGAAGGGGCTATGCCCAATGTTAAGATTGTGGATATGCGCGGTGAGCTTTTTGATAATAAGAACCGCTCACCAATCAGTCTTGCTTTGCAGGCAGAAATTAAAAGAAATCTGTTTGTAGGGCAAAAAACCATATTGTTTTTAAATCGTCGCGGCTATTCTACGTTTGTTTCATGCAGAGAATGCGGTGAGGTTATAAATTGCCCTGATTGCAGCATTGCAATGACCTATCACAAAAAGTCGGACTCGTTGTCCTGTCACTACTGTGGCTACACAATGCGCAATGTAACAGCGTGCCCCGAATGCGGCTCAAAATATGTGAGGTACTTTGGTACGGGTACGCAAAAAATTGAGGAAGAGCTTAATAACCTGTTTCCGGATGCCAAAGTGCTTAGAATGGATACTGACACAACATTTCAAAAAGGCGGTCATGAAAAAATCCTTGATAAATTCAAAAACGAGGATGCGGATATTCTGCTTGGTACGCAGATGGTTACCAAGGGTCTTGATTTTCATGAGGTAACCTTGGTCGGAGTTTTGGCTGCAGATACCGCGCTTGCGGTGGACGACTTCAGGGCAAACGAAAGAGGGTTTTCACTTCTTACGCAGGTTTGCGGCAGAGCTGGACGCGGCGATGTGCCCGGACGCGCGATAATCCAAACGTATCAGCCCTTTAATGCAACCATAAAATTTGCAAAAGAGCATGATTATGAGGCGTTTTATAAAAATGAAATACTGCAAAGAAAAAGGTTGAATTATCCGCCGTTTTGTGACATAATATATATTATGGTTACAGGAGAGGACGAAAACGCGGTAAAGACGCGGTCGGAGGAAATCGGTGACGAGCTGAAACGCTGTATGAAAAGCGACGGAAATATATTTTCTATATTAGGTCCTGCGCCTGCACCGATTGAAAAAATACGCAACAATTACAGGTACAGAATACTTCTTAAATGCAAAAACAAAGACGATGCACACGATATATTGGAAAGTATTTATGAATTGCATGAGAAAAATAACAAAAAAACATTTCTGACCATTGATACAAACCCGATTAATATGTACTAAAACAAACAGATGAAAAGGAAGATGACTTATGGCAATAAGAAATATAGTAAAGCACGGTGACGAGGTACTTACAAAAAAGTGCAGAGTGGTTGAAAAGTTTGATGACAGATTAAACACGCTGATTGAGGATTTATTTGATACACTTTACGATTCAGGCGGCGCAGGGCTTGCTGCACCTCAGGTCGGAGTTATGAGACGTGTTGCGGTTGTTGATATAGGCGACGGCCCTTACGAACTTGTAAACCCTGAGATAATTGCTGTAGAAGGCGAACAGACAGGTGCGGAGGGTTGCCTCAGTTACCCCGGCAAGTTCGGAATTGTGACACGCCCTATGAAGGTAAAAATCAAGGCTCAGGACCGTCATGGCGAGTGGCATGAATATGAGGGCGAGGAGCTTCTTGCACGTGCTTTTTGCCATGAAACAGACCACCTTGACGGAAATATGTTTATGGATCTTGTTACCGAGTGGATTGAAGTTGAAGACGAGGATTAAACTTGACTTCTAAAGAGAGGAATGAACTAATTTGAAAATTCTTTTTATGGGAACGCCGGATTTTGCTGTTCCCTGTCTTGATATATTGATAAAAAGCCGTCATGATGTGTGCGGAGTGGTGACTCAGCCGGACAAGCCGCAGGGCAGAGGCCATAAGCTGACACCGACACCTGTGAAAAAACTTGCGGCAGAGCATCAGATACCGGTATTTCAGCCCGAAACATTAAAGGATTTTGCCTTTGAAGCAGAGCTTAAGCGGCTTAATCCTGACATGATAGTTGTGGTTGCATACGGTAAAATTCTTCCGGAATATATACTTGATTTTCCTAAATTTGGCTGCATAAATATGCACGCGTCACTGCTTCCAAAATATCGTGGCGCAGGGCCTATCCAGTGGTCGGTTATAAACGGTGAGGAAAAGACCGGAATAACCTCCATGCTGATGGAAAAAGGTCTTGATACCGGAGATATGCTGCTGAAGGTTGAAACCGGGATAGGTGAATACGAAACAGCAGGTGAGCTTCATGACAGACTTATGATTATGGGAGCAGAGCTTTTGCTTAAAACTGTTGAAAAGGCGGAAAAAGGCGAGCTTAAGCCGGAAAAACAAAATGATGAGGAATCGTGTTATGCACCTATGATAAGCAAAGAAACTGCAAAGATTGACTGGTCAAGGTCTGCAAGAGTTGTTTCAAAGCTTATTGCCGGAATGAATTCATGGCCGATTGCACACACTTTATATAAGGGCGAAATTTTAAAAATATACCGGGCTGTGGTTAAAGGTGCGGCACGCGGCAAAACCGGTCAGATACTGGCAGCTGACGAAAAAGGACTTGAAATTCTGTGTGGAGACGGAGTAAGTATTTTGGCAACAGAAGTACAGTTTGCCGGGTCAAAGCCTATGAAGGTTCGTGACTACCTTAACGGACACTCGATTGAAGTAGGAGAGATACTCATCTGACCCCTTGAAAATAAAAACAACAGAAAGGCGAAGTGATTTATGCTTGGACTTGGATATTTTTACGGAATTGACATGACATATATTATACTTGTTATGCCTGCTCTGATTTTTGCAATGTATGCACAAAACAAGGTAAATACCACATTTAACAAATACAGAACAGTAAACAACAGGCATGGCTATACAGGTGCACAGATTGCAAGAAAAATTTTGGATATGAACGGACTTCAGAATGTTATTGTTGAAAAAGTCAGCGGCAATCTTACCGACCACTATGACCCAAAGGCTAATGTAGTAAGACTGTCGGATGCTACCTACAGCAGCACCTCAGTTGCTGCAATCGGTGTTGCTGCGCATGAGGTGGGTCATGCTGTTCAGCACGCAGAGGGGTATGCACCTATAAAGGTCAGAAACGCAATAGTTCCGGTGGTTCAGATTGCATCTTATGCGGCATGGCCGCTTGCAATATTTGGTATATTGATGAGTTTTTCAAGCCTTACAAACTTCGGTATACTTTTGTTTGGGGCTGTGGTTCTGTTTCAGCTTATTACGCTTCCGGTTGAATTTAATGCATCAAATCGAGCAATCAGGACATTGGGGAATAATGCAATCCTTGACAATGAAGAGCTTGCAGCGTCAAAAAAGGTGCTAAGCGCGGCGGCAATGACCTATGTTGCATCAGCTGCAGTTGCGATTGCCAACCTGCTAAGACTTCTTTCACTTGCAGGAAGAAACAACAGAGATTAATTTTTAGAAAAGAGAACAAACAATGACGTCACGAGAAGCTGCCCTCAGGGCATTACAAAGTATAGAGGTTCAGGGCGCATACACCAATGCGGCACTGAAAAAAGCCTTGTCCTGCGAGGGCTTGCCTGCGGCAGACAAAGGCTTTGTTACCGAGCTTATATACGGCGTTGTTTCAAATAAAAGTGCAATAGATTATATAATATCGCAGTTTTCCAAAACAAAAATCAAAAAGATGTCAGCTTGGGTTCTGTCAATTTTAAGGATGGGCGTGTATCAGATTTATTATATGGATAAAATTCCCCACAGTGCGGCGTGCAACGAAGCAGTGAAGCTTGCAAAAAAGTATTCACACGGTGCGGGCTCAGGCTTTGTAAACGGGGTGCTCAGGTCTGTTTCAAGAAGCTGTGATGAAATAAAGTTCCCCAAAACAAATGATGCGGTAAAGGATTTATCCTTGGAATATTCGTATCCTGAATGGATTACTCAAAAGCTTGTTGATGAATACGGCGAAGAAAAATGCGCAGAGCTTTATCGTGAAACGCGCAAGGCACACGGCGTTGGTATAAGAGTAAATACCATTAAAACAACTAAAGAAAGCCTAATTGATGCGCTTTCCATGGAAGGCGTGGAATGCAGGCAGCTCGAGGGCGTTGAAAATGCTCTTATAGCTTATGGAAAAATAAATATTGAAAATTCTGATGCATACAAAAAAGGACTTTTCTCAATGCAGAATATTTCTTCACAAAAGGCGGTTTCGGTCTTAGCACCGCAAAAGGGCGATTTTGTAATTGATATGTGTGCTGCACCGGGCGGCAAAAGCTGTGCCGCAGCAGAGCAGATGGAAAATGAGGGCAGGATACTTTCTTTTGATATTTTTGACCACAAGATACAGCTTATACAAAATGCTGCCCGTAGGCTTGGTATTGATATAATTGATGCCGGTGTCGGGGATGCAACAAAGGTAAATGACAAGCTTGTTGGAAAAGCTGACAGAGTTTTGGCGGACGTTCCGTGCTCGGGACTTGGGGTTATACATAAAAAGCCCGATATAAAATGGAGCCGAACCGAAGACGATATAAAAGAGCTTTGCAAAATTCAGAAGAAAATTCTTGAGGTTGCAGCGTCGTATGTTAAACCGGGCGGCGTGCTGGTTTACAGCACGTGTACCATTCTTCCCGAGGAGAATAGAATGCAAGTTGAGGAGTTTTTAAAGAACAATGTCGGATTCTCCAAGGAAACGGAGCTTCAACTGTTAACAAGTGAGATGGGAGAAAGCGGATTTTACATCTGCAAAATGGTGAAATCTTATGAAAACTGAGCTTATAAGTCTTACCCTGTCTGAGCTTGAAGAGCTTGCCCAAAGCATGAGCCAGCCAAAATTCAGAGGGAAACAGATTTATGAATGGATATATAAGGGCGCAGAAACCTTTGACGATATGAAGAATATTCCCAAGGACTTCAGGCAAAAACTTTCCGAGCAGACATATATTGGCGCAGTAAAAATCTGTGAAAAATATGTTTCAGACATTGACGAAACACGCAAGTATCTGTTAGAATTAAGTGACGGTAATTTTGTTGAATCGGTTCTTATGAAATATGAGTACGGATATACAATATGTATCTCAACTCAGGTGGGGTGCCGGATGGGTTGTAAGTTTTGTGCTTCCACAATTGGCGGCAAGGAACGAGACCTCACGGCAGGTGAGCTGTTAAGCCAGATTGTTTGTGTTCAAAAGGATTTGGGACAAAGAATATCCAATGTGGTTATGATGGGTATTGGTGAGCCGCTTGACAATTTTGAAAATGTTCTTAAATTTATAGAGCTCGTAAATGCTCCGCAAGGGCTTAACATAGGTCAAAGGCATATATCTTTGTCAACCTGTGGCATTGCGGACAAAATACGTGAGCTTGCGGACAGAAAGTTGCAGATAACTCTGCTTATATCCCTTCATGCACCCGACAACGAGAAACGCTCCAAGATTATGCCCGTAAACAGAAAGTATCCAATCGAGGAGGTTTTGTCAGCCTGTGATTATTACATAGAAAAAACAGGCAGACGAATTTCGTTTGAATACACCTTGATTTCAGGGGTGAACGATTCAATAGACGAGGCAGAAAAGCTTGCTGTGCTTCTTCTTGGTAGATTGTGTCATGTGAATTTAATTCCTGTAAACAGGGTTGAGGAAACAGGTTTTCAAAAAAGTGCAAAGCAAGGTATAAACGCATTTAAAAATCATCTTGAAAAGCGTGGAATTGCGGCTACGGTTCGCCGTGAAATGGGCAGTGATATAAATGCCGCCTGTGGTCAGCTGCGGAAGAAAAAGAACCGTGAAAACACTTAAAAAACTACTTAAAGATATAGTCCGGTTACGGACAGAAAGGCTATGATAGATATGTTTGTAAAAGTATGCGGCTTGACGGACATAGGCAAACTCCGCGAGCTGAATGAAGACAGCTTCAGAATCTGCGGCTTTGAAGACGGACAGCCAAACGGCGTTTGCGTGCTGGCAGACGGTATGGGCGGTCACAATGCAGGTGAGGTTGCAAGCTTTAAGGCTGCTGAGCTGATAACAGAAGACCTTGCAGGTCGCCTTGACGAGAAAGATGGAAAACAGGTATGTCTTGATATTGCGTCAGCGATTGATTTTGCAAATTCAGAGATATATAAAACTTCGCTCAGAAATCCGGCTCAGGCAGGCATGGGTACAACCGTTGTTGTTGCGTTTGTCAATGATATGCTTGTAAGAATTGCCAACATAGGTGACAGCCGTGCTTATGTTATTTCGCAGAAGCGAATCCGTAAAATCACAACCGACCACTCTGTGGTTGAAGAACTTGTGAAAAGCGGTTCCATCACTGCTGAGGAGGCGCGCAACCACCCTGACAAGAATATTATAACAAGAGCGGTTGGTACAGAAGAATATGTCGACGCGGATTTTTATGAATATACGCCGGTTGGCGGCGAAACCATACTCTTGTGCAGTGACGGGCTTTATGAGATGCTGAGAGATAAAGAAATTAAAAATATAATAAACCAATATGATAATTTGAATGAGGCGTTAAGTGCCTTGATTGATGCGGCAAACGAAAATGGTGGCGTAGATAATATAACAGTTGTTGCCCTTCAGTTTAAAAATGAGGAGAACAGATGACTTTGATTGGCAAGGTTCTTGCAGATAGATACGAGATACTTGAAGAAATCGGAAGCGGCGGCATGGCTGTGGTATATAAGGCAAAATGCAAGCTCTTAAACCGTTTTGTTGCGATAAAGGTGCTTCGTCCTGACCTTCAGAACGATGAGGAATTTGTGCGCCGCTTCAATGTTGAAGCTCAGGCTGCGGCAAGTCTTACCCATCCAAACATTGTGTCAATATATGATGTTGGAAACCAGGATGGACTGCATTATATTGTAATGGAATATATTCAGGGGATAACCCTTAAAGAATATATTGACGAAAAGCATATCCTGCCGTGGCGAGAGGCAGTGGGTTATGCTGTTCAGATTGCAAAAGGTCTGGAAGAGGCACACAGAAACTCAATCATACACAGGGATATAAAGCCGCATAATATCATTATGAAGCATGACGGAGTGTTAAAGGTTACAGACTTTGGTATTGCGCGTGCAAATGTACAGCAGACAATGACCTGTGAGGACAGTGCAATCGGCTCGGTACACTATATTTCTCCTGAACAGGCAAGAGGCGGATACACCGATGAACGTTCGGATATTTATTCGTTGGGTATAGTTCTTTACGAGATGATTACGGGAACAGTTCCGTTTGACAGCGAAAGACCTGTTACGGTGGCGATTATGCATCTGCAGGAAAAGCCTGTTCCGCCAAGAGAACATAATTTAAGCATTCCGCTTCCGCTTGAAAGAATTGTCCTTAAGGCAATAACCAAAGAAATCTCCTCAAGATACAAGTCGGTATCAGAAATGATTGAAGACCTTGATGGTGTTTTAAATGACCCATCGCGTGAGATTGTTCAGGTTGAAGAAACTCCTTTGGTAAAACCCGAGGACATGGGAACAACAAAAAAAATGCCTGCAGTGAAGCTGGAATCAATTGAGAAGGTTGAAATTATCGAAGAGCTTGATGAGAACAAGGAGGATTCTGTGAAAAAGAGTAAAAAGAAGCCTGTTAAACGTACATCAGCTGAAATTGATAAGAAGAAGGAAAAGAAGGTTATTACAATTGCAATTGCTTGTGCGGTTGCTGTTATACTGTTGATTTCTCTTGCGTTCCTTTCCATTACGGGAATAGCCGGAATGCTTATGGGCAGCGAGAGTGTAGAAATTCCCGAGGTTGAGGGAATGCTCTATGAAGAGGCAGTAGAAAAGTATGTTGATATTGATGATGAAAACGCAAAATATAAGTTTAACATCATAAAAGGCAAGACAACCGAAAGCAGACTTGAAGAGGGGACTATTCTTTCTCAGGAACCCGAGGCGGGCAGTAAGGTGAAAAAGAAGGATGTGATTGTCATTACTGTTGAAATCAGCAGCGGAAGCTCGGATATTACCCTGAAAAACTATACCAGATATAAAGATTCAAGAAATGTTGAGCTTGAAATTGAAAAACTGGGACTTCGTGCAGAGTTTGTTGAAGAGTTCAGTGACACAATCCCTACAGGGTCGGTTATAAGTCAGGAGCCTCAGGCTGGTTCAACTGTAAGAAAAGGCGATACTATTACATTCTATGTAAGTAAGGGCCCCGAAGAGGCGGAAAAAGACCCCGAAAACCAAGATAATCCTTCTGTAACAGGAAGTCAATCAGGCAACGGACAGACGGGCAGCAATGCAACCACAAATACTGAGCCTGATGTTGAAAAGCCGCCTGTACAGAAAAAGAGTACCATGCTTACCCTTTATGGTCCAAAAAATAAGGACAGTGCTTTGGTTCAGGTAAACGTAAACGGCTCAACGATTTACAGTAAAAATCTGGCAAAGGGTACAAGCGACGTGGTAAAGCTTGAGGGTACGTCCAGTACGGTTGAAGTAGAAATTTTCCATGACGGAGTATCACAGCAAAAGAGCACGGTTAAGCTTCATTAATGAGGTGACGGATGAAAAGTCTTGAAGGCATTATTATAAAAGGCATAGGAGGTTTTTACTATGTCGATACAGAGATTGGTATAATTGAATGTCGGGCAAGGGGGATTTTCCGCAAAAAAGGGATGAACCCCCTTGTCGGGGACAGGGTAGAGGTTTCAACCGAAGATGAGATAACGGGCTCGGTTGATGCTATAAAGCCGCGCAAAAATGAACTTATTCGCCCTGCAGTTGCAAACGTTACGCAAATGGTGGCAGTGGTAGCGCTTGAAAGCCCCAGACCAAATCCTTATGTTCTGGATAAGCTGATAGCCTCGGCGGAGTTTGCAAAGCTCAGAATCTCGGTTTGTTTTAATAAAAGTGATTTAACAGATGATACAAAGCTTGCAGAGGTTTATGCCTCGGCAGGCTTTGATGCGGTTGTTACAAGTGCTGCTGATAACCTTAACATCGACAAGCTGAAGGCTTTGCTTAAGGACGAGGTTACTGTTTTTGCAGGCAATTCCGGCGTGGGAAAATCCAGTCTTTTGAATCGAATAATGGAGAGGGATTTGTTTGAAACAGGCACGGTGAGCAACCGTACTGAACGTGGAAGACACACAACAAGACATTCAGAGCTTGTACAGCTGCCATTTGGGGGGTATATTATTGATACTCCGGGGTTCAGCTCGTTTGAACTTGATATGATTCCGCTTGAAATGCTTTCAGGATTGTTCAGGGAGTTTGATGGTCATACAAATGATTGTCGCTTTCTGGACTGCAGACATATTTCAGAGCCGGATTGTCGTGTAAGAGAAGCTGTATTAAATGGCGAGATTTCTGAATTGCGTCACGAGAGCTACAAAATGCTATATGACGAAATAAAAAAGGCAAAGCAAAATCAATTCTGAAAAGAGGGCTACAAATATGGCACAGATAAAAATTGCTCCGTCCTTGCTTGCTGCTGATGCGGCAAACTTGGGCGAGGAACTGAAAAAAATTGAAAACGCAGGTGCAGACTATGTTCATATTGATGTTATGGACGGACACTTTGTTCCAAATCTGGCATTCTCGCCGGATATTACCAAAATGCTCAGAAAATGCTCCTCGCTTGTGTTTGATGTACATCTGATGATATCTGAGCCGATGAAGTACATAGATGCATTTGTCGAGGCGGGAGCAGATATTATTACATTCCATCATGAGGCAGTTGATAACCCTGCCGAGGTTATAGATTATATCCACAGCCTTGGCGTTAAGGCAGGGGTATCTGTCAAGCCGGCAACCGATGTCGAGGTGGTTTCCTCTTATCTTGACAAGCTTGATTTGCTTCTTATAATGACAGTTGAGCCGGGTTTTGGCGGTCAGTCGTATATTGAGGCTATGAACGAAAAAATAAAAAAGGCAAGAGCAATGATTGATGCTTTGAAAAAAGATATTGAACTTGAGGTTGACGGCGGAGTTACAGCAGAAAACATCAATATGCCGGCGGACTGCGGTGCAAATGTAATGGTGGCAGGGTCTGCAATTTTTAAAGCGCCGGATATTTCCGAAAGAATTGCAAAAATGAGGGCGGCGGTTAAATGAAATGCTTTATATTTGGCTCTGCTCCCATAGAGTCGTACGCCTTTCTGAAAAAAACAGATTTTAACAATGCGTTTGTTATATGTGCCGACGGCGGAATAAAGCACGCAGAAGTATTGGGGATTACTCCGGATGTCTGGCTGGGTGACGGGGATTCTCTTTTGGGGGCAAGCATAAAGGTCAAGGAACGCTATGATTTTCCTGTCCGAAAGGATAACACCGATACAGACCTTGCTGTGGAGCTGGCACTTGAGAGGGGTTATAAGGATATTACCATTCTGGGCGGAATAGGTGGCAGACGCGACCATGAATTTTCGCATTTTTGTCTGCTGAAAAAAATCCTTGAGCGTGGCGGAACCGGATGCCTGATTGACGAAAAAAACGAAATTACTATGAAGGACAAAAGCTTTGTGTTGCACCGAAGTGATAATAAATATGTTTCATTTTTTCCGTTTGGCGGTGATGTGACAAACTTTTCTGTCAAGGGCCTTCGATATGAAGCAGAGGGGATAGTTCTTCGTTGCGGCGAGGTTCAGGCAAGCAGTAATTGTTTTGACAAGAACTGTGAGGCGCATATTACATTTGACAAAGGGTTTGTACTGGTTATATGCTCAAATGATTAAAAATTTAAACCGGAGTTTTATTAAAATGAAAAGATTTATTGCAGGATTTATTTGTTTTGTTTTAATGTTTACAATAAATAGCAGAGTTCTTGCTGATGCTACAGCCCAAACAGAGTCAGCGGTTGTATACGACATCGTGTATTCAGGCAGCGGCTTGAAGGTTGAAAAAAACTATACAGCTCATTCAATGGTGGAAGTCAGAACCGAAGGTGCGGTTACGGAATACAACGTTTTGGCTGTATCTGACACCGGCAATGAAACATGGGTAAAGGTGGAACTGCGTGAACTGCTTTATAATGCACTTGAATATGCAGACGAGCAGGCTGAAATTGCGCTAACTATAAAAACCGATATTGCAACTGTCCAAATGACAAGAAGTACAATGGAAGAGCTTTTTAATGTGGGACGCTATAACAAAGTGTACTTTGAAATAAAAAAATCTGAAAAAATAGAAAACGAAGCTTTAAAGCGCCTTATGGAAGATGCAAGATACGAGATTAACTACGGGTTTGGCAGTGCAAGCGGCAAAATAAACGAACTGGAAGGCAATCTTGATGTCTGCGTGCCTTTTGTTTCAAACACGACCCAAAACGTGCATATATATGAGGTTCAGGATACCATGGTTGTGGATATGAACGCAGAATACAAAGACAATCTGCTTATATATTCAGGCTCTCCGGTAGCGCATGTATTGGTGTCGGAAGAAAATCTGCTTGAAATTACAGGCAGAACACTTGATCTTCAGGGAACAATTTCGCTGGTGTTTTATGCAACAATTGAGGGGCTTGAACAAGACCGTGTAAAAATGCTCTTTTGGGAAAGCAAGCAGGGAAGGTACACTCTTGATACTGCAGACAGAGTTGTAGGCTGCAGCGGCATAGACAAAAATGGTTATCGGTTTGAATACAGAAATGTTACATCAAAGGATATGAGCAAGCCGATATATGCAAGACTGGTCGCTGAAAAAGACGATGGAACGCTTAAATACAGCTCGGCACCCAGACAACCATACAGTGCTGTACAGTATGCTGAAAATATGATGAAAAATCAAAAGCTAAAACCGCTTCTTATAAAAATGCTTAATTACGGAACGGCAGCGCAGGAGTATTTCGGCTCTGATAATGAACCTGCAAATTCGGTGCTGAAAGAAGGCGAGCGGTCAACCGACTTCACAAAAACATATTCAAGCACAGCTGCAACAATTGCCGAGGACAGCGGTAAAAAAACCTCTGCATATATAGCCGGCAAGACAATCTCGCTTGAAGGTGACATTTCGGTAAACTATTATGTGCTTGACAATGAAAGTACAGAAGAATCGGGAATGCTTTTCTGGTCAGAATATGATTTTGCAACGACAAAAAATCATGTTTTGGGGACAGAAAGCCGAAGGGTAACAGAATATGATACCAACGGCGCATACAAAGTGTACTCTTACAAAAATATTGTGTCGCGGCAGATGTATAACTCTATATACGCCAGGGCATATACAAAAGTCAATGGAGAATACCGTTACAGTGATATTGACAAATACAGCGTAAAGGATTATACTGCAAACCAGCTTGAAAAGAATGACAACCCCAAGCTGGTTAAGCTGCTGAGGTGTCTTATGCTGTATGGCGAAGAAGCAAGAAGATATTTTGATTCATTATAAAGATAAATCTGCACTATTTTGCGTCCACCCCAAAGGAGCTGCCGCGTTTTGCGACAGCTTCTTTAAATGTCTGAATATTTAACCCTGATACCGTATTTTGTCAGGGCATCAATTACCTGAGTTTCGGTAAGGGTTTTTACAATGTGTGATGACTTGTCCAGAACATGTACAATGTAAAAACAGTCATAGCTGAGATGCTTTAAAATTCCTGAAGCCGGACGACCTTCATTGACGCAAACGGCTTTTACAGGCAAATCTCCGGAAATTTCGGCTTTTTGCGAATTTGCAAGAATTTCTTTAAGCGTGATTACGGTCACAGCCTGCTGCTCACAGCATAAGTTCTGCAAAAGAAAGGCAGATATAAGAATAAGAGAAAAATTGAAATGGCAGACAAAAAATATGATAAGTGCTACTGCAAAAAGACATATAATTGCCACCTTGCTGAATTTTAGTATAAGATTGTATGCGCGGATAATACCATACCGTGAGGTGAGAACGGCTTTAAAAATTCTTCCGCCGTCAAGCGGCAGAGCGGGAATAAGGTTGATAATGCAAATGGCAAGATTGGTATCTGCAATAAATTTCAAGTTTATATCTGTCTGAAAGCGGCTGAGGGCAGTGCATGTCCAAAACATTGCCATGCTGAATGCCGGACCGCTTAATGCGATTAAAAATTCCTTTTCTGAGCTTCGTATGTATCCGGATTCAAGCCTTGCAGATATTCCAAAAGGATATAATGTTACATTGGACACAGACACTCCCAATGCCCTTGCACAAAGGATGTGCGTAAGCTCATGAAGTGCGGCTGATATATATGCAAAAACAAACATATCCCAATATTTGCCTAATACGGAGCATACGATAACAAATATAAGCCATATATTAATTCTTAAATGCTTGCCCAAAGGTATTTCAAAGATTTTTTTCAGGGTTTGTGGTATCTTCATTGGTATCTTCCTCGTTTTCATTAAAAACTCCCGTGGCTGCAGTTTCAAAAATGCGGCTTAGTGCCGAAGTAAATTTGTTTTTATTAATGGTATAATTTATAGCCGCTTTTGCACTCTCTTTTAAAGAAGCAGGCAATACAGGCGCGCATATTACGGCAAAAATCACAATTGCTATAATCAATTGCCGTATAAATTTTTTACCATAACTGTGTTTTTGTTTTTTGTCGCGAACTGTTTTTGTGCGTCTTCTTTGATATTCACTGTATTCTGCCATAGCTGTTTGTCCTTTCTGTTTGTATTCTTTTTAAATTGTATTCGGTTAATTGTAATGTTATGCTTGAAAAATACTTATATTTGTTGTATTATATTGAAGAAATAAAAAACACATAAAGGAATTGAATTTATGAATTGCTATAAATCAAAATTTGAAGCGTGCCTTAAAAAGGTTCAAAAGCCTGCACGCTATATAGGAAACGAGTTTAACAGTGTTCACAAGGATGATTTTTCAAACCTTGTTTCGTTTGCATTCTGCTTTCCTGATGTATATGAGGTCGGGATGTCACATCTGGGTATGAAAATTCTTTACCAGATGATGAATGAGCGCGAGGATACTGTGTGCGAAAGAGTGTTTGCGCCTTGGGTTGATATGGAGGACGAGCTTCGTAAAAACGGTATTCCGCTGCTTTCGCTCGAAAGTCATCTGCCGGTAGCGGATTTTGATATTGTGGGTTTTACGCTGCAGTACGAAATGAGCTATTCAAATGTTTTAAATATGCTTGACCTTGCAGGGATTCCGCTTAAATCGGCAGACCGCGGTGAGGGAACTGCATTTGTGTGTGCAGGTGGTCCATGTGCATATAACGGAGAGCCTCTTGCTGACATAGTGGACTTTTTTATTTTAGGCGAAGGCGAAGAGGTAAACAATGAAATACTGGATGCATATAAAGTCTGGAAAGCACAAAAAGGAAAAAGAGTTGAGTTTTTAGAACAAATTTCCCGCATACAGGGTGTTTATGTACCGGCGTTTTATGATGTAGAATACAATCAGGACTCTACGATTAAATCAATAACTCCAAATCGTGAGGGAGTTCCGGCGAAGATTAAAAAACGTATAATTAAAGAGCTTGACAATACTTATATACTGGATAAAATGATTGTACCGTTTATGGATATTGTTCATGACAGAATGACATTGGAAATATTCCGTGGCTGTATCCGCGGCTGTCGGTTCTGTCAGGCAGGGTATCTTTACCGTCCTGTGCGCGAGCATTCAACCCAAAAGCTTATTGATGCCGCTCAAAAGCTGATAGACAGCACAGGCTATGAGGAGATGTCCCTTTCATCGCTCAGCACAAGTGACTTTACCTGTCTGCATGAGCTGATAGACGAGCTTCTTAAAATAACTGTGGATAAACGGATAAATTTATCGCTTCCGTCACTTCGTGTTGACAACTTCTCAATGGAGCTTATGGAAAAGGTGCAGACAGTTAAAAAGAGCGGACTTACCTTTGCGCCCGAAGCCGGCACTCAAAGACTTCGTGATGTGATAAATAAGAATGTTTTAGAGGAGGACCTGTTAAGAACGTCAAGGATAGCATTTGAAGGCGGATATAACCGCATTAAGCTGTACTTTATGATTGGACTTCCAACCGAAACCGAGGAGGATGTTAAGGGGATTGCAGAGCTTGCACAAAAGGTTATTGATGTCTTTTACTCGATTCCCAAGGAAATCCGCAGGGGCAGGTCGGTAACGGTTACGGTAAGCACATCATCGTTTGTACCAAAGCCGTTTACGCCTTTTCAGTGGGAACCTCAAAACCGAATTGAAACACTTATCGAAAAACAAAAGCTTTTAAAGGATAATATAAAGACCAAAAGTATTTCATACAACTGGCATCAAAGCCATGTAAGCTTCCTTGAAGCGGTTTTTGCCAAGGGTGACAGAAGACTTTCCGATGTGTTGATTGCGGCACAGCAAAAGGGATGCCGGTTTGACGGTTGGGACGAGCATTTTGAATATGAAAAGTGGCTTGAGGCATTTAAAGACTGCGGCGTTGACCCCGAGTTCTATGCGTACAGAAAAATTGACCATGCCGAGATTTTGCCGTGGGACCACATTGATATTGGCGTTAAAAAGGAATATTTGATGAAGGAGCATGACAGAGCTTATGAGGAAGTAACAACCCCGTCATGCCGTGAAAAATGTATGGGCTGCGGTGCGGCAAGCTTTGGAGGAGGTGTCTGCTTTGAGCAAAATCAGGCTTAAATTTTCGAAAATGGGAATGGGTAAGTACATTTCTCATCTGGACCTGCTCAGAACCTTTACAAGGGCAATTCATCGTGCAGGACTTCCTGTGCGGTACAGTCAAGGCTTTAATCCGCATCAGCTTATAACATTTTCTCTTCCGCTGGCTCTTGGTGTAACAAGCGAAACAGAGTTTGTGGACATTGATTTTGAAGAGGGAACAAGTGCTGTTGAAGTTGTGGAAAAGCTGAACGGGAGCCTTCCTCCGGATATAAGAATTTTAAATGCGTCTGAGCCTAAGTGCAAGGCGAATGACATTGTTTCTGCAAGATATATTATAAAAATGGATTTGTGCGGATTGGTCAGCAAAGCGAGGTTACAGGAATTCTTCAACCTGAACGAAATCCTTGCGGTTAAAAAAACCAAGCGCGGCGAAAAGGAAATCAATCTGCGTGATTATATCACTATGTATGACCTGAAAGAATTGACAGAGAATACCGCAAAGTTTGAGGTAATACTTTTGGCAGGCGGAGAGAACAATCTGAAGCCGGATATACTTGTTGCAAAGCTTTGCGAATTTTTGGGCAGCTGTGCGACAGAAAGCTATGAGATTCATCGGACAGAGATTTTTTGCAAAGATGGCGAAAAAGTGAAAAATTTTTATTGACAAGCATCCTGATTTGTGGTATTATATTGCAGTAACCGCGCGAGAAGGGTTTTAAAAGTCCGATTTCGGCACCTCATTTGGCGAGTCTTGGGTAATAGGAGGGATTACGAATTATGTACGCAATTATCGAAACAGGCGGAAAACAGTACAAGGTTTCAGAAGGCGATTTCGTTTTCGTTGAAAAGCTTGATGTTGAAGCAGGCAGTGCTGTTACAATTGACAAGGTATTGGTTGTAGCAAACGGTGACGATATCAAGGTTGGTGCACCTTATGTTGAGGGCGCAACTGTTGAAGCTTCTGCTGTTAAGAACGGCAAGGAGAAGAAGATTATCGTTTACAAGTACAAGGCTAAGAAGGGCTATCACAAAAAGCAGGGTCACAGACAGCCTTACACAAAGCTTGAAATCACTAAGATTAATGGCTAATTAACTTATAATATTCGAATTTTTCTAAGAGAGGTGAATATAATGGCTCATAAGAAAGGTGTCGGCAGTACTAAAAACGGCAGAGATTCTGAGTCCAAACGCTTAGGCGCCAAGAAGGGTGACGGTCAGCACGTTCTGGCAGGTAACATTCTGGTAAGACAGCGCGGAACTAAAATTTATCCCGGAATCAACGTAGGCAAGGGTAGCGATGATACTCTGTTTGCTTTGGTAAACGGTCAGGTTAAGTTTGAACGCAAAGGTAAGGATAAGAAACAGGTTTCTGTTTACGAAATCGTTCAGTAATTTAAAGCCGAATAAAAACAGTGCACGCCCAAACAGCGTGCACTTTGTTCTATATGTAAAAAATCTCTTTGCGAAAGGAGAAAAGTCCATGTTTAAGGATACTTCAAAAATATTTATTCAGGCAGGCAAGGGCGGCGACGGAGCAGTTACCTTTCACCGCGAAAAATATGTTGCTGCAGGCGGCCCTGATGGCGGTGACGGTGGCAATGGCGGAAATGTTGTGGCTGTTGCAGATAAGAATGTAAGCACCTTGCTTGACTTTCGGTATAAGAAAAAGTATGTTGCTCAGGATGGCGGCAACGGACGTGACGGCAGACGCAGCGGTAAAAACGGCGAGGACTTGCTGATTAAATTTCCGTGCGGCACTGTTATCCGTGATTCTGAATCCGGCAAGGTAATCTGTGATCTTAAAAATGACGGTGACAGGTTTATTATTGCAAAGGGCGGCAGCGGCGGATGGGGCAATTCACACTTTGCCACAGCAACGCGCCAGACTCCCAAGTTCGCAAAATCAGGTCTGCCGGGTGACGAAAGAGAGATTACTCTTGAACTTAAGCTTATTGCAGATGTTGGTCTTTTGGGATTTCCCAATGTGGGCAAATCTACGTTTTTGTCGGTGGTAAGTGATGCAAGACCCAAGATTGCAAACTATCACTTTACCACGCTTGTTCCAAATCTTGGTGTTGTAAAGGTTGGCGAAGGAAATTCTTTTGTAATAGCGGATATTCCGGGTATTATTGAAGGTGCACACGAGGGTGTGGGTCTTGGTCACGATTTTTTGCGTCATGTTGAAAGAACGCGTATTCTGCTTCACTTTGTTGATGTTTCGGGCTGTGAGGGCAGAGACCCGGTGGAGGATGTTCATATAATAAACAACGAGCTTTTCCGCTACAGCGAAAAGCTTGCCGAAAAGCCACAGGTAATTATTGCAAACAAGATGGATATTCCGTCGTTTAATGAGAACTACGAGAAGTTTAAAGCGGCAATGGAGGATGAAGGCTACACCGTTATGGCAATTTCCGCCGCAGCACATACGGGAATTCAGGATGTTATCAATTATACATCAAGACTTCTTTCTCAGCTTCCCGAAGAAGAGGACGACGATTATGACTATCTTGACCTTGACGAGGAACGCAAGGACGACAGCATTGAAATTACTGTTGAGAATGGTGTATATATTGTTGAGGGTATGTATGTCCGCAAGATAGTGGGTTCAACCAATTTTGATGACTATGAATCGCTTCAGTATTTCCAGCGAGCCCTCCGCAAGTCAGGAATAATCGATATGCTTGAGGAAAAGGGTATTAAGGAAGGCGATACCGTCCACATGTACGGAGTGGAATTTGATTATATTAAATAAAGCAAATTAAAATGGGTATGCAAAATAAAAACATTTTGCATACCCATTTTATATAGATTTTGGAGGCAAATTTTAAAGTATAATACAAATAAGACCGCCGCTGCCTTCGTTAATGATTTTCTGCAATGTTTCCTGCATCTTCATCTGTGCATCATCAGGCATACGGTACAGCTTGTTGTGGAGTCCTTCGTTTACAAGCTCATGCAGTGATTTGCCAAAGATATTTGATTCCCAAATCTTTTTGGGGTCAACCTCAAATTCATTAAGCAGATAGTGAACAAGCTCCTCTGATTGCTTTTCTGTTCCTACAATGGGCGAAACCTCGGTTTCAATATCTGCACGAATCATGTGTATTGAAGGTGCAGAAGCCTTTAGGCGTACTCCAAAACGGCTGCCCTGTTTAACTATTTCAGGTTCTTCAAGAGTCAGTTCGTCAATTGAGGGCGATACAATTCCGTAGCCTTTTTGTGAAACCTCCTGAAGTGCTATTGCAACCTTGTCGTACTTTTTCTTTATATCCGCCATTTCGCGAAGAAGGTGCATAAGGCTTTCTTCGTTTTTGATGTCAAATCCGGTCATTTCTTCAATTATACTGTAGAACAACTCCTTGGGAAGGTCAAGAACAAGAGATACTGCTCCGTTTACCATGTTTATATCCGAAACGGTAACGGATGCAACGCAATCGAATTTCCCCAGTGATTCGGAAAGAAAATCACTGTCAGACAGCCGCATCGGGCTTGTAATTGTTTCCATAACATACTTTCGAAGTCCGGATTTCAAGGGGTGACTGTCCTCAAGCGCATCTACCCACTCGGGAAGGGATATTGAAACCTCGGTTATCGGGAAGGCAAGGAGCAGATTTCTTACAATTGAGTTTATGTCATCCATACAAAGCTCCATGCAGTTAATCGGCAGAACAGGAACACCGTATTTGTCTTCAAGAAACAGACGATATTCTTCGGTAAGCTCCGAGGCGGGATTAAGCGTGTTTAGGATTACAATAAATGGTTTGCCCAAAGCTTTTAGTTCGGCAATTACTCTTTCTTCTGCCTGAGAATAGTCTTCCTTGTCAATGTCTGTTATGCTTCCGTCAGTGGTTACAACAATTCCTACGGTAGAATGGTCTGTTATAACCTTTTGTGTTCCCATCTCGGCGGCTTCGGCAAAGGGGATAGGACTTTCTGACCATGGGGTCATAACCATTCTCGGATTGTCATTTTCGATATATCCCAGAGCGCTGTCTACTATGTATCCAACACAGTCAATAAGTCTTACCTTTAGTGCAAGATTGTCGCCAAGACGTATTTCAACGGCCTCGTTGGGGATAAACTTCGGTTCGGTTGTCATTATCATTCTGCCGCCTGCACTTTGCGGAAGCTCATCCATTGCCCGCTCGCGCTTGTGGTCATTTTCGATATTTGGAATAACCATCATATTCATAAAGTTTTTTATAAATGTTGATTTTCCTGTTCTGACAGGTCCCACCACTCCAAGATACAAATCGCCGCCTGTTCGCTCGGCTATGTCGCTGTAAATGTTGTATTCAAGCATTTTTGTTTCCTCCCTGTTTTGTTCCATGCAAATCTTTTGGTAAATACTATGCAGGCAGTCCAATGTTTATGTTAATTTTCTTAAATTCACATGTCTGGCTATGCATAGGGGATTTTTTCTTTTTTTAAAATAGTATTTACTGTTTGATATAAATGTGTTATAATTCAAAACAAGGTGATAATATGAAAAATGAATTTAAGCAGTATGCAATATTTCTTGATATAGACGGAACACTTATGGGGTCAGACCCTCAGTCGCTTAAGGCAAATATAGACACAATACAAAAGGTAAGGTCGTTGGGACATAAGGTGTTTATAAGCACAGGCAGAGCAAGGTCTTTTTTGCCGGAGCGGATTAATGTCGCAAGAGATTTTGACGGCGTGTGCTCGGGGGCGGGAACCATTGTAACAATGGGCGAAAAAGAAATCTGGAAAAAGCTGATGCCACACAATATTGTTGAGCTTTTTTGCCGGTTCTCAGCTGAAAGCGGTATAAACAGC
Source organism: Clostridia bacterium (assembly GCA_017546145.1). Taxonomy (GTDB): domain Bacteria; phylum Bacillota; class Clostridia; order Monoglobales; family Monoglobaceae; genus SIG440. The sequence goes on from JAFYXN010000009.1 coordinate 39,954, forward strand.
ATAATTGAAGGTGAAAAAAATCTGTATTATTTTGGCGAAAACTTGGTTGACAGACCAGGGTGGATAAGGCTCGACAATAAAACATACAATATGGTTGTTACGCAGGAGGTTCCTGTGGAAAAGTTTACTGTAATTGGTACTATTCCCAAGGAACTTTATGGCATTCTTGAAAAAGATTGTATTATTGTTCAGCACAAAGCTTATGGAGAAATAATACACAAAGAATGCGGCAAGGGCAAAGCACTTGTCCGTACAGCAGATTATCTCGGTGTACCGGTTGAAAGAACTGTTGCCATGGGTGACAGCATGAACGATTTTGATATGCTTGAGGCCGCAGGAATAAGTGTTGCTATGGGCAATTCGATAGAAGAAATAAAACAGATTGCGGACTTTACAACAACTGATGTAAATGATGCAGGAGTGGCAAATGCGCTGATTAAAATATTTAATCTTAAATAAAGGAGGCGGTTAAATGAGCGGGAAAATGCTGCTTGTTCTTAATCCACGCTCCGGCAAGGGCAAGATAAAGAATAAGCTTTTAGAAATAATAGACATTTTTGTTAAACATGGCTGGAATGTTACCGTTCATACAACCCAGAATTCAAGTGATGCCTTTGAAATTGTACACAAAAAAGGCACAAAGTTTGACCGGATTGTAGCATCCGGTGGCGACGGGACCCTTAACGAGGTTATCCGCGGATTAATGTCACTGGATTTTGAAAAAAGACCTGCGCTTGGGTATATCCCGTCAGGAACGGTCAATGATTTTGCCTCCAATCTGCATATTTCAAAGAATATGAAAAAAGCTGCAGAGAATATTATGACAGGCAACGAATTCAGATGTGACATAGGAAGTTTCAATCATAAAAATTTTATATATGTTGCGGCATTCGGTGCATTTACAAACGTATCGTACGAAACGCCTCAGCAAAATAAAAATATCCTTGGTAATGCGGCGTATATCCTTGAGGGTATGAAACAACTGTCCTCCATTAAGTCATACAAAATGAGAGTCGAGTTTGGTGATAATGCGATTGAAGGGGACTTTGCTCTGGGAATGGTTGCAAACAGCAATTATATTGCCGGAATGAAGACAAAGGCTCTTAAAGCTCAACTAAACGACGGACTTTTTGAAGTTGTTCTGATAAAACGTCCAAGAACATTTTTTGAGCTTAACGATATAGTTTCGCACCTTGCGATGCAGGACTTTTCAACCGACTTGTTTTATGTTTTTCGTGCGGAGTATGTAAAATTCATCTCGCAGGAAGATGTTCAATGGACGCTCGACGGCGAGTTTGGAGGAGCAGTGTCCTGTGCGGAAATCAGTGTTGAAAAGGAAGCGGTAACGCTTATAATATAGGAGATGTGGTTATGGAAAAAACACCGCTTTCTATGCGAAAAAATATAGCAATATTTGGTGAAACAAATGCAGGGAAATCCAGTCTTTTTAATGCGCTTTTGGGTCAGGATATGTCTATTGTTTCTGAAATCAGCGGAACAACAACAGACCCGGTTATTAAGGCAATGGAGCTTATTCCGTACGGCCCCGTTACCCTGATTGACACGGCAGGGCTTGGTGATTCGACAGCACTTGGGGAAAGGCGCATGGAAAAAAGCCGTGATGTTCTTGACAGATGTGACCTTGTAATTTATGTCAAAGATATAAACAAACAAGTCACAGACATGGAATTTGGAAAGCTGCCGGTAATCAAGGTTTACACTAAGTGCGATATTGCAGATAGAAAAACAGTAGAAGCTTTAAAATCAACTGAAAATCAGGCAGTTTTTATAAGCGATTATACAGAAGAAGGACTCTTGGAATTAAGAGAAAAGATGATTTCAGAGCTTCGCAAGCAGGAACGCGACGACGAAACACTCCTCGGCAAAATTCTGCCTTGCGGAAGCACAGTGGTTTTGGTTATCCCGATTGATGAGGCAGCACCCAAAGGAAGAATAATTCTGCCTCAGGTTCAGACAATCCGTGATTGCCTTGACCATGGGATAAAGGCTGTCTGCGTTACTCCAAAGCAATTAACCGAAGTGCTTTCTGAGCTTAAAAAAGTTGACCTTGTGATAACAGACTCTCAGGCGTTTGCAGAGGTCAGTAAGATGGTTCCGCAGGACGTATATCTGACTTCGTTTTCTATGCTTTTGGCAAATCAGAAGGGCAGAATACATCAGCTTATAGAAGGAACATATTCGATAAAAAACCTGAAAGACGGCGACGAGATTCTTATGCTTGAAGCGTGTACGCACAGTACCACTCATGATGATATAGGAAAGGTGAAGATACCGGCACTTTTACAAAAAAAGACGGGAAAGCAACTAAAGTTTACACATCTTTCGGGGTATGATTTCCCCAAAGATTTGCAGCGTTACAGTCTTGTTATCCAGTGCGGAGGATGTATGGTAAACAAAAAGGCAATACAGACAAGGCTTGATGTTTTAAAAGAGCAGAATATCCCTGTTACTAATTATGGAGTTGTTCTTGCATACTTAAGCGGAATTTTGGACAGGGCTTCCAAAATTCTCCTTGACAATTAAATAACAATAATATAAAATAATAAAGAAAGACAAAACAAATTTTTCTTTAAAGAAAGGCGTGGATAAAATGGAAACTACATTGGTTGTAATGGCTGCAGGCATGGGCAGCAGATTTGGCGGACTCAAGCAGATGACACCGGTTGGCCCCGGCGGCGAGTTCTTAATGGATTTTTCGGCGTTTGATGCCAAGGAAGCAGGCTTCAGCAAGGTTGTTTTTGTTATTAAAAAGGAAATGGAAGAGGATTTTAACCGCATTGTTGGTGAACGTGTAAAAAAATACATAGACATTGATTATGTATTCCAGACAATGGATGAGCTTCCCGAAGGAAGAGTTAAGCCGTTTGGAACAGCACACGCAATCCTTTGCTGCCGTGACAAGGTGACAACACCGTTTGCTATAATTAATGCGGATGACTACTATGGCAAGCGCGCATACGTTGAAATAAATAACTTCCTTAAAACTGCAAAAAAAGGCGAGTTTGCAATGGTTGCTTATGACCTTGACCAGACAACTACCGAAAACGGAACTGTTACACGCGGTGTTTGCAGTGTAGAGGACGGCTACCTTAAGGGTATCCGCGAGACTCAGGGCATTAAAGGCTATGAATACTGCGAGGACGGCGAGACAGTTCATCCCCTTCCGGAAGATACAATCGTATCAATGAACCTTTGGGGATTCACACCCGAGATTTTTGATTACCTTGACAGGGAGTTCAAAAACTTTAAAGAAACAGCTAACATAATGAAGGACGAATATTTAATCCCCGGCGTTGTTGATATTCTTATCAAAAACGGCGAGGCTACGGTTAAGGTTCTCAGAAGTCCTGACCGCTGGTACGGAATGACATACCGTGAGGATCAGGAGGCTGTTACCGCAGCGATGAAAGAACTCTGCGACAACGGTGCATATAACGGTATTTCATAAAATAATTTAAAAAAATTTACACCGGAGAATTTTTCTCCGGTGTTTTTGTATATACTGATATAAATACTTCTGCAAATTAAAATGTAAAAAATGTCTTTACATTGGAAAAATTTTTTGTTATACTGTATATTGTGAAAATTTAACCAGACATTACTATATCTTGTAACGCTTATATATAAAGCAAGTATTAAACGGAGGTACTAACAAAAGTGTGTGCAAAGACTTACAACGATGACAGCATTGTGTCCCTTAAAGGGGCCGACAGAGTCAGAAAACGTCCGGCTGTTATATTTGGCTCGGACGGAATAGAGGGTTGCCAGCATTCAGTGTTTGAAATTCTTTCAAACTCTATTGATGAGGCTCGTGAAGGCCACGGAAAGCTTATTTCCGTACGCAGATTTTTGGACAAGTCTGTTGAGGTTGAAGACCAGGGCAGAGGTATCCCCGTGGACTATAATCAAAGAGAAGAACGCTTCAACTGGGAGCTGGTCTTTTGCGAGATGTACGCAGGAGGAAAGTACAGGAATAATTCAGGCGAAAACTATGAATTTAGCCTTGGTCTTAACGGACTTGGCACTTGTGCAACCCAGTACAGCTCTGAATATATGGATGTTGAAATTTTGCGTGACGGCTTTAAGTTTGAACTGCACTTTGAAAAGGGTGAGAATATAGGCGGGCTTCAAAAAACTGAGTTCAGACACAGACACACAGGCACAAAAATTCGTTGGAAGCCGGACCTTGAGGTGTTTACGGACATAGATATTCCTCTTGAATATTACTGCGATGTTATGAAAAAACAGGCGGTGGTAAATTCAGGGGTTAAGTTTGTACTGTACAACGAAACAGAGCCGGGCAAGTTTGAGAAGTTTGAGTTTGAGTACAGCAACGGAATTGTGGATTATCTTACCGAGCTTTGTGCAGGAAAGGAAAAAACTCTTCCTCACTATATTGAAACAGAGCGCCGCGGTCGTGACCGTGAAGACAAGGAAGAATACAAGGTAAAAATGAGCTTTGCCTTCTGCATGAATAATGATGTAAATGTGATAGAGTACTACCACAACTCAAGCTTCCTGGAACACGGCGGAGCACCTGACAAAGCGGTGCGCAATGCCTTTGTTTATGCGATTGACAAGTATCTTAAGGCAAATGGCAAGTATACCAAAAACGAGTCAAAAATTCTTTTTGCAGATGTTCAGGACAGCCTTTGCCTTATAAGCAATTCGTTTTCAACGTTGACAAGCTACGAAAACCAGACTAAAAAAGCTATCACAAATAAGTTTATTCAGGATTCTATGACCGAATTTCTTCGCGAACAGCTGGATGTATACTTTATAGAAAACAAAATGGACGCCGAAAAATTGGCGGAGCAGGTTCTTGTAAACAAGCGCAGCCGCGAAACTGCAGAAAAAACAAGAACAACAATGAAGAAAAAGCTTGACGTCAAAATGGACGCAGTAAACCGCGTCAAAAAGTTTGTTGATTGCCGAAGTAAGGATAAGTCAAAACGCGAAATTTACATTGTGGAGGGTGATTCGGCACTTGGTGCGTGTAAGCTTGGCCGTGACAGCGAGTTCCAGGCGATAATCCCGCTCCGCGGTAAAATTCTTAACTGTCTCAAAGCAGACTATGACAGAATTTTCAAGAGTGACGTAATCGTTGACCTTTTAAAGGTTCTTGGCTGCGGGGTTGAGATAAATTCAAAAACAAACAAGGATTTAAGCTCGTTTGACCTTGAAAACTTAAGATGGAATAAAATTATAATCTGTACCGATGCCGACGTGGACGGCTTTCAGATAAGAACACTTGTGCTTACCATGATTTATCGGTTAGCGCCGACGCTTATCGAAAAGGGCTATGTGTATATTGCAGAGTCACCACTGTATGAGATAAACTCAAAAAACAATACCTATTTTGCCTTTGACGAAAGAGAAAAGGCGGATATTATCAAAAAGCTTGAAGGACAGAAATGTACAATTCAGCGCAGTAAAGGTCTTGGTGAAAACCAGCCTGAAATGATGTGGGAAACCACCATGAATCCCGAAACAAGGCGTTTGATTAAGGTTATGCCTGAGGATGCGGAAAGGACAAAAGAGGTCTTTGAACTTTTGCTTGGTGATAATTTGGCAGGCAGAAAAGAGCATATTGCCGAAAACGGATATAAATATATTGATTTTACAGATTTAATGTAGCACCCAAAAGCTTGACTGTAAATGATTGTTTGTTTAGTTTGAAAGGATAAAAGAAATATGGCAAGAAAAGCAAGTACAAAAAAATCTGTTGAAAGCAAAGTTGCAAAAGACCCGATTATTGACAATCAACAGATAACATATACTCTTGAGAGCAACTATATGCCCTATGCAATGAGCGTTATAATTTCAAGAGCCATTCCCGAAATCGACGGCTTCAAGCCATCGCACAGAAAATTGCTGTATACTATGTATAAAATGGGATTGATAAGCGGCTCAAGGATAAAATCTGCAAATGTTGTGGGCAGAACAATGCAGCTTAATCCCCATGGTGATGCGGCAATTTACGAAACCATGGTGCGACTTACCGAAGGTCATCAGGCGCTTCTTCATCCGCTTGTTGACTCAAAGGGAAACTTCGGACGTCAGTATTCAAGGGATATGGCGTATGCCGCAGCACGTTATACTGAGGTAAAGCTGGCAAAGGTCTGCACCGAGATTTTTTGCGATATAGACAAAGATACAGTTGATTTTGTGGACAACTATGACGGAAGTCTGAAAGAGCCGACGCTCCTGCCTGTAAGCTTCCCGAATATACTGGTTAATCCCAATCAGGGAATTGCCGTGGGTATGGCATCAAATATCTGCAGCTTCAATCTTAGGGAAATCTGTGATGCTACAATTAGGCTGATGAAAAATCCGGAAAGTGATATACTGGATGTTCTTAAAGCTCCTGACTTTTCTACAGGCGGTCAGATAATTTATGACGAGCAGGCACTGCGCGAAATTTATTCTACAGGTCGCGGTTCGATAAAAATCCGTGCAAAATACGAGTATGATAAAAAAGCAAACTGTATCGACATAAAGGAAATTCCGTATACCACAACAGTTGAAGCGATTATCGAAAAAATAATTGAGCTGATTAAAGCCGGAAAGCTGAAGGAAGTCGCAGATATACGTGATGAAACAGACCTCAGCGGTCTTAAGGTTACAATTGACCTCAAAAAGGGAACAGATCCGCATAAGCTTATGGCAAAGCTCTTTAAAATGACGCCTCTTCAGGATAGTTTCGGCTGCAACTTCAATATTTTGGTCGAAGGCTCACCTATGGTTTTGGGCGTGACTGATATAATCTGCGAGTGGCTCAGATTCCGCAAAAACTGTATTAAACGCGGTATCAGATACGATATAGAAAAGAAGAGCGCAAGGCTTCATCTTTTGAAGGGCCTTGAAAAAATTTTGCTGGATATAGACAAGGCGGTAAGAATAGTCCGTGAAACCGAAGAGGATGCAATGGTTGTTCCCAACCTTATGCAGGGCTTTGGGATTGATGAAATTCAGGCAGAATTTGTTGCAGAAATCAAGCTGAGAAATCTTAACAAGGAATACATTATCAAGCAGACAGGCGAAATAAAACGTCTGGAGGACGAGCTTGCAGAGCTGCGTGACACGCTTGAAAGCAACAAAAAAATTGAGAAGATTATAGAAAAACAGCTTAAAGAGATTTCAAAGAAGTTCGGTGAAGATAGAAAAACTGAAATCGTTACCGAGGATGTAAGCGAAACAATGGAAGCAGAGCAAGAGGTAGAGAGCTATCCGGTAAAAATCTTTCGTACAGCCGATGGATACCTTAAAAAAATTTCACTTTTGTCACTGCGTTTCAGCGGCGAGCAAAAGGTAAAGGAAAGTGACCGGATTGTTCAGTGCATAGATTCAGATAATACTGCAGAACTGCTTGTATTTTCAAGCTCCGGCGAGGTCTACAAGATAAAAGAGCATGAGGTTCCTGACAGCAAAGCAAGTCTTTTGGGTGAATATCTGCCCAATCTTTTGCAAATGGGTCCTGACGAAAAGGTGACGGGTATGGTTGTTACCAAGGACTTTGACGGGCACATTCTGTTTTGTTTCGAAAATGGTAAGGTTGCAAAGGTTGAGCTGAAGGGGTATCAGACCAAGTTAAACCGCAAAAAGCTTACAAACGCATATTCGGTTGCGTCACCGCTTGTTGAGGCAATTCAGATAAAAGAGGATTGCGATATTTGTCTTATAAGTAATGCCGGCAAGGCGTTGGTGTTCAACAGCGAAAAGATTGCTGCCAAAACTACCAAAAGTACGCAAGGCGTCAGTGTTATGCAGCCAACAAAAAACAGCATAGTTGCCGAAGCCAAGCTTGCAGAAATGACAGGATTTAAAGAACTAAAAGTTTACAGACCCAAGAACATACCTGCAAAGGGAAGCTTTATTCGTCCCGAGGACGAAGGGACAGAACAAATGACTTTGTTTGAGGACTAAATAAATTTAAGCTATGACAAAATGTTTTGGTTTTGTCATAGCTTTTTTGTGAATAATACAACCGGTTTCCTTCATAAAATTCACCAAGAGGTGGTTTTGATGAAAAATAAGACGTGTCGTATTTTTGTTATACCGCGCAGTATAATTTTTGGGCTATCAATAGCGTTGATAGTTTCAGGGATAACGCTTACACTGTTTGGTGGATTTAATATATATAAAACAACACAGGTGATGGCGGTTCCGTTAGAAGGAAAGGTTATTTTACTTGACCCCGGACACGGCGGCGCGGACGCCGGTGCGTCTGAGGGAAGTGCTGTTGAAAAAACAATAAATCTTGAGGTCGCAAATTTTCTGAAAGAATATATAGAGGAAAACGGCGGCATAGCATATATGACACGCGTTGAGGATACCAATACGGCAGACCCAAACCGCCCCAAAGGAATGACGCAAAAAATGTCCGATTTAAAAACCCGAAAGAAAAATATTGATGATTATAATGCGGACATATTTATAAGTATTCACATGAACAAATTCGGACAGTCGCAGTATAGAGGCTTTCAGGTGTTTTATGACGGAAGCTCGACAGAAAGTAAAAAGCTTGGTGAGCATTTGCAGCAGTCGGTGTTTGATGTCCTGCAGGACGGTAATACGCGCAAAGCCAAAGCAACAGGCAGCAGTATTTTTGTTCTTAAAGGCAATACCGTTCCGTCTGCGTTGGTGGAATGTGGCTTTTTGTCAAACCCTGATGAGAGAAAACTCCTTACCACTCCTGAGTACCAACGAAAGATTGCATGGGGGATATACCTTGGTATAATGAGGTATCTGGCAAAAAATTAACCGTTAATCATTTTGTTTATATCACGTTTAAGCCGTGACATTATGCGCTTTTCAAGGCGGGAAATATAGGATTGTGAGATACCCAGCATGTCAGCAACCTGTTTTTGTGTTTTTTCCTCACCGGATGTATTTATACCAAATCTAAGATTCATTATCCGTTGTTCGCGATCCGAAAGCTTTTTCATGGCGATATGCAAAAGCTCCTTTTCAACCTCTTCGTCCATCTGGCGGTGGGTTATGTCGCTGTCTGTGCCCAAAATATCGGACAATAAAAGCTCGTTGCCGTCCCAATCAATGTTAAGCGGTTCGTCAATTGAAATGTTGACGCGTGCGGAGCTGTTTTTTCTGAGGTACATAAGTATTTCATTCTCGATGCACCGCGAGGCGTAGGTAGCAAGCTTAATGTTCTTGTCAGGCTTAAAGGTGTTGATTGCTTTTATAAGCCCTATTGTGCCGATTGAAACAAGGTCTTCAATTCCGACACCTGTGTTTTCAAATTTTTTCGCAATGTATACAACAAGCCTGAGGTTGTGTTCAATAAGCGAAGATTTTGCTGATTCAATCTCGCGGTTTTGACGGAGCATGTCTATAAGCTCTTCTTCTGCGTCTGCGGAAAGCGGGGGAGGAAGCGTTTCGGCAGAACCTATGTAATGAATTTCCTGCGGTGAAAAAAATCTGAGCAGGAATTTTCTTAGCATATTTTTAAAAGCTTGTATCATAAAATCATATCCTTTCGGCGGAGGTCAAAACGTCTTCTTCTGGCCTCTGAACTGTTGAATTTATATTTATATCTGTGTGCGGCAAAATATCAGGATTAAAAATTGCATTATATTGACCGTTATCGCAAAGCGGGGATTTGGAAACTGTAATAACACAGTTTTTAATTTCGGTATCGTTGATTATAAGCTTATCGGCTTCAAAACCGTACAGAACGCCCGCTTCTTTGTCGATTGTGGAATAGGGAAGAACAAAGATGCGCTGTTCAAATTTGTATAAGTCATTTGTAATACCGTTGTTAATTGCGGCAAAAATTTTATCAGGCAAAAGCTTTTTTGCGCAGGATTTGCTGATGATTACAGCGCTTCTTCTTTGGGTAATATCACAAAGCTTACATCCGGTGTCTGCAAAGGCATAAATTTTAATTTTTTTTGTTTCGAATATTATCTCCATAACTGCAAGGTGCATATTTTGCTTTATGTTTTGTCGCCGTATAAACGAAATAACAAACGTTGCACAGTATGCAGGAATTATTGAAAGTAAAATTCTTGAGGCAGGGATATTTAGATAAATTTCACCGTTTGATACAGCTGCGCCGACTTTTGTTCCAAAATCGGTTGCAAAAATTAGAGCAAACATAACTCCTCCAAAAATTGCGTTTACGGCAAAAAATAAAAGTGCGTTTTTTGCAAGCGTACCCAAATTTTTTGCTCCAAAAGCAACCCTGACGCTCAAAAGAAGTATTAGTATTTTGCCGGCAAGTGAATAAATAACCCCAAGGTTTGGAAAAAACATTATTGATGAATATACAGCAAGTATTGCTGCGGCAAAAGCTGTCCTGATTAAAGAGGCAGGCCTTTTTAAAAACATTGAAGTGCAGCAAAGAGTGACCGTGTTCATCAAGAAATTCATAAGAAAAAGTAAATCTATGTAAACTACAGGCATAGGCGGTCAATCCTCCTTGAAAAAATTATACAACACTGCAAATAAATTTTTTGTCGGTTTTACAGATTGAAACATTTACCCAAAATTAAATTTCGCCATTGAAATTTGCGTAGGTATGTGATACAATATGTAAAATGCATATAAAAGCTTTGCAAAAGTACAGAGCTTTACAAAATAAATTCAGAGAGGAATGGATTAAATGAGAAACATAGCACTTGACTGCAAAAAAGCAGCAACCTTCTTCAGTGATGAAGAGGTTCAGAACATAAAAAGCCAGGTAAAACTGGCGCATTCAATGCTCCATGAAAAAACAGGGGCAGGCAATGATTTTTTGGGATGGGTTGACCTTCCCAAAAACTATGACAAAGAGGAATTTGCCAGAATAAAAAAGGCTGCTGAAAAAATCAGAAGCAATTCTGATGTGTTAATTGTTATTGGCATAGGCGGTTCATATCTTGGAGCAAAAGCTGCAATTGACTTTTTAAAAGGTCCTTTTTACAATTTTGAATCAAAGACTCAGATTTTCTTTGCCGGCAACAGCATCAGCCCCAATTACTTAAACGGACTTCTCAGAGCGATTGAAGGCAAGGATGTCTCTGTAAATGTTATTTCAAAGTCAGGAACAACAACCGAGCCTGCGATTGCTTTCAGAATTTTCAAGGATTATCTTGAAAAGAAGTATGGCAAGGAGGAAGCTAAAAACAGAATATTTGCCACAACAGACAAAGCAAAGGGCGCGCTTAAAAATCTTGCAGACAGCGAAGGCTACGAAACATTTGTTGTTCCGGACGATGTGGGCGGCAGATTTTCTGTTCTTACAGCAGTTGGACTTCTCCCCATTGCGGTATGCGGAGCAGATATTGATAAGCTTATGCAGGGTGCGGCAGATGCAATGGACATCTACTCAAGCGCTGATTTGGACGAAAATGATTGTTACAAATACGCAGCAGTAAGAAATATCTTATACAGAAAAGGCAAGACTGTGGAAATGCTTGTAAATTATGAGCCGGAGCTTCAGTATTTTATTGAGTGGTGGAAGCAGCTGTACGGCGAGAGCGAAGGCAAGGACCAAAAAGGCATATTCCCGTCAGGTGCAAGCTTCTCGACAGACCTCCATTCAATGGGTCAGTATATTCAGGACGGTCTTCGCAATATGTTTGAAACAGTTATTCACGTGGAAGAAGCCAAAGAGGATATAACAATAGCCGAGGATGCTGACAATGTTGACGGACTTAATTTCTTAGCCGGTAAAACGGTTGATTTTGTAAACAAAAAGGCATTTGAGGGTACACTTCTTGCACACACGGACGGCGGAGTTCCCAATCTTGTTCTTAATATTAAGGCGCTTGATGAATACACTTTGGGTCAGCTTATATACTTCTTTGAAAAGGCTTGCGGTATAAGCGGATATATGCTTGGAGTAAATCCGTTTAACCAGCCGGGTGTTGAAAGCTACAAAAAGAATATGTTTGCACTTCTTGGCAAGCCCGGCTATGAGTCAGAGAAGGAAAATTTGGAAAAAAGATTGAAATAATTCAAAAAAACTATTGTGAAATTTCAAAATATATGATATGATAAAATTACAAATAAGATAAAATACGCTTTAGGGTGTATTTGTATAAAGGAAAGGCGGTATTTGCTATGATTAAAATTCATATTGGGCTGAAAGGCAGCGGTAAAACAAAAAAGATTATTGATGATGTAAACAATGCCATAACTGTTGAAAAGGGTAATGTGGTTTGCATCACCGAAGGCAATCGCCTGATGCACGATATAGACAGAGCAGCAAGAATGGTTAATACCGAGCAGTTTGACATAAAGAACTTCGATATGTTTGAAGGCTTGCTTTGCGGAATTATTGCTCAGGACTTCGACGTTACACACATTTTTATTGACAGCGTTTTCAAAAGCGTACCTTCTGCTACAATGGCTGATATTGATGCCTTTGTTAAAGCGGTTGAAAAGCTTGAAGAAAAGTTTGGCGTATCATTTACTATTATGGTAAGTGCTGCTGAAACTGAAGCAACTGACCTTGTTAAGAAGTATATTTAAGGTCTGAAACAAAAATTTTATACCAATACATGTTGGTATTGAAGGGAGCGGCCGTTTGATACAATTCGGCTCTGCTCCTTTCTGCGTTTAAATGAAACAGAAAGGAATGTATTGACTATGCAGTATATAAGCACCAGAAACACAGAACTTCGTGTTAAATCTGCGGCGGCTATAAAAAAAGGACTTTCCGAGGAAGGCGGACTTTTTGTTCCTGAGGAAATTCCTGTTATTTCAGAGGCTGACCTCAATAAGCTTGTTAAAATGAACTATACCGAAAGAGCGGTTTTTGTTCTTAAAAAATACCTTACTGACTATTTAGTAAAGGAATTGAGAGAATGTGCAGAAAATGCTTATGGCGGCGGTAAGTTTGATACCGAAACACCGGCTCCGTTGGTGAACCTTGAAGACGGAATGAATGTTCTTGAACTGTGGCACGGTCCGACCTGCGCATTTAAGGATATGGCACTTCAGATTCTTCCGCACTTCCTTACAAAGGCAATGAAGAAGACTGGCGAGGATAAGACGGTTGTTATTCTTGTTGCAACCTCCGGCGATACAGGAAAGGCGGCTCTTGAAGGCTTCCGCGATGTTGACGGAACAAAAATTATAGTGTTCTATCCAAGCGAAGGAGTAAGCGATATTCAAAAACTGCAGATGATTACACAGCAGGGGAAAAACGTCTGCGTTTCGGGTATTGCAGGCAACTTTGACGATGCACAGTCAGGTGTAAAGGCTATATTTACTGATGACGCGGCAAATGCCGAGTTCTTGAAGAATGGCTGCGTTATGTCGTCTGCAAACTCCATTAACTGGGGCAGACTTGTTCCGCAGATTGTATACTATGTTTCGGCTTACTGTGATATGGTTGCAAGCGGTCAGGTTGAAATGGGCGGCAAAATCAATATTTGTGTTCCCACCGGCAATTTCGGAAATATTCTTGCGGCATATTATGCAATGAAGATGGGTATTCCGGTAAACAAGCTTATCTGTGCGTCAAACAAGAATAATATTCTTACAGATTTTATAAACACAGGTGAATACAACAGAAACCGTGAGTTCCACACAACCATTTCGCCGTCAATGGATATTCTGATTTCCAGCAACCTTGAAAGACTTTTGTTTGACCTTGCGTCAAATGATGCCAAAAAGGTAAACAAATGGATGAGCGACCTTAAAGAAAAGGGTGAATACACGGTTAGTGCCGATATTAAAAAGAAGCTTTCAAAGCTCTTCTGGGCAGGCTGCTGTGACGATTACTTTACAAAAGAATGTATCTACAAGACAAAGCAAAAGTACGGCTACACCATTGATACACACACAGCTGTTGCGGTTGATGTGTACAATCAGTATAAAACCGAAACAGGTGATCAAACACCTGCGGTGATTGTTTCAACAGCAAGTCCCTTTAAATTTAATCAGAGTGTGCTTTCAGCACTTGGCAAGGATAACGAGGCAAAGGGAATGGACGATTTTGAACTTCTTGACCTTTTGTCAAATGTATCAGAGATGCAAATACCTGAATCTCTTAAAAAACTGAAAGGTGCAGAAAAGAGATTTGAAGGAGTTTGCGGAAAAGATGAGCTTTTAGATACAGTAAGTAAATTTATCAGAAAGTAAAAGACTTGGCTCACTGAAATTGCGGTGAGCCTTGTTTTTGAGTAAAAATGCTTGGAGGTGGTGCTTTGTGGCAATATATGCTTTAGCTGATTTGCATTTGTCATTTAATACAGACAAGCCAATGGATGTTTTTGGCGATGCATGGGGCAACTATACAGAAAAAATCTATGACAACTGGCAAAGCATCGTCAAAGACGAGGATTTGGTTATTATCCCGGGGGATGTTTCGTGGGCTACATATATGGATGATGCGCGCGAGGATTTTAAGTTTATAAACAATCTCAAAGGCAAAAAGATAATTCTCAAAGGCAACCACGATTACTGGTGGACAACTCTTGCCAAAATGAATAAGTTTCTTGAGGAAAACAAGTTTAACACAATCCAAATTTTAAACAATACCGCAGTTGAATATGAGGATACGGCAATCTGCGGAACACGCGGCTGGTGGGTAAAGGAAGATATGACTGATGAGGATTTAAAAATTCTTGACCGTGAAAAAAAACGCCTTGTTTTGTCGCTTGAAGAAGCGGTCAGACTAAAAAAGAAAAGGCTGATTGTTGGACTTCACTATCCGCCAATTGATAAATCGGGCCGGTACAGAGAGTTTCTGGATATAATGAAGGCGTATAATGTTGATACCTGTGTGTACGGGCATCTTCATTCGCACGCTCACAAAACTGCTGTGACAGGTGAGGTGGAGGGTATAAACCTTCAGCTTGTGTCAGGAGATTTTGTCAGTTTTTCGCCTGTTTTGGTATAAAACCATAAAAAATTGCAAATTTAAGGCTGAAAAAATATTAAATTGACTATTGTCAATTGAACCCAGATATGATATAATAACCCAAATGATTAAAATTCATAATAGGCGCGTGTGCGCAAATATGCATGTTCAGAGAAGTACAGAGAGGGATGTTCAAATGAGTAAAGTTGAAAAAACACAGAAGAATATTGTAGAATTTGAGTTTTCTGTAAGCGGAGCAGATTTTTGTGCTGCAATTGAAAAAGCTTACAAAAAGAATGTTGGCAAAATCAACGTTCAGGGCTTCAGACGCGGTAAGGCTCCACGTCAGATTGTCGAAAGATACTACGGCAGCGAAGTGTTTTATGAAGATGCAGTAAACATTGTTTTGCCGGATGCATATGATAAGGCTATAGAGGAGCAAAACATCGAAGCTGTTGCACAGCCCGAAATTGATGTAAAAAGCATCTCAAGAGAAGACGGCGTTGTATTTACAGCGAAGGTTACTGTAAAGCCTGATTTTGAGCTTGGTCAGTACAAGGGTGTTGAAACTAAAAAAATCACTCACAGAACAACCGAGAAGGAAGTAAACGGCGAAATAGAAAAAATCCGTGAGAGAAATGCAAGAATGGTTACAGTTGAAGACAGAGCGGCACAGCTTGATGATACAGTAACTATAGACTTCGAAGGCTTTGCAGACGGTGTTGCATTCCCCGGCGGCAAGGGCGAAAACTTTGATTTAAAGCTTGGTTCAGGACAGTTTATTCCCGGCTTTGAAGACCAGCTAGTTGGCAAAAACACAGGCGATGAAGTTGAGGTAAATGTTAAATTCCCAGAGGAATACCACGCAGAAGACCTTAAGGGTAAGGCTGCAGTTTTCAAGGTAAAGATTAATGCAATCAAGGCAAAGGAGCTTCCTGAGCTTGATGATGAGTTTGCAAAGGATGTCAGCGAGTTTGATACATTTGAAGAATTTAAGGCTGACATGACAAAAAAACTTAAGGAACAGAACAAAGAAAAGGCTAAGAAGGAATTAGAAGACAAAATTTTGGAAATAATCTGTGATAACACCGAGATTGATATTCCCGAAGCTATGTTTGAAACAGCGGTTGACAATCAGATTCGTGAATTTGCAATGCAACTTCAGTATCAGGGTTTAAGCATTGACCAGTATGCACAGTACACAGGTATGACCCTAGATGCAATGAAGGCTCAAATTAGACCTGACGCTGAGAAAAAGGTTAAGACGTCATTGGTTCTTGAGAAGATTGCAAAGGTTGAAGGCATTGAAGCAAGTGACAAGGATGTTGAAGCAGAGCTTGAAAAAATGGCAGAACAGAGCAAAATGTCAATTGATGATGTTAAGAAGTACATTAATGTGGCAGAACTTAAGGACAGCAAGACAATTCGGAAAACAGTTGACTTCCTTGTAAAGAACGCTTCTCTTAAATAAAATTGCTAATAAACATAATACGGGCAAAGGTTAATCTCTTACGATTAACCTTGCTTGCGTTTAAAACGGTTTGTCGAATATTGTTGTATTAAATTTTGACAAAACAAACCTATTGTACAAATTCCCAAAATGGAGGTATGAATTATGAATAACAGTTTAGTACCATATGTAATTGAACAGACAAGCAGAGGCGAGAGGTCGTATGATATTTTTTCACGACTGCTCAAAGACAGAATTATTTTTCTTTCTGATGAGGTAAATGACGCAACAGCAAGCCTTGTTGTTGCACAGCTGCTCTTCCTTGACAGCGAAGACCCCGACAAGGACATCAACCTCTATATCAACAGCCCCGGCGGCTCAATCACCGCAGGCATGGCAATCTATGACACAATGAAGTATACCAAGGCTGATGTTTCGACTATCTGTGTGGGTATGGCAGCGTCAATGGGTGCGTTTTTGCTTTCTGCAGGTGCAAAGGGCAAAAGATTTGCGCTTCCCAACAGTGAAATTATGATTCACCAGCCTCTTGGCGGAGCTCAGGGTCAGGCAACCGATATTCAGATTCATGCAGAGCGCATAATCAAAATGAAGGATAAGTTAAACAGAATGCTTGCAGACCATACAGGTCAGCCGCTTGAGATTATTCAAAAGGATACCGAGCGTGACAATTTTATGTCTGCTGAGGAAGCCCTCAAGTATGGACTCATTGACAAAATTGTTGAAAAGAGATAATAGATTTAAGAGTTGATTTAAAGGAGCTTTTGAAATGCCAAATAACAACGATATAAGGCAGCTTCGCTGTTCTTTCTGCGGCAAAACCGAGGATCAGGTAAAAAAACTTATTGAAGGCCCCGGGGTATATATCTGCAACGAATGTGTAGATTTGTGCTTTGAAATATTTGAGGACGAATTTGAAGATATATCGCCGGAAACCGCAGAAACAAAGATGGATGAACTGCCCAAGCCCAAAGAGATAAAAGCATTCTTAGACGATTATATAATTGGTCAGGATGCGGCAAAAAGGGCACTTTCGGTGGCTATTTATAACCACTATAAAAGAATAGGCTATAATGTTGAAAATGATGATATTGAGCTGCAAAAGAGCAATATTTTGTTGCTTGGGCCAACGGGAGTGGGTAAAACGTTTCTTGCCCAAACGCTTGCAAAGGTGATGAAGGTTCCGTTTGTAATTGCCGATGCAACCTCGCTTACCGAGGCTGGATATGTGGGCGAAGACGTTGAAAATATACTACTCAAGCTTATTCAGGCAGCGGATTACAATATTGAGCTTGCTGAAAAGGGTATTATATATATCGACGAGATTGATAAAATCTCAAGAAAATCCGAAAATCCGTCAATTACACGTGATGTCAGCGGCGAGGGCGTGCAGCAAACTCTTCTTAAAATTCTTGAAGGAACGGTTGCATCTGTTCCTCCCACAGGCGGCAGAAAGCATCCGCATCAGGAATTTATTCAAATTGATACAACAAATATTCTGTTTATTTGCGGCGGTGCATTTGAAGGTATAGACAAAATTATTGAAAGCCGCGTAAATGCCAAGGCTATGGGTTTTGGTGCGGTGGTTGAAAGCAAAAAGGACAAAAACCGCGGCGAGGTTTTGAAGCATCTTATTCCTGATGATTTGTTAAAATTCGGACTTATTCCTGAGTTTATAGGCCGTGTGCCTGTTATTACAACGCTTGACTCTCTTGATAAGGATGCGCTTAAAATGATTCTTACCCAGCCGAAGAACGCCCTTGTTAAGCAGTATGCAAAGCTGCTTGAAATGGACAGCGTTGAGCTTACCTTTGATGACGAGGCTGTTGATGCTATTGCTGAAAAGGCAATCAAACGCAATACCGGCGCAAGAGGACTCAGAACCATAGTAGAAGAGATTATGCAGGACATAATGTTTGAAATCCCTTCAGACCCGACTATAAAGACCGTAAAGGTTACAAAAGAATGTGTGATAGACAAGGCGGAGCCGGAAGTTACACGCGAAGAAAAGAAACCCGTAAAAAAAGCTACCCGCACAAAAACAGCAGTTGAGGACGATAAAACAGCTTGCTGATGCGGAAAGGTTACAAAGGAGGTTTTTGTATGAAAACTTTAAGACTTACTTTGGTTACATTAATGTTAATATTTGCACTTACAGGCTGCAACGGAAACAACACACAAACTCCTCAGGTTCAGGAGAGTGAAAATGCTTTGCAAAATGAAGCTGTTGTACAGCAGCAGGTTGTTAGGGCACAAACTCTTCCTGCCGGCATTGCAGGCTTTACCGAGGTAACCTCGTATACGGGCGATGTGGATGCAGATGGCATAGACGAAAGAGTTGTCCTTTCTACAGAAGCAGAGCGCGAGCCAAACGGTGAATTTTTGTGGAATGATGGTCAGGATTGGGCGCTGTATGTTGAAGATACAAACGGTGTATATGTGCTGCTTGACCAATACATTCAAGCTGGAAATGCATACTTTGAGGTATCTGATTACTACATGAAGGACGGTGCAGAACCTAAGATTTCTGTCATGATAACAACCGGAGCAGGTTTTTCTTTAAAAACCTACGGATTTTCAAAAACCGAAAACGGATATGCTGAAGAAACTGTCTATGATACGGGCTCGGTAACAGAGTCCGGAATAAACAGAAGATTTTCATCATTTCCTGAAATTATAAAATAGTTATTAAAGCCGTCTGCTGATAGCGGGCGGCTTTAAAGCAATTTACCGAAAAGAGGAGAAACCAATGAACAAGCTGTTAATTGTTGTGGATATGCAAAAGGATTTTATTGACGGAGCTTTGGGAACACCTGAGGCACAGAGAATAGTTGATAAAGTAGTAAATAAAATAGAAAATTTTGAAGGCTCTATTATTGCAACCATGGACACACATCGCGATGATTATTCTGAAACACGGGAAGGCAGAATGCTTCCTGTTCCGCATTGTATAAAAAACACCGATGGCTGGGAAATAAATCGCAATGTTATGTCAGTTCTTAAACATAAAGGCTTTAAAATTGTGGAAAAGCCTACATTTGGTTCAATGGAGCTGATAAAGATAATAAAAGAAAAGTATGCTTCAAACAAGCTTGAAATTGAGCTTGTCGGTCTGTGTACAGATATATGCGTGGTATCAAATGCGCTGTTGCTTAAAGCCGCATTCCCTGAAACAGATATAACTGTAGATTCGAGCTGCTGTGCAGGTGTAACTCCTGAAAAGCATAGAGCTGCGCTTGAAACTATGGCGTCATGCCAAATCGTGATTAAATAAATTTGCAGATGCAGTTGACTTCCTGTCTTTACATTTAAGGGTGTTTGTGTTACAATACAAACAGAGGTGATTAAAATGACAGAAGAACTGTTAAACAGAATAAATGAGCTTGCGCGAAAGTCAAGGGCAGAAGGCTTGACAGAATCAGAAAAAGCCGAGCAGGCACAGCTAAGACAACAGTATATTAAAGGATTTCGTCAGGGTTTTGAAAATACAATGAATAATGTTTATATTATGGATAAAGACGGCAATAAAAGAAAGGTTGAAAAAAAGAAGAGTTGATTATTTCCCCACAATGTGGGGATTTTTTTGTAGAGAAAAGTATTGTAACGGTTTTATTATAAAAAATTTTATATATCTATTTGCAAATGCTATAAAATGTGTTATACTTTATTATGAAATATAATGTATATATGTTTTTTTGAGGTGAGTATAATGGGTGAACAAGTATTTACTGTTAAATTAAGCAAAATAATAGAAGATTTCAGGCTTGAAGAGGTATATGCGCCTGAACGCGATATTTTGATTGACACAACGGATGTAAACAGACCGGGACTTCAGATTGCAGGATTTTTTGATTATTTTGACTCAAAACGGTTACAGATTTTAGGTATGGTAGAGCATACCTATCTTGCAGGACTTTCGCAGGAAGAACGATACAAAAAGATAGACGATTTCTTCAGCAGAGGGATTCCGGCATTAATTGTAACTCGCGGTATTGAGATTCACCCTGAAGTTATAGAGCTTGCAGAAAAATACCGGATAAACATTCTCAGGACACAGCTTTCCACATCAAGCTTTATGAGTGCATTGATTGCGTTTTTGAATGTTGAGCTCGCTCCAAGAATTACACGTCATGGTGTATTGGTTGAAGTTTATGGCGAAGGTGTTCTTATTTTAGGCGAGAGCGGAGTAGGTAAGAGTGAAACAGCGGTTGAGCTTATGAAACGCGGTCACCGCCTTGTTGCAGACGATGCGGTTGAAATAAAAAGGGTATCCTCAAAAGCCCTTGTCGGAAGCGCGCCTGAGGTAATCCGTCACTTTATAGAGATGCGCGGTATAGGAATTGTCGATGTTAAAAAAATCTTTGGTATAGGTGCCGTAAAGGATACCGAGAAGATAGACCTTGTAATTCAGCTTGAAATATGGCAAAAGGACAAGCAGTATGACCGTCTTGGACTTACTGATAATTACACCAATATTCTTGGCATAGATATACCATCGCTTACAATTCCGGTACGTCCCGGACGAAACCTTGCTGTTATTTTTGAGATTGCTGCGATGAACAACAGACAAAGACGTATGGGCTACAATGCGGCAGAGGCTCTTAATAACCGTCTTATGGGAATGATGAACGAAGAAAATTAATATTTGCTTTCTTAGTGCTTGAAGGCTGGGATATGAATTTTAATAAAAAAACATTCATAAACTATTAATCAGAGAAAGCAACAAAACAACTATTTTGGAGATTGATTATGATTAAAATATTTGAGGATATTCTTGGAAAGGAAAATGTGAAGGTGAACGAGCCTATGAGCAGACATACCACCTTTAAAATCGGAGGCCCTGCTGACATTTTTCTTACTCCTGAAACAGAAGAGCAGACAGCTGAGGCGTTAAAGGCTGCCAAGGCGAGGAATATACCTGTTTTTGTGCTTGGCAATGGCTCTAACATGCTTGTTGGCGATAAAGGCATAAGAGGAGTTGTTCTCAGCCTTTTTAAAAGGCTTAATAAAATTGAGGTTGCCGGCGAAGAAATATATGCCGGCGCGGGAGTTCTTCTTTCGGCAGTATCCTCTGAAGCCGCAAAAGCGTCGCTTGAGGGGCTGGAATTTGCCTCGGGCATTCCTGGAACTATTGGCGGTGCAGTATATATGAATGCGGGAGCGTACGGATTTGAAATTAAAGAGATTATAAAGTCGGTACGCTACATGGACAGAAACGGCAATATATTTGAAGCAGACCGCGACGCTTGCGAGTTTGGCTATCGCAAAAGCCGCTTTACCGATACAGATTTAATTATTTTGGGTTGCACTTTAAAGTTAAAGCACGGAAACGAAGCTCAAATTCGTGAAAGGATAGCTGATTATACTCAAAGACGTGTTTCAAAGCAGCCAATTGACAGACCAAGTGCAGGAAGTACCTTTAAACGTCCTGAAGGAAACTTTGCAGGCACATTGATTGAAAAAGCAGGTCTTAAGGGAACCCGTGTAGGCGGGGCAGAGGTGTCTGAAAAGCACGCAGGGTTTTTGATCAATACCGGAGCGGCTACGGCAGATGACGTGCTTGAGCTTATAAAGCTTGTTCAGGATACTGTGTATAAAAAAGACGGAATTATGCTTGAGCCTGAAGTCAAACTTGTGGGTGAGTTTTAATCACAGTGTTTTTGAGGGAGGATGCAGAATGAAATCATTTTCACAAAAGACAAAAGAGAGCCTTTGCAAGACTGCGATGGGCAGACCATGCTGTATTGATGCGGAAATGATGGGCATACTAATCTTTGCAGGAAGGCTGAAGGGCAATACAATCAGGGTTTCATCCGAAAGCAGTCAGATTATGAAACGCTTCGCAGTGCTGATAAAGAGGTGCTGCGGTGAAACAACCTTGGTTAAGGAATCGAAAAGCAGCTGTTTTTGTAGTATTTCAAATAAAAAGATTATTGACATGATACTTAAATATGAAACAGGCAGTGAAAAAATTTCGGAATTGTTTGCAAAGGATGAGTGCTGCAAAAGCGCCTTCCTTCGCGGTGCGTTTTTGGGCGGCGGAATAATTGTTGACCCGAACAAAACATACAACATGGAGTTCATAACATCAAGCGAGAGAATCCATCGGGATTTTAAAGAGCTTCTTGAGGAAATGGAACTTGATTTTAAATCTGCAAGACGAAAGGGCAGTTTTGTTTTGTATTCAAAAAGCAGCGATACGGTATGTGATGCTCTTACTCACATGGGAGCGGTCAGCGCTCAGATGCAGATTATAAATTTGAGGATTGAAAGAGAATTAAGAAGTGACCTTAACCGTGTCAGCAACGGAGAAATAGCAAACATGGACAAGGTGTTTGATGCGGCAGCACGGCAGCTTGCGGCAATCAACAAAATAGAAGAAACCATGGGAATAAGAAATCTTCCGGATGACCTCCAGGAGGTAGCAGTGGCAAGACTTAACAACAAGGATTTAAGCCTTGATGCTTTGGGGAAAAAACTAAGTCCACCGCTTACTAAGTCCGGAGTAAATCATAGACTAAGAAGAATTATAGAAATTGCAGAAAAACAGTAAGATTAAATTTTGCAAACACTTGCAGAATCAGAAAGGACAGGTGTCGGATTTATGGCATTTGCTCATTTACATACGCATACAGCATACAGCCTTCTTGACGGCGAGGGTACAATAAAAAAGGTTCTTGACCGCGCAAAGGAGCTGGGACAGACCGCTATGGCGATAACTGACCACGGCTGTATGTTTGGAGTTATTGATTTTTATGAATATGCAAAAAGCATTGGAATAAAGCCTGTTCTGGGCTGTGAGGTTTATGTTGCGGCAAGAGGCAGAAAGGACAAAATTCACGAACTTGATTCATCAAGCTCGCATCTGATTCTGCTTGCAAAAAACAATACAGGCTATAAAAATCTTATGAATATTGTTTCAATTGGCTATGTTGAAGGCTTTTACTATAAGCCCCGAATAGATATGGAGGTCTTGCGCGAGAACAGCGAGGGAATTATTGCGCTCAGCGCTTGTATGATAGGAGTATTATCAAAAAAAATACTTGCTGGGAATTATGACGAGGCAAAAAAATCGGCACAGGAATTTATCAGCATATTTGGTCGGGAAAACTATTTTATTGAAATTCAGGACCACGGGATTTATGAGCAGAAAATGCTCAACCGTGAGCTTATACGGCTTGCGCGTGAGCTTGACCTTGGTATAGTTGCAACCAATGATATACACTATGTAAAGCAACAGGATGCAGAGTTTCAGGATGTGCTTATGTGTATACAGATGGGTAAGACTGTATATGATGAAGACAGAATGAAAATGTCAAGCGACCAGATGTTTGTAAAGTCGGAGGAAGAGATGTCCGAGCTGTTTTCGTATATTCCGGAAGCGATAGAGAATACGCAAAAGATTGCAGATATGTGTGAGGTC
Source organism: Clostridia bacterium (assembly GCA_017546145.1). Classification (GTDB taxonomy): domain Bacteria; phylum Bacillota; class Clostridia; order Monoglobales; family Monoglobaceae; genus SIG440. The sequence goes on from JAFYXN010000009.1 coordinate 63,681, forward strand.
GAAATTGAATTTGGCAAGCTGCATTTGCCGAAGTTTGAACTGCCCGAGGGTTACACTTCGGTAACATATTTGCGCGAGCTTTGCGAAAATGGTCTTGTAAAGCGTTATCCCGATGCGTGGGAATCAGTCAAAGAACGTCTTGACTATGAGCTTGCAACAATTGAGAATATGGGATATGTGGATTATTTCCTTATAGTGTGGGATTTTATTCACTTTGCGCGTCAGAATGGGATAATGGTTGGCCCCGGCAGAGGCAGTGCTGCAGGCAGTATAGTTTCGTATTGTCTTGCAATCACCAATATTGACCCTATTAAATATGACCTTATCTTTGAAAGATTTTTAAATCCCGAGCGTGTTACCATGCCGGATATTGATATTGACTTCTGTTATGAGCGCCGTGGCGAAGTTATTGATTATGTTATCAATAAGTACGGTGCCGACAGGGTTGCACAGATTGTCACTTTTGGAACAATGGCGGCAAAGCTTGCAATACGCGACACAGGCAGAGCACTTGATATGCCGTATGGCTTTGTGGACGGTGTTGCAAAGCAAATTCCCAATGAGCTCAATATTACTATTGAAAAGGCGCTGGACAGCAATCTTCAGCTTAAGGGAATGTATGAAGGCGACCCTCAGGTAAAGCGTCTGATAGATGTTTCGTCAGAGCTTGAGGGCTTGCCAAGACATACATCAACTCATGCAGCAGGTGTGGTTATAACGCGTGAGCCGGTTCAGACTTATGTTCCGTTATCCCGAAACGATGAGGTAATAACAACTCAGTTCACAATGACAACAATCGAGCGTCTTGGTTTGCTTAAAATGGACTTTTTGGGGCTTCGTACGCTTACTGTTATTCGTGATGCTGTAGAAAATATAAAACGCACACGCGGAATATCGGTTGATATGGACAAAATGGAGATGAATGACCCGAATACCTTCGGTATGATTGCAAAGGGTGATACGGACGGCGTTTTTCAGCTTGAAAGCGGCGGCATGAAGGAGTTTATGAAAGAACTTAGGCCGTCAACGCTTGAAGATATTATTGCCGGAATTTCGCTTTACAGACCCGGACCAATGGATTCAATCCCGCAGTATATTGCAAATAAGAACAGCGGAGATGTAAAGTACAAGCATCCGCTTTTGGAAAACATTCTTGATGTTACCTACGGCTGTATAGTTTATCAGGAACAGGTTATGCAAATTGTACGTGAACTTGGCGGATATTCGCTTGGCCGCGCTGATTTGGTGCGCCGTGCTATGTCTAAAAAGAAAACCGAGGTAATGGAACAGGAACGCAAAAACTTTGTATATGGTGTCAAGGATGCTGCCGGAAACATTGAGGTGGAAGGCGCAATGAGCCGAGGTATAGACGAAAAAACCGCAATATCAATCTTTGACGAGATGATGGACTTTGCAAAATATGCTTTTAATAAATCACATGCGGCGGCGTACGCGTTTGTTTCGTATCAGACAGCATGGCTGAAGTGCCACTATCCTACCGAGTTTTATGCAGCGGTTCTTACCAGCGTTCTCGGACAGTCAACAAAGGTTACCAAGCATATTGCGGCAGCAAAAAAACAGGGGATAAACCTGCTTCCTCCGGATATAAACAAAAGTTACAGCAATTTTGTTCCTGACGGAAAAAATATAAGATTCGGGCTTGCAGCTATTAAAAATGTTGGTTCTGCATTTATTGATGATATGACAGCTGAACGCGACAAAAACGGTGAGTTTACTTCGTTTACCGATTTCTGCAGCAGAATGGCAGATAAAAAGCTCAACAAACGGCTTGTTGAGTCCATGATAAAAAGTGGCGTGTTTGATAGCCTTAATATAACAAGAGCGACTCTTCTTCAGGTGTATGAAAGTGCGATTGATTCTGCTATTAGAGAGCAGAAGAACATGGTTTCGGGGCAGTTGGACTTTTTCAGTATGTTTGAAGAAACCGACAAAACTACCGACAATTTTATTAAAGTTCCTGAGCTTGACAAGCGTGACCTTTTGAATTTTGAGAAGGAGTATCTGGGCGTATATGTTTCAGGACATCCTCTTGACGGGATGGAAAATGTAATTCATAACGTTTCAAGTACAACTGTGCTGGAAATTACCGAAAATGAAAACGAAAGGTTTGTATCAGATTCAAAGGTTAAGCTTGGCGGAATGATTGCAAAGCGCCGTGACCAGCTTACCAAACGCGGAGAGCTGATGATGTATCTCACCTTTGAAGATTTAACAGGTGAAATTGAAGTTTTGGTATTTCCGGGGCAGGTGCGCAAGTTTGAGCCGCTTCTTCGTGAGGAAAGCTTTTGCCTTTTGTCTGGCAATCTGGATGTGCAGGAGGACAAGCCCACAAAGATAAGGCTTGAACATCTTGCGACGCTCAATGCTTATGATGTACCCAACTTTAAAAAGCTGTTTATTAAGTTGAATTCATCTGATGCGGACGGACTTGAAGGGGTAAAGAAAATTCTTAAGGACAAAAACGGCAGTGTTCCGGTTATAATATATTATGAGGATAAAAACCAGTCTGTTCAGGCGCCTAAGAGTATGTGGGTTTCAGATGATAAGTGTATTCCCGAAATAGAAAAACTGTTAGGCAAGGGTACAGCAAAAACTGTTTAGATTTTAAAAAGAAATGCCTTTTGGCATTTCTTTTTAAATGTTATCATAAATCTAAATATAGTCTTAATTTGATTGGTGGGGAGATTTATATGATAAATGCGCTGATGAAGCTGTTTATAAAAAATACAGATAAGTTTTCAGAAAACGAGCTGCGCATTAAATATTCTGTTTTTGCCGGAGCGTTGGGTATTTTCTGCAATCTTTTTTTGTTTATTCTGAAGTTTGCGGTTGGCAGCATTATGTCAAGTATTGCAATTGTGTCAGACGCTTTCAATAACCTTTCGGATATGGGATCGTCTTTGGTTTCGCTTATCGGCGCAAAGCTCAGCGGAAAAAAGCCGGATAGGGAACATCCCTTCGGACACGGAAGACTGGAGTATATTTCGTCGCTTATAGTTTCGTTTATTATTATTCTTGTGGGCTTTGAGCTTTTCAAAAGTTCTTTCAGACAAATCATTTATCCTGAGGATATACAGCTCAGTCCCATTCTCTTGTTGATACTTTGCATTTCTATTCCGGTTAAGTTTTGGATGTTCGCCTATAACAGGTATATTGGCGAAAAAATTGGCTCAGGCACACTTATTGCGGCGGCAAAGGACAGTATAAATGATGTTGTTGCTACCGGTGCGGTTATTTTTTGTGCAATAATCGGAAGGTTTATTGATTTTCAACCGCTTGACGGAATAGTAGGTGCAGCTGTTTCGTTGATAATTATGTATTCCGGTTTTGTTATATCACGTGATACAATTGGTGTTTTGCTTGGAACTGTGCCCGAAAAAAGATTAATAGACGGAATACAAAAGATGGTGCTTGATGCACCGGAAGTTGTGGGCGTTCATGACTTGATTGTTCATGATTATGGTCCGGGCAGAGTTTTGGCGTCTGTTCATGCAGAGGTTTCAGATGATTGCAATATTGTGGAAATACATGAGGTAATTGATGACCTTGAAAAAAGAATAGAAAGCGAGCTGGGTGTTCACATGGTTGTTCACATGGATCCGATTTCGGTCAGCTGTGAGCAAACGGTTGCAATGCGTGAAGTTGTAAGGTCAGTGGTAAAGGAAATAGACCCAAAAATGAATATACACGATTTCAGAATGACAAACGGAGCAAATACTATAAATCTTATATTCGATATTGAGGTTTCACCGGAGGTTGCGGATATTGACGGACTTAAAACCGAGGTTATACAAAAATTGAAGGCTGTGGATGAACGCTTTAATGTGATAATAAAGGTTGATTTTATTTATGATTGACAAAAAATCACAAAAAAACTGTAAAAACTAATAAAACAACCGCTTTGATGTGATGAAATTACTTGCATTTTCAACAAAAGTATTGTATAATAAAAGCAACAGAGGAATATGCAGCTTATTCATCTGAACAATATAGTTGAAACGGAGGCAAGGTGTATGAAGTATAACGTAATTTGCAGAAAAGTGGAATTGTCAGACAGCAGAAAAGAGAAGCTTCTCGGAAAACTTAAAAAGCTTGATAAATTTTTTGATGAAGAGCTTGAATGCAAGGTTTTGGTTTCCGAGCAGAAGAATGAAATTGTTATGGAGATAACAATTTTAAACAAAGGATTCATTCTTCGTGCTGAAGCAAGAAACAGAGACCTCATTGCGGCTGCTGACGAATGTTTATCAAATCTGGACCGCCAGATAAGAAAGCATAAGACAAAGCTTGCAAAACACCTTCACCGTCCTGTGATTGAAGAATATAATTCAATTGTAGACAGTACAGAAGAAGTTGCTGAAGAAAATGCTGAATTTAAGATTATAAAAAAGAAGAAGGTTGAATCCAAGCCTATGTCGGCAGAGGAAGCAGTTTTGCAGATGAATATGCTGGGTCACGATTTCTTTATCTTTTTAAATCCCGATACGCGAAAGGATAATATAGTATATCGCAGAAAAGACGGAAATTACGGCTTGATTGAAGCTGAATAGTGTATATAACTTAAAAGAGTGAGAACATAGTTCTCACTCTTTTTATGCAAAAAACTATAACTGAAATTTTCTGTATTTGAGGGGCGAAAGCCCAAAAAACTTGCTAAATACTCTTGAAAAGTAAAACTGGTCACAAAACCCTAAAGAGTCGCTTAGCTCTTTTATTGAAAGATTGGTATTACGAAGCTTTGTCTCGGCAATGTGCATAAGGCGGTCATTTATATATTTGCCGATGGGCACACCGACTTCATTCTTGAATGCCTTTTGAATAAAACTCTCCGAAAGAAAAAGCTGTGAGGAAATTTCTTTAACGGTCAGAGTTCCACTTAAGTTTTCGTTAATGTATTTCATCGCTGCCTTAACCGGCTTAGAATAATAATCGACCTCACTGTTATCAAGACCGGTTTTATGCAGTGCAGCAGTGATGTCTGCAAATAGTGTAGCCTTTATTTCAATGGCTGACAACAAATCACTGCTATTCCAACATTGATAAAGCCTTTCAATTTGTTCGCTTCTGTTTTCAAAAATAATACACTCTTTTATCTGAGAAAATATGTCATAACCGCTGTAACGAAGAATGTTAATGTGAAAATATAATTTTTCAAGGTGACTGTTGCATTCATAGGAAAGGTCCAATTCTGCAGGAATAATATATATATTACCAGGAGAAAGAGTAATTTTTTTACCGTTACAGTATATTGTTCCCTCTCCGCTGCGAATATAGTATATTCTGGTATAGTTAGAACGCGCATTCTGGTGTTTCCATTTTATGTCAAGAATTGCATAGTCTGCTGCTCCAATGTTCATATTAAGCCTGTTTAGTTCTTTTAAGAGTAAATCGTTTCGTAAAATATTCATACAGGATTCTCCATATTTTATATACTTGGAATACTTTTCTAGATTATATGATAATATTTACAAAAAGTCAACAGCCAAATGCGAAAAAAATACGTGGTCAGATTTTTCTGCCACGTGTTTTGTGTTTAAAGATATTTCGTAATTTCTTTTACAACCCCTAAAATGTTTACTCTTGAAATATCAGAGTTTTCAAAACGCTTTGCCGGATAATAGGGGTTTATGGACTCAAGCTCTATCCAGTTCATGCCGTAGTTAAGCTTTTTGACATAAGCTTCTTCGCCGTCAACCAGCACAACAGCAACCGAGCCGTTGTCTGCATTTGATTGAAGGCGGACAAGAATCTGACTTCCATCATCTATAAGCGGTGACATACTATCGCCTGAAACGTTTATGCGTACGTATTCCTCGGGGTTTGCGCCGTAAGGCAAAAAGGTAGGAACAAAATCCGCGGGTGTACTGTCAGCCAGACGTCCAAGACCTGCTGATACGCTGTTGAATACAGGAATATTGTGTACGTTGTCACACTCAGAAAGGCACAAAGCCTCTTCGGGGTTTGGCGTGTCTGAACGTCCTAAAAGATAGTCTGATGACACATCCAATATCTCGGTAAGGTTTGTAACAACACTTACCAATGGCTCTTGCTTATTGTTTTCATATTTTGAAAGAGTTCCCTTGCTCAATCCGCCATCAAATCTTCGGTTGTATTTAAGGGCAAGCTCTTCAAGGGTCATATTCTTTGCCCTGCGGCATTCTTTAAGTTTATCTCCAAAATTGTACACACAATCACTCCCTGTATGGTTTCTGTTCACAGTATATCACATTTTAAAATAAAAATCAAGAAAAAGTTTCGAATTTAAGAAAAAAATTTAAAAAAGTTATTGACAACGAAACAAAAGTGTGTTAGTATGATAAAAAAGTTAAAGAAAACGAAACATAAGTGGCAATAAAGTTTCGAAATACAAAACATATATAAAAAAGGGGAATAAAATTATGGCAAAGGTTAGATTTAATAAAAGAAGATTTTTTAAGTTTGTATTTATAGTATCTGTTCTTGCAATCGGTGCATTTGCAGAAGATGGAAATATTACAGGGGCACTTGTTCTTGCAATGCTGATTTAGTTCAAACAGAAACCACCAGCGGTTAAAGATTGCTGATGGTTTCTAAATATTGAGTTTTATTCATGTAATGAACAAAGGGGTATTCTTGTGAAAGTTTCTTTGCAATATAAGAGGTTTCGTCTGTGGAACCCAAGTCTACTACAATAAGTTCATTTATACAATTCTTGAGGTCGGCAGCCTGTGATTGCAACTGCCATACCATTGAACGTATTACGCCTTCTATGCAGTCTTCACCGTTTTTTACGGAAATTACTGCATACGGAGGCCTTATTTTTTCTGATTCAGGCTGTTGTGCTGCAACTTTTAGAATAGTATTACGCAGATAAATGCACAATACAGTAAGTATAATAAGTAAAACAAATATTATATAAAGCAACTCAATAACCTCCTTTGTAGAATTATATGAAAAATTATTAAAATGGTTCTATCTATATAAAAAACTAAAAAAAGTACTTGACAAAGAAGGAGAGATGTGTTAATATAAACGAGTTGCGCCAAGGAGCAAGGGACAACGGAAAATAAAACTAAAAAAAGTTTTAAAAAAGGGTTGACAAAAGCGAAATGGTGTGATAAGATAGATAGGC
>JAFYXN010000001.1 GCA_017546145.1 Clostridia bacterium
GCTGTCCTTAGTACGAGAGGACCGGGATGGACGTACCACTGGTGCACCAGTTGTCATGCCAATGGCACAGCTGGGTAGCTATGTACGGAAGGAATAAACGCTGAAGGCATCTAAGCGTGAAGTCCACCCTAAGATAAGATTTCCCATAGCGTAAGCTAGTAAGACCCCACGTAGACTATGTGGTTGATAGGTCGGAGGTGTAAGTGCGGTAACGTATTAAGCTGACCGATACTAATAGGTCGAGGGCTTGACCTAAGAAATTATGGAGTAAGCAGACTTACTCTTCTTCGTTCAGTATTTCAAGACATGAAAAAGAGTCAGGACACCGAAAGGTGTTTGACATATATTCGGTGGCGATAGCAAAGAGGTCACACCTGTTCCCATCCCGAACACAGTAGTTAAGCTCTTTAGCGCTGATGATACTTGGTGGGCGACTGCCCGGGAAAGTAAGACGCTGCCGGAATTTGCAAAAGGATATCCATTGGATATCCTTTTTTGTTGTATACATGCGGTCACCCTCCAAGTATCATCAGGCTTAGGTAAAAACTCTGACGAGTTTTATTGAATGATGCTGATGATACATGGGGGCGTTTCTTTAGTTGTTAAAACTCTTGCGAGTTTTCTCGTCAATAGTGAAATGCTCTCGCATTTCACAATCCTGCGCTTCGTCGCAGTTCACTTATTTACTCCGTTTGCTTTGCAAACAATCGTTTTTTTCAGCGACTGCTCCTCTTCCCAAAAAATCTCGGCACAGCCTTATTTTTCGGGAGCCCTGAAGTGCCACCGGCATATTTGCTTAACACTCCGGTGCCTGGGAAAGTAAGACGCTGCCAGAACACAAGAGATATCCAATAGGGTATCTCTTTTTTTGCGTATCATCAGCGCTAACTCGCATGATGGTTGAAACGCTATGCGTTTCTGCCTGATTAGGTATTTGCTCTCGCATTTCACAATCCTACGCTAAAAACGTGCCACTGACACCTTTTTTAAGCTCCGGTGCCTGGTAAAGTAAGACGCTGCCGGAATTTGCAAATTTCTAAAAATATAGAAAGAAGAATATTGTATTTTCCTTTTGATTATGTTATATTTAATTTGCATGACACTTAATTTTAGGAGGCTTGTTATGAAGATAAAGGCTTTTGTGATGGTAATTGTTTTAACCCTTTCCTTAGTGATAAATACAGATGTAAAAGCTCTCAAACTTCCCAATTACGGCGTTCCTAATGTCAAGTATGGCTGGGAGCAGGAGTATCTCGATGAAGGATATTCTCAGGAAGAATTATATTATCTTGCGGGAATAGTTACTCTTACAAAAAGAAATAGAGCAGGAGAAAGTATATCAGCCCATGATAGATACGATTTAAATAGGATTCTTAGGGATAAGGAAGAGCTTGGAGAGTGGAAGGATGTAGCATGGTACTATTTTGTGGATTATGAAAAACTCGAGTATTTTGTTCGTGAACGAAAGGTCAGGGACGGCCTCATAACAAGGGAAGAAGTTGAAGCCCAGAAAAAGGCAGAGGAAGCGGAAAAAAATAAATGGAAGAAGCGAATTTTTCTGCATGTAGGCAGCAACAAGGCCATTGTAAATGATGTTGAAAAGATTATTGATGAAGAAAATCCTGATACTGTTGTTTTTACCGAAAACGATCGCTCTTATGTTCCGGTAAGATTTTTGAGTGAGGAATATGGTGGCGAAGTTGACTGGGATGAAGATACACAGACCGTAAATATTTCTTTTGAAGACAGAGAAATTACTTTGACTGTGGGAAAATGTGAAATTATTGTAAATGGTGAAACAATGGAAAATGATGTTGCCCCTATCCTTAAAGGTGACAGAGTTTTTCTTCCGTTGCGTGCTTGTGTTGATGCTATTGGTAGGTATGTAATGTATAACAGCGGGCTTATTGTGGTCGATGAGAATCTTGATATGGATTGGGAAATGAAAAATATGGATTTTGTAAATGGGTTTAGCGAAGAACGATTTAAATAAATACCCAAGACGATAGAAAGTTTTTAGAAATAAAAAAAGAAGCCAAAGCTTTGGCTTCTTTTTTGAATGCACTTAATTATCGAACTGAACGAAGAAATCCCTTAACAATGATTAGATCAATAGGTTGACCTTCATAAGTTCTGATATATATATGGTCTGCGTATTTCATAGCAGCAAGTCTATTTTCGGCTATGCTCATATCACCAGTTTCTGTTGCTGTGCCATATAAATCAGTTAGGGTTAAAGTTCCTTAGACAGTGTTATATAAGTCAGGGAAGTATTTGAAACTGCTGCCTACACTATTTTTTATAGTGAGACTTCTGCCAGTATTATCAATAATATAAACGTTTCTTGCTTGAGGAAGATTATATTCAGTTCCATCAATGGTAGCTATATCTTTTGCATCATCAAATGTCGTTACAACTCCACCTGCAAGTGTTTCGTCGGGGTTGGATATGGTGTAAGCATTATCCCCTGTTGCAAGAGGTTTGGGTTCGTTTGATGTAAGGTTGCGGACGCCTAAATCAAAGTCCCATACATACTTAATTGATGAAATAAGACCCTGTTTATTCAAGCTAATCTTTACAATATCCCCTTCTGTGGGCATTAAACCTGTTGCAACTTCGGGGGTTGTTTCTGCGGTTAAAGAGTACCCGTCAAACAGATATGAGATTAACCAGGTTGAATTACCATCTGAATCGGAAGCCTTGAAAACATCTTTGATAACAGCAAGGTTTGATGGTATTGGCTCAACTGTTCCTTCAAGCACAGTATTTACTGGTCTTAGGGTATCTAAATTATCCCAGAAAAAGATTTTTACGGGACAGTTTAGGTAGTTTTGATATCCGCTTAAGGATATACTAAAATCTGTGGCGGTTGCGGGTGAATCACTATATGCGGCAATTAAAAGTTCACTTGAATTGTTATCATACACTGCCATTATTACAGTGCAGTCAAGTATGCTATTAAAGGTCATTTTTGCGGTAACAGTGTTTCCGTCTTTGTTACAAACAATGCTTTTAAGGGTTACATTGCTTGGAAGTGTCGACATATCTGACGCAATAGGTGTAATTGACATTGTGATAAGGAGTATTGAAATAACCAGAGCTATGCTTATAAATTTTTTCATTAGTTTCCCTCCTGAAATGATGTACAGAAGTTATATCATATATATGGAAAAAAGTCTATACTTTGGAGCAATTTTACAAAGACAGTGGTGTTGCAAGACAAGGGCAAGACAAGGGGACGGTTCTATTGTCTTCCTATTGTCTTCCCCGTGTCTTAAAACAATTATAACAAAACCCCTCAGGTGCGCTTATAAAGCCCCTGAGAGGTTTTTCTTAAATGCCATCTTGAATAGGCACCTTTTGTATCTACAAAGTATTGATTACTTCGGTAAGACAATACTTTTTTAATGGGAAATTTCTACAATTAGATCATTTTAAATCTAAAACTTTCATATATTTTAACCTTTCGGTTGTCTCTATCAACTCTTCCCCCTTTTTCGTCAAATGAAAGTTCAATATATCCAAATTCGCCGTTTTCATAATTAAATGTTATACCATCATCATCATAAAGCTTTAAAGAACCTTTTTTGCCGAAGCACAAAACTTCAATAGGAATTTCTTCTCCTTCCGGGGGAATAAATTCAGGCGCACCCGCAATCATAGGAATCATCGCACCTTCGCGAATGAATACAGGGATTCTTTCGGCATCTGCTTTTATTGTATAACATCTTCCACCTTCATAGTATTTGTGCGTATCAAATGTGTACCATCCGCCATCAGGCAAATAAACCTCACGCTCAGTTTCATCATAGAACATTGGCGCCACAAGCATATTTTCCCCTGCCATAAATTCCGTATCAAGATTCAATGTATTTTCATTGACTTCCTCCATTATCAAAGGTCTGAAAGGTGGAATTCCTTTAAAATGGAAATCCACAAATGTCTGGTAGAAATATGGCATCAGTTTCGTTCTGAGAATGGTATATTTTTTTGCAGTTTCTTCAACTTCTTTGTGTTCCCAGGGGACATCCCCTGACCACCATCCATTTATCTGCATATTTGCAGAAAATACACCAAGTTCAATTCTTCTGAGCCAATGTTCGGGTTTTTCGGCACTGCACATCTCAGGAGACCACAAAAGACCTGCAAAACCTGAATTACAAATTAATCGGACATAGTTCTTTAAATCAGTACTGTCATTATAATAAATGTGGGGAAATCCCGATGAGCCAAGATTTCCGCCAAGGGTCAAACCCAGAGTGCGTTTGTTTATTTCTTTAAACATTTTAAGTTCATTTTTCATATTCAAAGGTGAAAAAATCTGCCGATATGTATAGCCGCTCATCCCTGAGGGAAGCGTTGCATGATCGGGATAAGGGGTTGACATATCCATTTTATATCCCGAAACACCAAGTTTCAAATGATTTTCTTTTTTATATTCTCTTATTGTTTTCGCGGCATCTTCGATTGTCAGGTCCGTTGCAGCACCGTTTGCTGCAGCATAATCTCCGAACCCGAATGGCTTCAATGCATTATACAAAGGGAATCCCTCTGCGTAGCTTGCCATTTCCCATAAGTTAATATCCACATTTCTCTTCTTTGCTTCATCAATAAATTTTTGTGGCTCGGGAAACTTGTCTCTGGCAAAAGTATGTGATTCAGGATAATCATACGTATCGTGCCAGCCGGGTTCAAGTCCGATGGTATTGAGTGCGAAACCTCTTTTGCGATACTCATCAATCTTTTTTATGACCTCTTCTGAGGTGCTGTTCATGTGCACTCTCTGCCAAACACCCAAAGAATGTCTTGGAGGCAAACAACCGCCTCCGGAATACAAAACATATCGGCTAACCGCATCTTTGATATTTTCACCGGCAAACACATAAACATCAGCATCCTTACCGGGAATAACAATTTCAAAGCAAGTAAATGGCGTTTGTCCGTTCCACCACTCGGGTCTTGCTCTTCTTATAGGATGAAGCGGCAATTCCATAGGCTTTATATCTGTCAAATAGAACGTTGCTCGTTCAACCGAATCAACCGCAATTGCATATCCTTCGGGGAAAACAATCATAGGAACAGGTGCCGGGCACTCACCATTGTCAGTAGTAGGATTTCCGTCGATGACCATTGTTTTCACTTTATATTTATAATTGAAAGTAGAGGGTTGAAGGCCAAGCCCGTATATATCCTGATTTACTTTTGCCGGAATTCGTATCACAACCTCGCGTTCCGTCATCTTATACGAGGGTGCAAAAGTAAACTCCGGTAATCCAAGATCTGATAAATTGTTTAACACATCAAACTTTGGAGTATCTGCGGTTATATTCATAAGAAAATATTTATTTAACATTCCGATTGATGCTTTAAATACACCGTTTGCAAGTTTTTTAAAATCAAGGTTAATCACAAAACCACCTCTTGACTAAATTGATATTATATTTTAGTATTATAGTAACACTTAAAATTCCGTTAGTACATTTAATTTTTTATAATTTATATGTTAAAATTACACTAAAGAGGTGAATTATATGGCCCAAATCTGTTTAGTAAACAATGATTTTGAAAATAACTTTTCAAAAAACATTTTTATCGATCATTTCGGGATTGAGTATGATTCTCAGGCGGCTCATTGGGGTCCAGGCCAGAGAATGGTTTATATTATACATTTTATTCTATCCGGAAAGGGCTTTTTCAACGGCAATGCCATAACAGAAGGTCAGGGATTTCTGATTTCACCGTCAGAACTTCACGAGTATTATTCCGACGATAAAAATCCGTGGAAATATCTTTGGGTTATGCTTATGGGGAATCAGGTTGAACATATTTTTTCTATGATAAAAACGGATAAAAATAACATATTTACATTTCAAAAAGACATTGACTTTCAAAAAACTATTTTGGATATTCAGACTCATATTGAAAAAAATGCTACGATAAATTCGCTTTCTGCATATGAATACTATTTCAGACTTTTAAATAAATGTGAGAATCAAAACGCAAAGACAGACCAAACTAAAACACAGCAATATGTGGAGCTTGCCAAAAAATACATTAAATGCAATTTTCATAGAAACATAAGCATCAATGACATTGCAAACCACATAGGGATTTCTGCAAACTATCTTACAAATTTATTTTTAAACAATGGCGAAAAATCACCTAAAAATTATCTGACAGAACTTCGGATTTATACCGCCTGCAATATGCTGAAAAATACAGACATGCTTATAAAAGAAATTGCCGTATCGGTAGGGTACAATGATCCATTGCAGTTTTCGACTTTTTTCAAAAATCATATAGGTTTATCTCCGTTGCAATACAGAAATCAAAATATATGGTAAAAAACTAAAATAAAATTGTTTTTTAAATCTGAGAGACACAGTGAGCCGGTTCTACTGTGTTGGCATAGCGCACACAATAGGGCTATACATTTGCTACCCTGGCTCGGGAGAAATTAAGACCAGGAAAGACGCGGGGCCGGTTCTCTTGTCTTCTCTTTTTTGTAGGAAGTTTTTGGGGAAGTATATATTAGCTTCTAGTCAAGTTGTTGATTATTGAAGACAAGGGGACGGTTCCTATGTCCTGTTGCTTCTTTTCTAAAACTTAAAAATTATTATGACAAAACCTCTCAGGTGCTTATACAAGTGCGCCTGAGAGGTTTTCCTTAAATGCCTCTTTTAGTTATATAAATGATTTAAATGATACATAATATAGTTAAAGGAGATGAATTAAACTAGGAGCCAAGGGGACGGTTCTCGTGTCCTGTTGATTCGTTTCTAAAAAATAAAAATTATTATGACAAAACCTCTCGGTGCTTATGTGAGTAGCTGAGAAGTTTTCCTTAAATGTCTTTTTTAGTTATATAAATAACTTAAATAGCACACAATATAGCTAAAGGAGATGAATTAAATTATGAAAAAAATAATATCATTAACGGCTTTAGTATTTTTGCTTGTGTGCTTTATGGCAGGCTGTGGTATGGTTGAAAATGGAGAAAGAGCCGTAAAGCAGGGCGCTGAGCAAGTGGAAGAGGGAGCATCAAGGCTTATGGATGACGAAAAGGCTATGCTTAATGAAGGAAAAGATATTCTTCAAGGGGATGGCATGAACAATGACGGTTCCGCTACTGCGAATGGAGAAAAATCCAAGTTCATAGGCGAGGAAAAAGCAAAAGAAATTGCTTTGAAAAAAGCAAATGTGACGACAGAAAGTGTGATTTTTGATAAAGTTGAGCTTGAGCAGGATGACGGAGTATGGCAATACGAGGTGGATTTTAAAAAGAATACAACTGAGTATGATGCGGAGATTAATGCAATTGACGGGTCAATTTTAAAATGGGAAGTAGAAAATAAGTAATATATTCAAGGGCTTGCGTTAATCACCGCAAGCCCTTGAATTTTCTATGGATAAAGACAAGGAGATGGCACTTGTGTCTTGATTGGAGGTAATACAAAACAAACCGGCAGCAGCGAAATTCGCTTCGCCTCTTCAAATAAAATCAGCTTATTTTATCAAGTTTCATCAGTACGAAAATAAAAGAGAAGGGGACTGTTCTTATGTCTTGTAATCCCGGCAGGTCGAGAAAAAGGTGTGCTGAAATGACCAGCTCCGGTAAAAAACGGTCAATAGAAACAACACCTCCTATGGTAGAATGAAAATGCCATAGGAGGTGTTGTTTGAAATAGAAATATTTAAAGAATTGTAAATTTTCTTAAAAATTGCTTGAAAGATTAAGGCGGGTATGATATATTCAGGTACAAGAGGTGACGAAAAATGGATAAGGACAGACAGCGTGCAAAGGAACAAATGAAGGCTTTGCCGTTTAAAGAAAAGATGGCAAATTTTTGGTTTTATTATAAAATACACACAATTGTACTGGCTGTTGCGATGCTTGTAATTGTGTGGAGTGCTGTTCAATGTGCTAAACGAATTGATTATGATTTAAATGTTTCGTATTATAGTGCAAGCTTTGTTACAGAAGAAAATCTTGCCAAGTTTGATGAGTTTTTAAAATCTAATATAGAAGATGTTAATGGAAACGGCTCAATTGATGCAAAGACAACTCTCAATACAGCAAATATAGACGGCGAATATCTTGACCAAAATTCACAGGCAATTATGATGAAGCTTCAGGCAGAGCTTGCATCAGGTGAGGTTTTTGCGTATATGGCAGATGAAGGTTTTAAACAGTATATAGAGAAGGTTCTGGGCGATTCTGATGCGATTGAACAGGTCGTTGATATAAGTAATGCTCAAATAGTTAAAGAAGTTTTAAACCCTGCCGAAGGCGAAAAAGTATATTGGCTTTCGCTGGCTGAGTACGAGGCGCGGAAAGGTGACCCTAAGGCTGTTGCGGAGCGGAAAAATGTAAAAGCTATTGAAAAGCTTCTTTTTGAAAGCATACAAAAATAAAATATATTAATGCAAAAAACAAGGATGGCAAAAATGCCATCCTTGTTTTTGTGTGTCTTGCTTATTTACCGTCACCTACGATGGGAGTATCTTTAAAGAAGAAGGTAATTGACCAAAGTCCTGCAAGACCAACCAGTGAAAAGATGATACGGCTCATTAATGAAAGCTGACCTCCGAAAAGGCTTGCAACAAGGTCTACTCCGAAAAGACCAATGCTGCCCCAGTTAATGGCGCCGACTATCACCAGTATCAAAGCAATAACATTCATGTTTGTTAGCTCCTTTTTTGTGGTGTTTATCTGTTCAATTATATTTTGACATATATTATAAAAAATATTCATTTAATGCTGTAATGAATATTTGTTTTTTTATTGCAAACAATAAAAAGGCGCAAAAAGGGTGAGAAAATATGGATAAGATAAAAAATTTATTTTACAATATTATAATATTAATAATTGTTTTTTCGGCTGTGGTTACTTTGGCAAATGTTGAGGTAACCGAAAATGGCAACAGTAAAAGATGCCTTGATGCGGCAAAAAGAATTGGCGAGATTGAAGGCGTGGATACTGTGGTTGTATTAAAAAATAAAGGAAGAATCCTTGCCGGGGTGCGTTGCGGTGACGAGTCAAGAGGTTTTGTGACATTGAAAAGCCAAAGCATTGTCAAGGGTCTTTTTCCTTCGGCAAAGGGCTGCCGGATTGAGGTTGAAAATGAAACTGCGGAGAAAATAATAGAGCTGTCATATTTTGTGGATGCAGATATGGCTAAATCTGTTCTTGAAAGCAGATTTGAATTTTTATGGAATATTTGACAAATCATATATTTTGTGTTAGTATTAATGATATATTAATGTATTTTGTGTTTGGAGTTGGTGAAAATGCGCTGTTTGTTTTGCGGACATCTTGAAAGTAAGGTTATAGATTCAAGGTCAACTGAGGAGGGCACAACAATTCGCCGCCGCAGAGAATGTCTGGAGTGCGGAAAGAGATTTACTACATACGAAAAAATTGAGACAATCCCAATGATTGTTATTAAAAAAGACGGTCTGCGTGAGTCATTTGACCGCGACAAGGTTTTAAACGGAATTTTACGTGCCTGCGAAAAACGCCCTGTTACACTCAGTGATATTGAAAAGCTTATTGACGATATTGAATCAAAGCTTTATAATATGCTGGAGAGAGAGGTTACCTCTGAAAAAATCGGTGAAATGGTAATGGAACGCCTGCAGGAGCTTGATGATATTGCTTATGTCAGATTTGCATCGGTCTACAGACAGTTCAAGGATATAAATTCTTTTATGGACGAGCTTGCCAAAATCATAAAAAAAGCTTGACAAATGCGGCTTTTTGTGTTAAAATAAATTTAACAGAATAGATATACTAAGAAGAGTGAGGTTGTACCTCACTCTTTTGTTTAACCTGACGAGTATTGATGAAGGAAGGAGAAAATGATACATGGCATATTCTAAGCTTGAAATGAAAATTTTAGAGATGGCACAGCCGATTGCGGTGGAATGCGGATGTTATATTTATGATGTTGAGTATGCAAAGGAAGGCAAGGCGCGCTATTTGAGAATTTTTGCGGATAAAAATGATGACAGAATTTCTCTTGATGAATGTGAGATAATAAGCAGGCGTATGAGCGACGAGCTTGATAAAGCAGACCCCATTAAGGAGAATTATGTTTTAGAGGTTTCCTCGCCGGGGATTGAAAGACGCCTTAAAACCCCGGAGCATTTTGAAAAATACATTGGCGAAATGGTGGAAATAGGATTTTTCAAAGCGGTAAACGGCGTAAAGACTATTCTTGCTGTACTTGAAGGTTATAATGACGGAGAAATTACGGTCAGCGTTGATGAAGAAAAAATGTCAATTATGCAGAGTGATACGACTTTTGTAAAGCTTCACTTTGATTTTTAATACTTTAAATATAATATAGGAGTTGATTATTAAAAATGAGTTCAGAGTTGTTTTTTTTATTGGATGAAATCGAAAAGGAAAAAGGTATAAGCCGTGATGTTGTTCTTGACGCTCTCAGCGGTGCGCTGCTCAGTGCATACAAGAAGAATTTCGGTGCAGTTCAGGATGCAAAAGTTCTGATTGATGAAAAAACCGGAGAAATCAAGGTTTATGCACGCAAGAACATTGTTGAAGAGGTTGAAAACAGAGAGTGCGAAATATCTGTTGAGGATGCAAAAAAGGTTAATCCCAACTATGAAGCAGGTGACGTGCTTGAAACAGAAGTTACCCCTGCAGCGTTTGGCAGAATTGCAGCTCAGACGGCGCGTCAGGTTGTTCTTCAGAGAATCCGTGAAGCTGAAAGAGAAAAGGCTTTTGATGAGTTTTCGGACAGAGCAAACGATATTATGACCGCTACCGTAAGAAAAATTGACAGAAGAAATATTATGCTTGAAATCGGTGATACCGAATCTGTACTTATGCCCAATGAACAGGTTAAAAATGACAACTACAAGCCCGGCGATAAATTTAAGGTGTTTGTTGTTGAAGTAGCAAATTCGGTAAAGGGTGTGCACCTTGTGGTTTCACGTTCACATCCGGGGCTGGTTCGCAGGCTTTTTGAGCTTGAAGTTCCGGAAATCAAGAAGGGCGTAATAGAAATCAAAGGTCTTACCCGTGAGCCGGGTTCAAGAAGCAAGCTTGCTGTTCATTCGACAGTTGAGGGCGTTGATCCCGTTGGAACCTGCATAGGTCCCAAAGGTATGCGCGTTCAGGCCGTTATTGATGAGCTGAGAGGCGAGAAGATTGATATTATAAGATACAGCGAAGACCCTGCAGAATACATCACTCAGGCGCTCAGCCCGGCAAAGGTTGTATCAATTACGGTTGATGAAGAAAAGAAGATGTGCAGTGTTATAGTTCCGGCTGACCAGCTTTCACTTGCTATCGGCAAGGAAGGTCAGAACGCACGTCTTGCGGCAAGACTTACAGGCTGGAAGATTGACCTTAAGCCTGAAGGCTCAGAGGAATAATATATTTTAGGAGATTTTGATTATGAAACCACAACGTATGTGTGTTGTTTGCAGAGAAATGAAGACAAAAGAACAACTGATAAGGGTTGTCAAGTCAAAGGATGGGGTTTCGATTGATACTACCTTCCGTGCTCAGGGCAGAGGAGCTTATGTGTGCAGAAGCATTGACTGCATAGAAAATGCGCAAAAAAGAAGAGCTTTTGAGCGAAGCTTTTCCATGAAGGTTGACCCTGAGCTTTACAGTACGTTGGAGGCATTGATTAAAGATGCAGAGTGATAAGTTTTTAAGGATGCTGGGGCTTGCACAAAGAGCACGAGGGATTGCCTTTGGCGAGGGTGCGGTCAGAGACAGCATACGCAGTAAAAGTGCAAGGCTGGTGATTGTGGCTGATGATGCATCAGATAATACAAAAAAGAAAATCCGCGACAATTGCAGCTTCTATAATGTTCGGTATACACAAGTGTATGACCGCTATTCGTTGGGTAAAGCCTGCGGCAAAGAGTTTGCGGTGGTGCTTGCTGTAACGAATGCTTCAATTGCGGAAAGCCTTGCTAATATATTGGGCGAATAAAGCTCTGCAAAAATTTGTTTTTAGATTTGTCCTGCGTATTGTGACGTACGATAAATCGGAAAGGAAAATGTTATGACAAAAATTAAAGCTTATGAGCTTTCAAAGGGTTTTGGAATTCCAAGTAAGGAAATCGTTAAAGTTTTGCATGATTATGGTGTTTCAGAGAAAAACCACATGAGTGCTCTTGACGAGAGAGAACTTGATGTAATTTTTGAATATTACACTCAAAAAAATCAGGTGGAGGATTTTTCTGCATTGTTTGCAGCGGTTGAAGCCCCTGTGAAAGAGGAAAAGAAGGAAGAAAAATCAGCCACAGCTGAAAATATTGCCGAAGAAACAGTGGCAGAGCAGCAGGTCGCTGAGGAAGTTGCTGTGGAGGAAATGGTTCACACTCGCAAAACACGTGTTGTTGACACTCGTGCCAACAATGTTGATTTGGATAAGCTTGATACCGAAAAGCTTGAAGAGCTTATCCCCGAGAACGTTAAAGAAACGGGCGGCAGTGCAAAGCAGAAGATAAAGACAGGCAACAAAAAGAGCAAGCTTGTTAAGGAAAAGCAGGGCCCCAAAGAGCCTGAAAAGCCTGTTAAAAAAGAAAAAAAGGAAGTTCTGGAGGTTTTGGTTCCCGATGCAATTACTGTCGGCGAGCTTGCTGAAAGAATGAAAAAGCCTACAACCGAGGTTATAAAGAAGCTTATGATGCTTGGCATTATGGCATCTGTAAATGAAACACTTGACTTTGATACAGCATCGCTTATAGTGGAAGATTTTGGTGGTAAGGTTGAACATGAAATAATTCTTACAGAAGAGGATAAACTGTTTAATGATGTGGAGGATTCTCCTGAGTCACTTATTCAGCGTTCCCCGGTTGTTGTTGTCATGGGACACGTTGACCATGGTAAAACGTCACTTCTTGATACCATAAGAAACACAAATGTAACCGATGGCGAGTTTGGTGGTATTACACAGCACATAGGTGCGTACCGCGTACGTGTAAATGACAAAAAGATTACCTTCCTTGATACTCCTGGACACGAAGCGTTTACCGCAATGCGTGCAAGAGGTGCGTTGGTTACAGATATTGCAATCCTTGTTGTTGCGGCAGATGACGGCATCATGCCTCAGACAATTGAGGCTATCAACCATGCCAAGGCGGCAGAGGTTTCAATTATTGTTGCAATCAATAAAATTGATAAAGAAGGCGCAAACCCCGACAGAGTTCGTCAGGAGCTTACCGAGCATGGTCTTGTTCCTGAAGAATGGGGCGGCGATACAATCTGTGTTGAAGTTTCTGCAAAGATGAAGCAGAATATTGACCAGCTTCTTGAAATGGTACTTCTTGTTGCTGAAATGAAGGAGCTTAAGGCTAACCCCAACCGTCTTGCCAAGGGTACTGTCATTGAGGCTCAGCTTGACAAGGGCAGAGGCCCTGTTGCAACCCTTCTTGTTCAGAACGGTACACTTAAGACCGGCGATATAGTTGTTGCAGGAACTGCAGTGGGCAGAGTCCGCGCGATGAATGACGACAAGGGCAAAGCAATCAAAAAGGCAGGCCCGTCAATTCCTGTTGAGATACTTGGTCTTTCAGAGGTTCCTGACGGTGGAGATGTTTTCTATGCTGTTGAAGACGAGCGCAAAGCACGTGAGGTAGTTGAAGCAAGAAAGTTCAAGGCAAAGCAGGAGGCACAGAAACAAAGTCAGGCAGTATCACTTGAAAACCTCTTTGAACAGATTGAGGCAGGCAAGACAAAAGACCTTAATATTATTGTAAAAGCCGATGTTCAGGGCTCTGTTGAGGCTGTACGTCAGTCGCTTGAGAGAATTGCAAACGAGGAAGTAAAGGTAAATGTTATCCATGGTGCAGTTGGTGCTGTTAACGAGTCTGACGTTATGCTTGCAAGTGCATCAAATGCCATTATTGTTGGCTTTAATGTTCGTCCAACACCCGGTGCAACAGTTTCGGCTGAAAGCTCTGAGGTCGACATCAGGCTTTATCGTGTAATTTATGATGCGATTGAGGATATTGAAGCCGCTATGAAGGGTATGCTTGCTCCAAAATATCAGGAATCAATTACTGGTCATATCGAAATCAGAACAACCTTTAAGGTGTCGGGAGTTGGTACAATCGGCGGTGCGTATGTTACCGACGGTAAGGTTCATCGGGGCAGCCTTGTTCGTGTTGTTCGTGACGGTATTGTTATTCACGAAGGTGAGCTTGGCTCACTTAAGAGATTCAAGGACGATGTTAAAGAAGTTGCAAGCGGCTACGAATGCGGTGTCAGCATTGAAAAATTCAATGACATCAAGGAAGGCGACGTTATCGAAGCCTATATCATGGAACAAATTCAACCCCAGTAATATTTGAAAAGAAAACAAGCGAAAAGAAAGGCGGTGCAGTAATGCCTGCGTATAACAGAATAGACAGAATTTCAGAAGAAGTAAAAAAGGAACTCAGCGTTATTGTTCGTGAGCTCAAAGACCCTCGCATAACAACTGTTGTTTCGGTTGTAAATGTGACGGTTACAAAAGACTTGCGCTTTGCAAAGGCATATATCAGCGTCTTTGGCAACCCCGATACGCAAAAAGGAGTTATGGATGCTCTTAAGAGCGCTTCGGGATTTATTCGTAAAGAAATCGGCAGACGCGTGAACCTTCGCAATACTCCGGAGTTTACGTTTGAGCTTGATACCTCAATAGAATACGGTGCGCATATAAACGAAGTTCTCAAAAGGTTGTAAATCGGGGGAGTTATCATGTTTGAAAAGCTGATAGAAAAAATCCAAGCTGCTGAAAAGATAGCAATATTTAACCATATAAACCCTGACGGCGATGCTTTTGGCAGTGCCTATGGCTTAAAGCTTGCGCTTATTGACCTGGGCAAGCAGGCGGAGGTGTTTTTACGCGAGGGCGATAAGGACTTAAAGGAATTCAAGGCTTTGCGCGGTAACGGCTGCGCAGGTCTTGAAATTTCAGATTGCGACCTTAAAATTGCGGTTGACTGCGCGGATATTGCCCGAATTGGCGATTTTAAAGAGTGTTTTGAAGGCAATACTGCTGCGATTGACCACCATATTACCCACAAGCATTTTGCCGAGGTTACGGTGGTTGTTCCCGAGGCTCCGGCAACCGGAGAAATTATATTTGATTTAGTATGCGAATTGGGAGTTAAGCTGACCGAGGATATTGCTCATAATTTATATATGGCGATTATGTGTGATACAGGAAGCTTCAAATACTCATCCACGACTCCAAAAACCCATGTTGTTGCCGCGGAACTTATGAAAACGGGAATCAATGTGGCAGAGCTTTCAAAACGGCTTTTTGATACAAAAAGTGTTGAATATCTTAATATGTACAAAAAAGGAATAGAACATCTTGAGCTCTATGCCGACGGAAAAATTGCGTTACTTTATTTCAGCGAGGCGGATTTTGCCCAAGCCGGAATTTCAGAGGCGGATGCAGATGGGATTGTAAACCTTCCTAACAGCATTGAGGGAGCAGAGGTAGGCGTATATATTCGTCAGCGCGGCGAAAATTTTAAAGTCAGCCTTCGCTCAAACGGTCTTGTAAATGTCGCAGAGGTTGCTGCTTCATTTGGCGGCGGCGGTCATGACAGAGCAAGTGGATTTCTTTTAAAGAAGCCGATTGAGGAAACAAAAAAATTAATTATCGAAGAGCTGTCTAAGGCTCTTTGCGGGAGAATTTAGATGGACGGAATAGTGAATGTAAACAAACCGCTTGGTATTACCTCGCATGATGTTGTTTACAGATTAAGAAGACTTCTTGGAATAAAAAAAATTGGGCATACAGGAACGCTTGACCCTGATGCAAGCGGAGTTTTGCCTATGTGTATTGGCAAGGGAACAAAGCTTGCCGAAATGCTTACCGCAACAGATAAGCAGTATCTGGCACAGCTGACACTTGGTGCTTTTACAGACACACAGGATGCAAGCGGTGAAGTTTTGGAGCGGTTTGACGTAACGGTATCTGAAGATGAAATCCGCGAAAATATAGGCAAATTTATCGGCGAGATTGAGCAGATACCTCCAATGTATTCCGCAATTAAAATTAATGGCAAAAAGCTTTATGAGCTTGCCCGTGAAGGAAAGACAGTTGAGCGTGAAGCTCGCAAAGTGTTGATAAATAACATCGGGATAAATAGTATTGATATGGAAAACCACACGGTTACAATGCTTGTCGATTGCTCAAAGGGGACATACATAAGAACTCTTTGCAATGATATAGGGGCAGCGCTTGGCTGTGGAGGATATATGTCTTCACTGCAAAGGACAAAAACCGGAAGGTTTGGCATTGAGGACTCGTTTACGCTGGAGCAAATTGAGGAAATGCTGAATGTAGGGGATACAAGCTTTTTAATTCCTGTTGCAGAGGCAATTCCTGAATTTCAAAGAATTATTCTTGCCAAAAAAAATGCAAAAAAGGTCAGAAACGGCATAAAAATTTCGGTTGAGGGCTTGATAGAAGGCGAAACCTATCGCGTGTTTGACGAAAAAAATGATTTTTTAGCTTTGGCACGCCAGACAAACGGAGAGTTTGAGATTGTCAGAGCGTTTTACGGCGGTGCATAAAATGATTACAACAAACAGCGCAGAGCTTAAAAATATTTTAAAAGACAAAAAGACCGCAGTTGCACTGGGGTCTTTTGATGCACTTCATAAAGGTCACATATACGTAATAGGTAAGGCTGTAGAGTATGCAAAAAATCACAACCTTACATCTCTTGTTCAGCTTGTTGAAATTCCGTCAAGGCTAAGGATAAACACCTTTGAAACCCGAATGAAAATTCTTGAGGATATGGGTGTTGATGCGGTGGTGGTGGAACAGTTCACCGATAGCTTCAGAACAGTTGATTATAAGAACTTTATATGTAAGTTTTTAGCCGAAAAATATAACGCAGCTGCAGTTTTTTGCGGCGATAACTACAGATTTGGGTATATGGCAGAGGGTGACACATGCAAGCTTTGCGACGGATGCTCAAAAATTGGGATTTCGGTCAATGTTATACCGTGTATTGAGATTGAAGGTGTTGTTTCCAGCTCGGTAATCCGTGAATTTATAAAGGCCGGTGATATGGAAAAGGCGGCTGAATATATGACCAGACCGTATTCGGTTTCGGGCAAGGTTATTCACGGCAGAGGTCTTGGAAGAACCATTGGGTTTCCCACTGCAAATATAAGTATTCCCCTTGATTCGGTTATACCTAAACAAGGCGTATATGCTACAAGGGTTTGGGTTGAGGGTAATGCGTTCAGCGGAATTACAAATGTGGGCGCAAAGCCTACAGTTGAAGTGGATGAGGTAAATATTGAAACCTATATTTCGGATTTTGACGGAAACCTCTACGGAAAGACAATTCAAGTTGAATTTTTAAAGTGGCTGAGGGATATAAAGAAGTTTGACAGCCTTGAAGCTCTCAAGGCTCAGCTTGAGGAAGATAAAAAACAGATAATGCAGTAAACCAAAAAGGAACAAGGGCAAAAGCCTTTGTTCCTTTTTTGATGTATGTGATTAAAAAATTATTCGTTTTTTGAAGGCTCAAGGTGGTCAAGGGCATATTCGCAGCACTGAATGATGAGATTATTAAGAGAAACACTTTCTTTTTGAGCCAAAATTTCAAGACTGTTTATCAAGTCAACCGGCATACGAAATGTTTTGTTAATGTATTCAGGCTTTTGTATTTTAAACATATAATTTACACCCCCTTTTATAGATGCGTATTTATTTGAGTTGTAATGATATGCATTTCACTTTATAAGTTTAATGTATTTTAGCATAAAAGATAACACTTCTAATTTATCTTGTTAATAATATGTGCAAAATATAGCGTAAATTACACTTGACAATACAGGTGCAATATGTTAAAATACCTTTAAACTGGCAATATGAGGAGGATAGCAGAAATTTTTTGCGTAAATTTATTAAATACGCGACTTAGCATGTACAGCTGAGAAGAGTTTAAGTGAAAGGAAGAGAAGGATGAATAGTAAAAGATTTATCGGTATTGTATTGACTATTGCTATGCTTGCAACAAATTGTATTGTGGCAGGAATTGTTTTTGCAGAGGGCGAGCCGGCAGGAATAGCTTTGGGAGATGTAAAAGAGGCAATAATAAGAGATAAAGACGGAGATGTAACAGAACTGTATACTTCAAACAATGTTACAAAAACACAAAACGGAGGAGTAATTACTGTTGACATTGACACAAAAGACCTTAAAAAGCATACAAACGGTGTTGATGCCGATGGTTACTGGACAGGCTTTGCAGTAGTGGCGCCGGAGGGTGCAACAAAGGCAGATGTTATTTTTGGTGAAGATACATATACCGATGTTGCAAAAACCATTATAGACGAAGATGGAACAGAGGGAATCGCACTCTACACAAATGCAGGTTCAGCTGCACCCAAAACAAC
>JAFYXN010000002.1 GCA_017546145.1 Clostridia bacterium
CAGGTTGGCGTTCCCTATATCGTAGTATTCATGAACAAGTCAGATCAGGTTGACGATCCCGAGCTTCTTGAGCTAGTAGAGATGGAGATCCGTGATCTACTATCAGAGTACGATTTCCCCGGCGACGATACACCTATCGTAGCTGGCACAGCTCTTGGTGTTCTTGAGTGTTCATCAAGTGATGTTAATGATCCCGCTTACAAGTGCATCCTTGACCTAATGGATCAGGTAGACGCTTACATCCCCACACCGGAGAGAAAGGCTGACCTACCCTTCCTAATGCCCGTCGAGGACGTATTCTCAATCACAGGTCGTGGTACAGTTGCTACCGGTAGAGTTGAGAGAGGTGTTGCTCACGTTGGTGACGAAGTTGAAATCGTTGGTCTTTCAGACGAATCAAGAAAAGTTGTTATCACAGGTCTTGAAATGTTCAGAAAGCTCCTCGACGAAGCTGAAGCTGGTGATAACGTAGGTGCTCTTCTCCGTGGTGTTCAGAGAAACGAAATCGAAAGAGGACAGGTTCTTGCAAAGCCCGGTTCAATCAATCCCCACACAAAGTTCAAGGGTGAGGTTTACGTTCTTACTAAGGAAGAAGGCGGACGTCATACTACTTTCTTCACAATCTACAGACCTCAGTTCTACTTCAGAACAACTGACGTTACAGGTGTTGTAAACCTTCCTGAAGGCACAGAAATGTGTATGCCTGGTGATAACGTAACTATGACTGTTGAGCTCACAACACAGATTGCTATCGAAGAAGGTCTTCGTTTCGCTATCCGTGAAGGTGGCCGTACAGTTGGTTCAGGCGTTGTTACTGAAATTGTTGAGTAATTTAAATTTACGCTAACTAAAATATCCACTCCATAAGGAGTGGATATTTTTTATCTTATAAGAAATAAATCTTGAGCAGATTTTATATCCACACAGATTAAATCAAATATCTTGATAAAGTCCACATACAAAACACAATATATTGTGTTTTGTATGTGGGTTTTTGTTGCTAACTTGCAAAAAGATTACTAAAAACAATATTTGAAATTTGTGAAAAAGGGCGAAATTAGTTTTACATTTTTTTACATAAAACGACCAACTTCAATGGCTTCAAGGGTTTGCAAGATATGGAAATAAATGTAAGTAAAAAGTTGTCCGAAATTCGTATTGACAAAAAAATTGCACTAAGATATAATAGCATATATAGTTAAAATGTGAAAAAGGCGCCCCAATATCTTGTGGTTTTGCCTGAAAAGAAACACAAGTGCCGCAAAGCCTTGTCGTGCTTAGGATTGGAGGGGTTTGGGGTGAAAATTTGTGGTCTTATGAAGCTGACGCTTTTGGATTTTCCCGGAAAAGTTGCATGTACGGTTTTTCTTGGCGGATGCAATTTAAGATGTCCCTTTTGCCACAATGCAGAGCTGGCTTTTGGATGTTGCGGCGATGAAATTTCGGAAGAAGATTTCTTTGCGTTTTTACAAAAACGAAAAGGTGTGCTGGATGGTGTTTGTGTTTCGGGTGGTGAACCGCTAATTAATTCTGAAATAATTACACTTTTGAATAAAATTAAAAGTATGGGTTACAGTGTAAAGCTTGACACAAACGGGTGTTATCCCCAAAAGCTTAAAGAGGTTATTGATGCGGATGCTTGCGATTATATTGCTATGGATATAAAAAATTCTATAGCGGAGTATGCTAAATCGGTGGGCATTGAAGATTTTGATGCGGCAGCAATAAAGAAAAGCATTGAGCTGATAATGAATTCAGGGATAAGATATGAGTTTAGAACAACTGTGGTTAAGGGGCTTCATACTGCGCAAAGTATAAATGAACTTTCGCAGCTTATAAAGGGTGCAGAACGATATTTTATTCAGGCTTTTGTGAAAAGTGAAAGAGTTCCCGATGAAACACTTGAAGAGTTTACCAAAAATGAACTCGAAAATTTACTCATGGTTGCAAGGGAGAATGTTCCTGATGCAGAATTGAGAGGAATATAGAAATTACAAAGGACGAAACGGAGGAATAAAAATGTATAAAGTAAGGAAAAGAGACAATAAGCTTGTGGATTTTCAATTGGCACGAATCAGCGATGCCATAACTCAGGCTTTTGAGGCACAGAACAGACAGTATAATGCAGACATAATAGATTTGCTGGCGCTAAAAGTAACAGCACACTTTGAACCCAAGGTAGAGAACGAGGCAATTGCTGTTGAAGCAATTCAGGACAGTGTTGAGGAAATTCTTGTTCAGGCAGGCTATGCAGATGTTGCAAAGGCATACATCCTTTACAGAAAGCTGCACGAAAAAATGCGTAACATGCAGTCAACCGTTCTGGATTATCAGAAGGTTGTTGACAACTACCTTAAGATTAACGACTGGCGCGTAAAAGAAAATTCAACAGTTACATATTCTGTTGGCGGACTTATTCTTTCAAACTCGGGTGCCATAACCGCAAACTATTGGCTTAGTGAAATTTATGATGAAGAAATTGCAAATGCTCACCGCGAGGCGGATATTCATATTCATGACCTTTCAATGCTGACGGGTTACTGTGCAGGATGGTCGCTTAAACAGCTTATTCAGGAAGGCCTTGGGGGCGTTGAGGGCAAGATTACATCTGCCCCCGCAAGTCACCTTGCGACTCTTTGCAATCAGATGGTCAACTTCCTTGGTATAATGCAGAATGAATGGGCAGGCGCTCAGGCGTTCAGCTCGTTTGATACTTATCTTGCACCGTTTGTTAAGGTGGACAACCTTAGCTATGATCAGGTTAAGAAGTGTATTGAATCCTTTATATACGGCGTGAATACTCCGTCGCGTTGGGGTACTCAGGCGCCGTTCTCGAATATTACTCTTGACTGGACTGTTCCGGCTGACCTTGCAGAGCTTCCTGCAATTGTTGGCGGCAAGGAAATGGACTTTAAGTATAAAGATTGTAAAAAGGAAATGGATATGGTGAACAAGGCGTTCATTGAGGTCATGATTGAAGGTGACGCAAACGGACGCGGATTCCAGTATCCTATCCCCACATACTCAATCACCAAGGATTTTGACTGGTCAGAAACAGAGAACAATAAGCTTCTTTTTGAAATGACATCAAAATACGGCACTCCGTATTTTTCAAACTATATCAACAGTGATATGGAACCCAGTGACATCAGAAGTATGTGCTGCCGTTTAAGACTTGACCTTCGTGAACTCAGAAAGAAGACCGGCGGCTTCTTTGGCAGTGGAGAAAGCACCGGCTCTGTTGGCGTTGTTACAATTAATATGCCCAGAATTGCGTATCTTGCGGCTGATGAGGCTGATTTCTTCAGAAGACTTAATAAGCTTATGGATATTTCTGCACGTTCACTCAGTATTAAGAGATCGGTTATTACCAAGCTTCTTGAAGAAGGTCTTTATCCGTATACAAAGCGTTATCTCGGCTCGTTTGAAAACCACTTCTCAACAATCGGTCTTATCGGCATGAACGAAGTTGGACTTAATGCTAAGTGGCTTGGCAAAGATATGACGGCAAAGGAAACTCAGGAATTTACCAAAAAGGTTCTCAACCACATGCGCGAGAGATTGTCTGACTATCAGGAAAAATATGGTGACCTTTATAACCTTGAGGCAACTCCGGCAGAATCA
The DNA here is from genome assembly GCA_017546145.1 of Clostridia bacterium. Classification (GTDB taxonomy): domain Bacteria; phylum Bacillota; class Clostridia; order Monoglobales; family Monoglobaceae; genus SIG440. The sequence continues at coordinate 3,625 of JAFYXN010000002.1, forward strand.
ACCACTTATCGTTTTGCAAAGCATGACGTAAGCAGATACCCTGAAATTGTAACAGCGGCAGAAGAAGGCGGAACACCTTATTATACAAACAGTTCACACCTTCCTGTAAACTATACAAGCGATGTGTTTGATGCGCTTGATATTCAGGACGAGCTGCAGACCTTGTATACATCGGGTACAGTATTCCATGCATTTCTTGGTGAAAAGCTTCCTGATTGGAGTGCTGCTGCGAGCCTTGTAAGAAAGATTGCTGAAAACTATCAGCTGCCGTATTATACATTGTCACCTACATACTCGGTATGTAAGAATCATGGTTACTTAGCAGGCGAGCAAAAGGTTTGTCCTGTTTGCGGAGGCAGAACAGAGGTTTACAGCAGAATCACAGGCTATTACCGTCCTGTCGGCAACTGGAATGATGGTAAAACCCAGGAGTATAAAGAGCGTAAGCTGTATGACATAAAGAACTCTGTTCTTAAAAAGAAGGCAGAAGGAACAGTGGCAGAAGCATCGGTTATGGAAGCAACCCCTGTGGCTTGCTGTGAGGGCGACAATGTAATGCTGTTTACAACTAAGACCTGTCCGAACTGTAAGGCGGCAGCTTCTGTGCTTGAAAAAAATAATATTGGGTATACTAAGGTTGATGCTGAAGACAATGCAGAGATTTCAAAGGGCTATGACATACGTCAGGCACCGACTCTGATTGTTGAAAAAGACGGCAAGGTAATGAAGTTTGCCGGAATGTCAGAAATCAAAAAATATACAGACAGCATTAAATAGAAATACTTCGGGGGAAAGGGAAATCATAAATGTATGATATAATTATAATCGGCGGAGGCCCTGCAGGGCTTACCGCCGCCCTCTATGCGCTTCGTGCAGAAAAATCGGTACTTGTTCTTGAAAAATCAGGACTTGGCGGTCAGATTGCTTTGTCGGGAAAGGTTGAAAATTTCCCCGGTGTTGCGCAGATGAGCGGTTCTGAGTTTGCGGACAATTTGTCGGGTCAGGTTGAGGCGCTTGGCGGGCAGATTGAGTACGAAACGGCACTGGAAATTAAAGACGGAGATGTAAAAACGGTAGTTACTGACTTTGGCGAGTATACCGCAAAATCAGTGATTATTGCTACAGGTGTTAAAAACAGAAGATTGGGTGCTGCAGGTGAGGACGAGCTTATCGGAAAGGGCGTTTCATTCTGCGCAGTATGCGACGGTACGTTTTATAAGGGCAAAACCGTTGCGGTAATTGGTGGCGGCAATACCGCTGTTGAAGACGCAGAGTACCTTGCAGATATTGCTCAAAAGGTGTATCTGATTCACCGAAGAGACCGGTTCCGTGCGGAAGAAAGGCTTGTTAAAAGACTTGAGGAGCGCGAAAATGTTGAATTTATTTTGGATTCGGTAGTTCAGGAGTTTTGCATTGATTCGCAAGGACTTTCGGGGATGGAAATACTTAACGTAAAAACCGGACAAGTAAGCAGCCTTAAGGTTGACGGTGCATTTGTGGCGGTTGGTCAAATCCCCCAGAATGATATATTTAAAGGGCTTATACAAATTGATGATGGCGGTTATATTAATGCCGGCGAAAATTGTCTGACCAATAAAAAAGGAATTTTTGTTGCAGGCGATTGCCGAAACAAGACTGTGCGTCAGCTTACAACAGCTGTGGGTGATGGCAGTGTTGCGGCACTTGCCGCGGTATCTTTTATAAGTGAGGTATAGGCTATCTAAAGTTGATAATGATTTCAATACCCGATTGTATATGTCGGGTATTTATTTTATAAAAATACTGTTTCGCAGAATTTCCCAACATCAAATTGTTGGTTTGTGCAAAAAAATTCTTTATTTTTCTGTGAATATATTGACATTTTTTTGTTTTTGTTGTAATATGTATTTGTTAAATTAGAAAATACTAATGTGATTTTCCGAAAAATGGGAGGAATTACAGTGGCTAAATTTTATACAGATGACATTCAGAAGTCACCAAGAATTGAAAAACTTAAAAGTGCATTGTATGCCAAAATGCCTGAAATTGAGGCTGACCGCGCAGTGCTGGTAACGCAGGCATACAGGGAAACAGAGGGCTTGCCGGTTATTACCCGTCGTGCCAAAGCGTTTAAGAAAATTCTTGAGAATATTCCTGTTATAATAAGAGATGACGAGCTTATTGTGGGCAGCGCAACAAAAGCGCCAAGGGGCTGTCAGGTATTCCCGGAGTTTTCTTTTGAATGGCTTGAGGCAGAGCTTGATACCGTTGCAGAAAGGTCTGCAGACCCGTTTTACATATCAGAGGAAACAAAAGCGACGCTAAGGGAAACCTATAAATATTGGAAGGGAAAGACAACAAGTGATTTGGCAACAGCATATATGCGTCCCGAAACCCTTCAGGCAATTGACCATAATATCTTTACGCCGGGTAACTATTTTTATAATGGTGTTGGACATGTTACTGTGGATTATGGCGAAATCCTTGAAATTGGTTTTGACGGAATAGTTAAAAAGGCAAAGATAGAGCTTGAAAATCTTGATACAAAGGCAGAAAATGCTTGCGAGAAGAGAATTTTTCTTGAAGCGGTAATTGAAAGCTTTGAAGCGGCAATTTGCTATGCGCACAGATATTCAAAGCTGGCGTTTGATATGGCTGAAAAATGCAGTGACCCTCAAAGACGAGAGGAGCTTTCTGTTATAGGCAGCATTTGCGGAAGAGTTCCCGAGTTTGGGGCAGAAAGTTTTTATGAAGCCTGCCAGTCTTTCTGGTTTGTACAGATGCTTCTTCAGACCGAGTCCAGCGGTCATTCAATATCTCCCGGACGTTTTGATGTGTATATGTATCCCTACTTTAAAAAGGATATTGAAAACGGAAAAATTACTCGTGAATTTGCTCAGGAGCTCATGGATTGTATATGGGTTAAGCTCAACGATTTAAACAAATGCAGAGATGCGGCATCTGCCGAAGGATTTGCAGGATACAGCCTGTTTCAAAATCTTATTGCCGGTGGACAGGATAAAAACGGCGAGGATATAACAAACGATTTGTCGTTTATGTGTATTAATTCTTCAATGCACGTAATGCTGCCGCAGCCTTCGCTGTCTGTTCGTGTATGGAACAAAACTCCTCATGCGTTTTTGGTTAAAGCGGCACAGCTTACCAGAACGGGAAGCGGCTTGCCTGCCTATTACAATGACGAGGTTATTATTCCTTCGCTTATCAGCCGCGGGCTTTCGCTTGAAGATGCCAGAGAATACAATATTATCGGCTGTGTAGAACCGCAGAAGGCGGGCAAAACCGACGGCTGGCACGATGCAGCGTTTTTTAATATGTGCAGACCGCTTGAGCTGGTATTTTCAAACGGTATGGACGAGGGTGTACAAATCAGTATCAAGACCGGCGAGGTCGAGAAGATGAATTCCTTTGAAGAATTCTATGATGCGTACAAAGCACAGATGGAATATATGATTTCTCTCCTTGTTGATGCCGACAATGCAATTGATATGGCTCATGCAAAACGTTGTCCGTTGCCATTCCTTTCGGGTATGGTAGAGGATTGCATCGGCAGAGGCAAAAGCGTTCAGGAGGGCGGAGCGATATATAACTTCACCGGTCCTCAGGGCTTTGGTATTGCCAATATGGCAGATGCACTGTTTGCAATAAAGAAGCTGGTGTTTGAAGAAAGAAAGTTTACCCTTTCAGAGCTTAAAGAAGCGCTTATAAACAATTTTGGCAAAGGCGGCGATTCTGAAAACGCAAAGGCAATTACAATAGGCGTCGTTAAAGGTCTGGCTGAAAAGGGTGTTGAGGTTACAGAAGAGCAGATTGCTAACATATATAAAAATGTAAGTCAGGGCAATGCAAATGTTGGCGGAAAGTATCAAAGCATTCTTGGTGCAATTGAGGATGTCCCCAAGTTTGGTAACGATATTCCCGAGGTTGACGCATTTGCAAGGGATGTAGCTTATACATATACCAGACCCCTTGAACAGTATAAAAATCCAAGAGGCGGAATTTTCCAAGCGGGTCTTTATCCGGTTTCGGCAAATGTTCCCCTTGGTGCACAAACCGGTGCAACCCCTGACGGAAGATATGCAAAAACGCCGGTTGCTGACGGTGTATCACCTGCTGCGGGCAGAGATGTAAGCGGACCCACAGCTTCGGCAAACTCGGTTGCCAAGCTTGACCATTTTATTGCGTCAAACGGAACCTTGTTCAACATGAAGTTCCATCCGTCCGCACTTGAGGGCGTTTCGGGAATCGAAAGCTTTGTTGCACTTATAAGAGGCTATTTTGACCAAAAGGGCTCGCACATGCAGTTTAATGTTGTAAGCCGTGAAACTTTGATAGATGCACAAAAGCATCCCGAAAATTACAAAAGCCTTATTGTCCGAGTTGCAGGCTACAGTGCATTGTTTACAACACTGTCAAAGTCGCTTCAGGATGATATAATTAACAGAACTGAGCAAAAAGGATTTTAAGTTATGAACAACGATTACTTAAAGCAGACAGGCAGAATATTTGACATTCAACGATTCTCTGTTCATGATGGGCCGGGTGTGCGCACAATAGTGTTTTTAAAAGGCTGCTTTTTACGCTGTAAATGGTGTTGCAATCCTGAATCTCAACGCTATGATATTGAAACAATGACAGTTGGCGGCAAAGAGAAGGTGATGGGTCGTGATGTAACGGTTGAGGAGGTAATGGAAATTGTCGAAAAAGACAGAATCTATTATCGCAGGTCAGGCGGCGGCCTTACCCTGTCGGGCGGTGAATGTTTGGCACAGCCTGATTTTGCGGCGGCAATTTTAAAAGCTTGCCACGAAAGAGGGATAAACACCGCAATAGAGTCAACCGGATTTGCGCCGTTTGAAAAGGTAGAAATGCTTCTTCCCAACCTTGACCTTTACCTGATGGATATAAAGCATACAAACAGCGAAAAGCATAAGGCGTACACAACGCAGCCAAATGAGCTTATACTTGAGAATGCCAGAAAGATTGCCAACTCTGCAAAAGAACTTATAATACGAGTTCCGGTAATTCCGGGATTCAATGATACCGAAGATGAAATACGTGATATTGCAAAATTCACAAAATCACTTCAAACGGTAAAGGAACTTCATCTTCTGCCGTATCACAGACTTGGCGAGGTTAAGTACGAAGGCTTGGACAGAGATTACGGAATGAAGAATGCAGAGCTTATCTCTGCAGAGCATATTGAAAAACTAAAACAGGTTGTTGAGGTAACCGGTCTTGTATGTAAGATAGGAGGTTGATACAGATGGCAGATTTTATGGACTTAAATGACAGAATGAGAATCATTCAGGAACTTGTCCCCGGCAAGCAGATAACACTTGCTCACATAATAGCAAATCCCGATAAGATTTTATACAAAAAACTGGGTCTTGACCCGTCGGTTGATTACGCAAAGTCTGCAATCGGTATTGTTACTATGTCGCCTGCTGAAACAGCAATTATTGCGGCAGATATTGCAATCAAGGCATCCGGCTCTGAAATAGGCTTTGTTGACCGTTTCAGCGGAACGCTGATTGTAACGGGTACGGTTTCTGAAGTGGAGGCGGCACTCAGGGCGCTGTGTGAATATTCCGAAAAAACACTTGGCTTTACTGTTTGTGCTATAACAAAAACGTGATGAAGAAATTGATACTTGTGGGCAGAAGCGGATGCGGAAAAACCTCACTTACTCAGGCTCTTAAAGGCGAGAATCTTGGTTATCACAAAACGCAGTACATAAACTATCATGATGTGATTATTGATACCCCCGGAGAGTACGCAGAAAACAAAGAACTTGCAAGAGCACTTGCCCTGTACTCGTACGAGGCGGATGTGGTTGGACTTCTCCTCTGCGCAACCGAACAATATTCCCTTTACAGCCCGTGCTGCACAGCACAGGCAAACCGTGAGGTTATAGGGATAGTGACACAGATAGACAGGCAGGACGCAAATCCGCAAAAAGCAGCAGAGTGGCTTCGACTTGCAGGGTGCGAAAAGGTGTTTTTTACTTCTGCTAAGGAAGGTTTGGGAGTTCAGGAGCTTTTGGGTTATTTGGCAGAAGATTAAAAACCACAAAAAAACACAAAAACAAAGAAAAAATCACAAAAAAGTATTGACTTCAATATAATAATATGCTACTATATAGTTAATACAAAAGTAAATAAAGAAATTTAAAGATATAAAGGAGTGTTTGACATGATGTCAGAATACGAAATCAAAAAACAGATTTGCGACATTGGTAAAAGAATTTACGACAGAAGAATGGTTGCCGCAAACGACGGTAACATATCGGTAAAAATCTCCGATAACGAGTTTCTCTGCACACCTACAGGTGTAAGCAAGGGCTTTATGACTCCCGAATACATCTGTAAGATAGACGGTGACGGAAACATTCTTCAGGCAAACAAAGGCTTCAAGCCTTCATCAGAGATTAAGATGCACCTCAGAGTATACAAGCATCGTCCTGATGTTCAGGCGGTTGTACATGCTCATCCTATTTATGCAACAAGCTTTGCAATTGCAGGTATTCCGCTTACACAGCCTATCATGCCTGAGGCAGTTATTGCTCTTGGTTGCGTTCCGATTGCTGAATACGGCACACCTTCAACAAATGAAATTCCTGACGCAGTAGAGAAGTACCTTCCCTACTACGATGCAGTTCTTCTTGAAAACCATGGTGCGCTTGCATATTCAAATTCACTGCTTGCTGCATATCACAAGATGGAATCACTTGAGTTTTATGCAGAGCTGTTGTTCCTTTCAAAGCAGCTTGGCGGACCGAAGGAATTTTCTAAAGAACAAATTAAGAAGCTCTATGAAGTAAGAAGAGCATTCAATATGTCAGGCAAGCATCCTGCTGACCTTTGCCCCAACAACAAAAACGGAAATGTTAGCTGCCACAACTGCCGCATTCCGGATTGTGCTGTTGCAGACGATACATCAGCTGATGCAGACCTTATTGCACAGATTACAAAGAAGGTTATGGAGCAACTCGGTAAATAATTTTTGGCGAGGTGTAGTATATGACCGAAGAAAGAATAGCGCGTATTGCTGATGCTGTTGTGCGTGCAATTCGCTCTTCGTCCGATAAAAAGACATCGGGGTTTGGCTTGAACGAGGCGCGGATTCTTATCCGCAAGGTAGAGGATAAAGCAAAAACCATGGGCTTAAATGTGGTTGTTGCGGTCTCGGACTCATCGGGCAGACCCATTGCGGTTGAATGTATGGACGATGCGTATATTGCAAGCTACGATGTTGCTGTGAATAAGGCTTTTACGGTTGTGGCACTGAAAATGTCCACCAAAAAGCTAAGCGCACTGGCGGCGCCAGGTGGTTCGCTTTACGGAATACAGCACACAAACGACGGCAAAATAGTAATTTTTGGAGGGGGCGACCCTCTGCTTTATAACGGAAAAATCATTGGCGGACTTGGTGTTAGTGGTGGCTCGGAAGAGCAGGATACTGCACTTTCGGCGTACGGCGCAGGTCTTGTTGATGATATTCTGAAAAATCTATAGGAAAGGAGAAGGATATAATATGAATAACATGGAAATTGAACAGATTGTCAAGCAGGTTATTGCAGGAATGAAGGGTACAGAAAGTGCTCCTGCAAAGGCTGCCGGTCCTGTTCCCAAGACAGCACGTGTAGCAATGCTGACAGGCATTGAAAAGTTTGAGCTTCAGGAATATGCACTTCCCGAAATCGGCGATGATGATATTCTGGTTAAGGTTGAAGGCTGCGGTGTTTGCGGAACAGATGCTCATGAATATAAAAGAGACCCGTTTGGCCTTATCCCTGTTGTTCTCGGCCATGAGGGAACAGGTGAGGTTGTAAAAATTGGTAAGAATGTCAAAAAAGACAGCGCAGGCAAGCCTTTGGGCGTTGGTGATAAGGTTGTTACTTGTATGATTTTCGGGGACAATCCTGACATCACAATGTTTGATTTAAACAAGCAGAATGTAGGAGGTGCAGACGTTTATGGTCTGCTTCCCGACGACAATATGCATTTTAAAGGCTGGTTTGCAGATTACATAGTTATAACAAAGGGTTCAACAGTATTTAATGTATCTGACCTTGACTTGGATTCAAGAATTCTTATAGAACCCTGCGCAGTTCTTATCCATGCAGTAGAACGTGCAAAGACAACAGGAATCTTAAGATTTAACAGCCGTGTGGTTGTTCAGGGATGCGGTCCTATCGGTCTTATCTGTATTGCTGTTCTCAGAACTATGGGAATTGAAAACATCACTGCAGTAGACGGCGAGGAAAAACGTCTTGAGTTTGCAAAGCGTATGGGCGCAAACAAAACTGTAAACTTCAAAAACCACAGCGGAATTGAAGCACTTACCAAAGCTGTTGAAGACAGCTTTGGCGGCTACCTTGCAGATTTTGCTTTCCAGTGCACAGGATCACCTGTGGCTCACAGCAATATCTATAAGTTTATAAGAAACGGCGGCGGACTTTGCGAGCTTGGCTTCTTTATTAACGGCGGCGACGCTACAATCAATCCGCACTTTGACCTTTGCTCAAAAGAAATCACCTTGGTTGGCTCATGGGTATACACACTCAGAGATTATGCAACAACCTTTGATTTCTTAAAAAGAGCAATTGCCATAGGTCTTCCCATCAAGGAGCTTATTACACATAAGTATCCGCTTGAAAAGATAAACGATGCGTTTATCACAAACGTTAAGATGGAAGGCTTAAAAATAGCAGTAGTTAATGATTAAATTCAAAATATAGGAGGATTATTAAAATGGCACAGGAAGCATTAGGTATGATTGAAACAAGAGGCTTGGTTGCAGCAATTGAGGCAGCCGATGCAATGGTTAAGGCAGCAGAGGTTGTTTTAATCGGTACAGAAAAAATCGGTTCAGGACTTGTAAGCGTTATGGTACGCGGCGATGTAGGCGCGGTTAAGGCTGCAGTTGAAGCAGGCGGCGCTACAGCACAGAGACTTGGCGAAATCGTTGCAACACACGTAATTCCCAGACCCCACGCTGACGTTGAGAAGATTCTGCCCAAGTTCTAAGAGGTGAATTCTCATGGCAGAAAAGGCTACAAAAAAGACCGCTGCACCAAAAGCGGAAACAAAGAAAAATAATGAGGTCGCACCTGTAAAGGCTGAGACCGTTACAAAACCCATAAAGGAGGAAAAAAAGATGGCACTGGAAGCATTAGGTATGATCGAAACAAGAGGTCTGGTTGCTGCTATTGAAGCTGCTGATGCAATGCTTAAGGCTGCAAACGTTACTCTGGTTGGAACTGAGAAGATTGGTTCAGGTCTTGTAAGTGTTATGGTTCGCGGTGATGTAGGCGCAGTTAAGGCTGCAGTTGAAGCTGGCGGACAGAGCGCTCAGAAGCTTGGCGAAATCATTGCAACTCACGTTATTCCGAGACCTCATTCGGATGTTGAGAAAATTTTGCCCGCAATTAAATAGTTATATTTAATTTGCATGGGTATACGGCACAAAGCGGGGGCAGAGCGGGTCTGCTCTGCCTCCGTATGTACGCTGTATACAGAAAGGAACTTTTTTAGCTATGATTATAGGAAAAGTTATCGGAAGTGTTGTTTCAACACGCAAAAACGAAAATTTAGTCGGAAGCAAGTTTATGATTGTAGAGCCGGTTGAAGGCGATGCAAAAAAGATTATTGCTGTTGACAATATCGGCGCAGGTATAGGCGAATACGTTTTGGTTGCGCTTGGCAGTGCTGCAAGAATAGGCTGTGGCAAAGAAACTTCACCAATTGATGCTGCCATTGTCGGAATTATCGACGACGGCGCAAACTATATAAAATAATTTAACTGAATTTGAAAATAATGCTTGACAGAAAGGGGAGATTCGCTGATGCAGATGACAGAACTTGCAAAGATAATGAAAGAATGCGGAATAGTCGGTGCCGGCGGAGCAGGATTCCCCTCGTATGCAAAGCTTAATGAAAAAGCTGATACAGTTATTTTAAACTGTGCAGAATGTGAGCCTCTTTTCAGACTTCACAGGCAGCTGCTCTCAGAATATGCGTCAGAAATTTTGTGGGCACTTGATACTGTGCGTGAGGCTGTTGGGGCAAATGAGGCGATTGTTGCCGTAAAGGCGTCTTACAAAGAGGCTCTTGACGCGGTAGAAGAATGTCTTGATACATATAAAAATATGAGAGTGGCAAAGCTGCCTGAAATCTACCCTGCAGGTGATGAGATTATTACAATATATGAAGCAACAAAAAGGGTGGTAGAGCCGGGACAATTGCCAATATCTCAGGGCGTGATAGTCTTTAACGTAGAGACTATGCTCAATATCTGCTATGCAATTAAGGAAAATACTCCTGTATGCTATAAGTATATAACGGTTACAGGAGAAGTAAAGCATCCGCAAACTTTCAGAGTGCCTTTGGGAATAACCTTTAAACAGGCTGTCCAGATGGCAGGGGGAGAAACAGCGGACGAATCTGTCTACATAAGCGGCGGAGCTATGACGGGACGGATAGGTAAGAAAAGTGATGTTGTTACCAAAACAACTAATGCAGTTTTGGTTCTTCCAAAAGACCACCCCGTTGTTTTAAAAAAGAAAACAAATACAAAAATTAACATATACAGAGCAATGAGCGCGTGCTGTCAATGCAGAATGTGTACTGACCTTTGTTCAAGAAACCTGCTTGGCCACCCCATTGAGCCGCATAACTTTATGAGAGCGGTATCAAAAGGGATGACTCAGGATGTGGTATCAATAAAGAACATTATGTATTGTTCGCAATGTAAACTGTGTGAAATGTATGCGTGTCAGCAGGGACTTTCTCCGGGTTCGCTTATCGGTGCGTTCCGTGGCGAAATCCGCACAAAAGGAATAACTCCTGAAAAACAGCCAAAATTTACAGGCGTATCCGAGCATCGAAGGTACAGACAGGTTCCCATGCACAGGCTAATTTCAAGATTGGGACTTTTAAAGTACGATGTTGAGGCGCCGCTTACCGAAGTAAAAAACTCTTTTACAGAGTTAAAAATTGCTCTGACCCAACACATAGGTCAGCCTGCTAAAGCACAGGTTGCGGTTGGGGACGAAGTTGAAAAGTTTGCAAAGCTTGCAAGCTGTGAAGGCTTGGGAGCAGAGCTGCACAGTCCGTGTGCGGCAGTGGTAAAAGAAGTTACGGACAAATACATTGTTTTAAAAATAAAAAAGCAGTAGGATAGGAGGAAACAAAAATGGGAAAAGCATTGGCGATGGCTGAATTTATGACGGTTTCCACCGGTATCCGTGCTGCTGATATGATGATTAAAACTGCAGAGGTTAAGGTTATTGAGGCTGAGGTAGTATGTCCCGGCAAATACATAATCTTAATCGAAGGCGATTTAAGTGCTGTCAGAGCCTCGGTAGACACCGTAAAATCAGCCTTTTCTGAAAAGCTGATAGATAGTTTTGTTTTGGGCAATCCGCATGATTCAATATTTCCTGCAATTTATGGAACAACAGAAGTAACGGATAAGCGTGCTTTGGGAGTGCTTGAAACTTATTCTGCGGCATCAATAATTGCGGCTGCGGATATTGCGGCAAAGACTTCGATTGTGGATTTGATTGAGCTTCGTGTGGCAAGAGGAATGTGCGGCAAGTCATACATGTTGCTTACGGGCGAGGTTGCGGCTGTTGAGGCGGCGATAGAAAGAGCAAAGGCAGAGGTGTCAGGCGGAACAATGTTCCTTGACAGCTCGGTAATTGCAAACCCCGACGACAAGCTTTGGAATACAATTGTCTGATTTAAATTGTCCATATCGCGCGTTTAACCTTCCTTATGTACAACAGCATACCGCGGTGGGTTAAACACACAATCTGAACAATTTTATTTCAGACTATATCATAAAAACTGGTTTTTGGCAGAGAGGAATGATACAAAATGGTTGATGAAAAATATATTAGCCGTATAGTTGAAAGTGTAATACAGAATATGGATGTAAAGCCCGACAGAAAGCTTAAAGGTGTTTTCTCCACAATGGAGGAGGCTTTGGAGGCTGTATCAAAGGCTTATATTCAGTATAAAAGCTATACCGTTGAGCAGCGTGAAAAAATGATTGCGGCAATTCGCCGTCTTACACTTGAAGAAGCAGAAGAAATGGCAAAGCTGGGTGTCGAAGAAACCGGCATGGGCAGAGTTTCCGACAAGATAATCAAGCATCAGCTGGTTGCCAACAAAACACCGGGTACAGAGGACTTGTCACCAAGTGTCAAAACCGGTGATTGCGGTCTTACTCTTATCGAAATGGCTCCGTTTGGCGTTATCGGAAGCATTACTCCTTCCACAAATCCAAGTGAAACGGTTATATGCAACTCAATCGGAATGATTGCCGGGGGTAATGCGGTTGTATTTAATCCGCATCCCAATGCAAAGAAGATTGCAAACTACGCAGTTGACCTTGTAAACCGCGGAATACTGGAGGCAGGAGGCCCTGAAAATCTGGTAGTTTCGGTTGAAAATCCAACTATGGAAACATCGGATATTATGGTTAAGTCACCACTTGTACGTATGCTTGTTGCAACAGGCGGTCCCGGTGTTGTAAAGATGCTTCTTTCTTCAGGTAAAAAGGCTATTGGTGCCGGTGCAGGAAATCCGCCGGTTATAGTTGATGACACAGCGGATATTGCTAAGGCTGCATCGGATATTGTTAAGGGCGCAAGCTTTGATAACAATCTGCCATGTATTGCTGAAAAGGAATGTTTTGTACTGAGTTCTGTTGCAGATGAGCTTATTGCAGAAATGCAGAAGAGCGGTGCATATCTTTTGAAGGGTGCGGATGTTGACAGATTGTTGAAGGTGGCGCTGATAGAAAAGGACGGCAAGTTTGGAATAAATAAAAAGTGGGTTGGCAAGGATGCCGGCAAGTTTTTAAAGGAGCTTGGCATTGATGCAGACCCAAGACTTATTATCTGTGAGACAGATGCAAAGCACCCATTTGTTCAGGTTGAAATGATGATGCCAATACTTCCTATCGTAAGAGTATCAAATATTGAAGAAGCAATCACAGAGGCAGTAAAGGCAGAACACGGAAACAGACATTCTGCTCACATTCATTCAAAGAACGTTGACAGACTTACTGCATTTGCAAGAGCGGTTGAAACAACAATTTTTGTAAAGAATGCACCTTCTTATGCAGGTATCGGTGCAGGCGGGGAGGGTCACACGACCTTTACAATTGCAGGCCCCACAGGTGAAGGACTTACTTCTGCAAGATCGTTTACACGTCAAAGAAGATGCGTTATGGCAGATGGACTGCATATAGTTTAAGCCTAAGACAACGGAAAGGGATAAAAGTTTATGAAAGCTTTGGGAATGATAGAAGTTTACAGCTTTACTACAGCAGTTTGCGTTGCAGACCTCTGTGCAAAAACCTCTGACATAAGGGTAATAGCCTTTGACCGAAACAGACCAAAGAGCGCGGATGTTCCTGCACCTTTAGTTATGGAGGTCAAGATTGAGGGAAGTGTTGATGCTGTGAAGGCTGCGATTGAAGCCGGTAAGGCGTACGCTAAAGAAAAGGGTAAGTACATTGTATCACACGTTATAGCAAATCCCGGCGACGGCGTGGAAAGCATGGCATACCTGATGGATATAAATAAGGATAAATTTAACAAGAAGCTGCCTAAGAGCTTCAAGGGAGAGGAGTAGTGCGGTAATGGAATCAATAGGATTGCTTGAGGTTCAGGGACTTGTTGCCGCAATAGAAGGCCTTGATGCTATGACAAAGGCGGCAGATGTAAGACTTATCCATACAGAAAAAAGACTCGGCGGAAGATTGGTAACGCTTATTGTTGCCGGTGGAGTTTCTGCTGTTACTGCAGCGGTTGAAGCAGGTGCAGCCTGTGCTGCAGAGCTTGGTGAGGTTTTTGGATGTGAGGTAATAGCAAGTCCTCATGAGGAAGTAACAAAATTCTTTGATATGGAAAAATAAAGTAGGTGCAAGACTATGTATGATACAGACACAATTGCAAAGGCTGTGAAAAGTGTGCTTGAAGGGCTGAACACCGACGGTCAGATTAAGGTTGGTGTGTCACAGCGCCACATTCACCTTTCGCAGGAGGATTTGGAAATCCTATTCGGCAAAGGCTATGAGCTGACGGTTAAGAAGTACCTTATGGGACGTGAATTTGCGTCAAACGAGGTAGTTACGCTTGTGGGCCCGTCGCTTAAATCAATAGAGAATGTCAGAGTTCTTGGCCCTGTCAGAAAGAACACTCAGGTTGAGATTTCAAGAACAGATACATTTGTTCTTAAGGTAAGTCCGCCTGTTCGTCCCTCCGGCAATATTGAAGGCTCAGAAAAGCTTGTTATCGTAGGTCCAAAGGGCAGTGTTTACCTTAAGGAAGGTGTAATAATTGCCAACAGACACATACACCTTACTCCTGAATATGCGGCTATGAACGGCATTAAGGATAATGATTATGTTGATGTTGAAATTGAGGGAATAAAACCGACAAGATTCTATGATGTACAGGTAAGAGTCCGTGATGATTTTAATGTCGAAATGCACATTGATACAGATGATGCCAATGCGGCAGGTCTTAAAAACGGAGCCAAGGTGACAATAATTAAAAAGAGTGACAGAAGATAAAAACAAAGCGGCTTTGCCGCTTTGTTCTGTATAATGAAATTTTAGAAACGGAGTGTGAAATATATGTTTGCACTTGAACGTCAGAAAAAGATACTTGAAATTCTTGCCGCAGAAGGCGCGGTTTCGGTAAGCCGCCTCAGCGGAGAGCTAAACGTTACCGAGGAAACGGTTCGCCGCGACCTTGAAAAGCTTGAAAAGCAGGAACAGCTAAGACGTACCCATGGCGGCGCAGTGCCTATGGATGAAAGTACGTATGAAGCATCCTTGGAAAAACGAAAAACAATAAATGTAGAAGCTAAAAAAAGAATGGCGGCAATGGCAGCAAAGCAGGTTGCAGAGGGTGACACAATATTTCTTGATGCATCCACCACTACGTTTTTTATGGCAAAAGAGCTGAAGGCAATGCGCAACATCACCGTAATAACAAATTCACTCAGGGTTGTTGTGGAACTTGAAAACAGTGAGTTTATAAAGGTGATTTCGGTTGGCGGAGTTTTAAGCAACAACCAGTCCTTTGTTGGCACGTTGGCTGAAAAAAGTATTGCCGAGAACTTTGTCGCAACTAAAATGTTCTTTTCAAGCAAAGGGGTAACTGCTGAATCGGGAATTTTAGAAAGCAATGAGCAGGAATGTGGAATTAAACAAAAAATGCTTAAAAATTCAAGATACAAATACTATCTTTGCGACAAAAGCAAAATGGGCAGTGTTGGCTTTGTCAAGCTTGCACCCATTGAATCAATAAATTTTCTTATAACCGATACAGATGCCGAAGGCGAGCTTAAAGCTAAGCTTGACGAGGCTGAGGTAAAAATAATTAAAGTATAATTTGGTGATATGAATTCAGGCAAACAAAGTTTGCCTGAATTTTTTTCGTATTCTATTGACAAAAATTATATCTTCTGTTATACTATAACTGTATTAATACAAATAATACAGTTTGAGCGAGGTGATAGTGTGGTTAAACTGGATTACAAAAATGACAAGCCTTTGCATGAGCAGATTACTCAGGGCATAAAGGAACTTATCATCAGCGGAGTGCTTACGACAGATGAACAGCTGCCGTCGGTTCGTGAGCTTTCGGTCAGCCTTACAGTGAATCCCAACACTGTTCAAAGGGCATACAGAACTCTTGAAGCAGATGGGATAATTTACAGCATAAGGGGCAAGGGCAATTTTGTTGCAAAAGTGCCAGAGGCGGATAAGACAAGGCTTGATGCGCTTTACAGCGTGCTGAAGGACACTCTTAAGGAGCTTGCTTTTTACGGCGAGGCTAAGGAGAGAATTGAGAATGTAGTAAAAAATATTTACGAGGAAAGGGATGAACTAAATGATTAAGGCAAGCGGTATAGTAAAAACCTTTGGTAGCTTCCGCGCCCTTGACGGCTTTGAGATAAATGTTGAAAAGGGCAGTATATATGGACTTGTAGGCCCTAACGGGGCAGGCAAGACAACTATAATAAATCATCTTACAGGCGTTTTAAAACCCGATGAGGGTACGGTTGAGATTGCCGGGCAGCCTGTATGGGAAAACAGTGACCTTAAGCAGAAGATTCTGTGCATAAATGATGAATGGTATTATTTTGGCAGCTATACTGTCAAGGAAATGGCAAAGTTCTATGAAAGCATATATAAAAATTTCAATCGTGAACGGTATGAAAGACTGGGAGAAGTATTAAAAATTGAAGAAAACAGACAAATCCGACGCCTTTCAAAGGGAATGAAGAAGCAGGTTGCCTTCAGGATTGTTCTTTCGTGTATGCCTGAGGTGCTTATTCTTGACGAGCCTCTTGACGGACTTGACCCCGTAATGCGTAAGCAAATAATGAATGTTATTATCGGTGACGTGGCAGAGAGGGAAATGACAGTTTTGGTGTCGTCGCATAACCTTCGTGAGCTTGAGGATGTATGCGACCACGTAGGAATTATACATAACGGCAGAATGGTTATGGAGAAGCCGCTTTGTGACCTTAAGGGGAACATCCAAAAGGTTCAGACTGTGTTTGAGGGTGAATTGCCCGAAGAGTTAAAGAATGAAATTGATATTTTGCACACAGCAAAGACGGGTTCGGTCTACACGCTGATTGTCAAGGGCGCGGCAGATGATGTTGCTGCTAAGATAAAGAGGTTTAATCCTGTTATATTTGACAAGGTAAGCCTTACCCTTGAGGAAGTATTTATTTATGAGTTGGGAGGTTTAGGATATGACTTTGAAAACATCATTGTTTAATCTTGGCATTTACAATAACACCTTGAACAGATTTAAATGGGGAAGCTTTCTTTACTTTATAGTTCTGTTTTTCAGCGTTCCGTTTGTGTTTATGACAAGATTCCCTTCGGAATGGGTGGCTTCCTATGAACATCACAGAATATTTAACAATACCGGAATTTTGTTAAAGCAGTCGTTTATGGTTATACCATATCTTATGGCGATGGTGGTGCCAACTGTTGTTGCGCTGCTTGTGTTTCATAATGTTCATTCGGCAAAGCAGGGTATTTTTACACATTCAATTCCTGTAACCCGCAAGGCTTATTACATATCAGGTCTTCTTGGCGGTTTCAGCTTGATGCTTGCCCCTGTATTGCTTAACGGAATTATTTTGCTTGCGATGAGTCTTTTTGGCTATGGTGAGGTATTTGCGCCATGGAGCGTAGGCTGCTGGGTTATGATTAATGTAACGGTTTTGTTTATAATGTTCTCGGTTGCAAGCTTTTCGGCGTTTTTGACAGGTAACGGTGTGGCACACGTTGTGATAAATTTGCTGCTTCATACATTTTCACTGCTTATTGCAGGCGCAATTGTGCTTGTAAGCGATGTATTCCTCTTTGGGTTTGCTCAAAATGCCGATGGGTTTATAGCGGAAGAAATTTATATAAATACCCCCATTGTATGGCTGTTCACAAGGCTTGTGCAGGAATGGTCATTTGATATTTCTATGTTTAAAAGTGTTCAGCTGTGGATATATATTATCGGTGCGACAGTGGTTTATGTGCTTGGCTATTTGCTTTACAAAAACCGAAAAATCGAGGCGTGCGGCGATGTGGCTGCGTTTAAGGTGTTCCACCCTGTTCTTAAATACACGCTTGCTGCAGCAGCTGCTCTTGCAATGCTTGCGATATTGTGGGGCATGGGACTGCCGGGGCTGGCGATTTATATAGTTACGGCGGTTGTTTCGGCTATTGTTTACTTTGTGTGCGAGATGCTTATGACAAAAAGCTTTAAGGTTTTTGGAAGCTATAAGGGATTTGCGGTCTTTGCGGCAAGTGCTGCAGTTGTAATCTGCTTTTGTGCCTACACAAGCGTTTTTGGCTATGAAACAAGGATTCCTGAACCCGACAAAATAGCAAAAGCGGCTGTATTCACCGGGTATTATGCAAGTAGTAACGGTCCTCTTGTTGAGGATGCTTCTGCGATTGATGCGGTCAGAATGGCGCATGGTGAATTTATAGAGAATATTCCGGTAACGGAAAAGGCACTTATGGCAGACGAAAGGTATTCGGGGCACTTTATCCGTGTGAAGTATGAACTCAAAAACGGAAAAAGTCTTGAACGCAGGTATATGGTAACAGAAGCTGCATGTGACAAAGCTTTGGCAAAGATGTTTGAATATACTGAATACAAAATGCAGATAACCGGGCTTGATAAGCTGAATATAGAAAACATTGACAATGCTACTTTGGGGGCGTATGCATCAAGCTATAGCTACCATATTGCACTGAACAAGGATGCCGCAGAATTGTTGGCGGCGGTTAAAAAGGATGTAGAGAACCTTTCGTATAAGGAAATGTCGGGCAAAGGCTATATTCTTGAATTTAATATATCTCTGCAGCTTACTGCACAGGAAAATGAGCAAAAAAAGGTATTTAAAGATGGTGTGTTCAGCCCAAATGCCGACAGCTATGAAATTCAATCCTTTAATATTACAGTAAATTCAAATTATAAAAATGCTATGCAGGTACTAAAGGATATGGGATATTATGATGAGGTGGTCAACAGCTGTGCGGAAAGTCTCTGGATTTGTAAGGAACCATTCTTTAAGGCTGGCGATATTTGCACTTATAAGGGTGTTACGGGTGATTGGCACGAGTTTTACGCAAATCCTGCGGACTGTGTTCAGTTAAATGAAGCAGACTCAAAGGAGCTTGCTGAGGCGCTGCTTACATTGTCGATGGAAAACAGGAATGCAAAAGACGGAAAGAATTATCTGCTGTTTCATAGAACAAGAAACTCGGATGAAAGCAATTTGTGGATTGCGAATAACGGTGTTTGCTTTGGAGAAAATCAAATGCCCGACTATTTAAAGAAATATATTCAGCAATAATAACTTTATTATCGTAATAAAGGCGGCAAAATGCCGCCTTTTTTGTTGGTTGGTAAGAAATGTAAAGATTACTTTTGTATTACAAAAATTTTTCAATATTATTAAAAAAATTTTCAAAAAAGTATTGCAAAATACAAAAAAGTATAGTAAAATAAATAAAAAGTGGAGCAAAGTGGAGCAAAATACCCATAAAGTGGTATAAAATTTCAGAAGGCAGGAGGTGAAATCCTGATGCTTATAGGCGAGTATTATCATAATATGGACACAAAGGGTCGTGTCAGTATCCCATCAAAGTTCAGAGATGACTTGGGCGGGAATTTTGTGCTGTCAAAAGGCCTTGATGATTGCCTGTATGCATACTCTGTAAAAGAGTGGGAGGGATTTCAGCAAGAGCTTTTGACACTTCGTGGCTCGGACGGTCAAAAAATCCGCAGATTCTTTTTCAGCGGTGCAACCGAGTGCGAGATTGACGCTCAGGGCAGAGTGGTTATTCCGCCCAATTTTCGCGAGTATGCAGGACTCAGCAAGGAGCTTGTTATTCTTGGTGTTTCAAATCGTGCGGAGATATGGGATAAGGCAAAGTGGGAAGAGTATATTTCGGATTCTTCGTTTGATTCAGAAGAAATTGCAGGTGCAATGGAAAGGCTCGGATTGTAATGAGTGACTTCAAACATATATCCGTATTGCTTGACGAGAGCGTAAATCTGCTTGAGGTAAAACCGGACGGAGTGTATGCTGACGGAACACTTGGCGGCGGCGGACATTCATCACTTATCTGTTCGCGGCTTTCGAAGGATGGTTTGCTTATTGGGATTGACCGCGATATGACAGCAATAGATGCGGCTTCTGAGCGCTTAAAGGAATATAAAAATCAAATAAAAATTGTTCACAACAATTATGCCAACATAAAAGACATACTCAAGTCGCTTGACGTCAAAGAGCTTGACGGAGCAATACTGGATTTGGGGGTATCATCACCACAGCTTGATACAGCGGAACGCGGTTTCAGCTATAATATGGATGCAAGGCTTGATATGCGAATGAACCGTGAGGATGCACTCAGTGCTTATGAAGTTGTAAATGAGTACAGTGAGGCAGAGCTTACAAAAATCATATTTGATTACGGTGAGGAGCGTTATGCGCGGCAGATTTCAAAAGGGATTATAGCTGCGAGGCAAACAAAGCCGGTTGAAACAACGTTTCAGTTAAGCGATATTATTAAAGCGGCAATTCCGGCAAAGGCAAGATTTGCGGACAAGCATCCGGCAAAAAGAACATTTCAGGCGATTCGTATTGAAGTAAACAACGAGCTTAGTCTTCTTGAAGGAGCAATCAGAGATTTTGTTGATGCTTTAAAGCCGGGCGGAGTTTTATCGGTTATAACCTTTCATTCGTTGGAAGACAGAATAGTAAAGCAGACATTTGCAGAGCTTGCGTCAGGGTGTGAATGTCCCAAGAATTTTCCGGTTTGTGTTTGCGGAAAGACGCCTCAGGTAAAAATTCTTACACGCAAGCCGATGATTTCGGGCGAAGAGGAACTTGAAAAAAATATAAGAGCGCACAGCGCAAAGCTGAGAGCGGTTAAAAAGTTATAAAAAGGAGGAGTTCAAAATGGCAAATATGTATGCGTATAACACAAGTACGGCACGCAAACTGAATATTGACACAAACGGCTACAGACAAAATTTGCAAAACGAACTCCGTGACAAAGCCGGTACCACACGCAAGGCTGCTTCTAAGCCACAAAGCAAAAACAAGCTAAGCAGTTTGATTTCGGTTATATTGGCTTTTGCAATGGCTTTTGTAATTGTAAACGGTTATGTTTCAATCAACGAGGCAAACAATGAAATTACTCAGCTGAAAAATGAATATGGAAATATAGTTGCTGCAAATCAGGCGCTTCAGGTAAAGATTGACAAGACAATTGACTTAAAGCAGCTTCAAACTGTTGCCGGTGAAAAGTTTGGTATGGTAAGACCTGAAAGATACCAGATGTTTTATGTTGATCTTCAGATGAATGATTTATCAGAAGACGCTTCTGCAACTAAAACTCTTGAGAAGGAGAAAAAACTTGCAATGATGGGTGTTCCGGGAATTATTACAGGAACTCTTAATATCTTCCAGTAAATTTGGGAGAATCGGTAATTTTGACGAGGTTGTTTAAATATACTTAAATAATGATAAAATTGAAGATAAGCGACCGAAACGGTTAATTCGTTTGGAGGTATTGCTGTGCATAGCGAACAAAGCACATTTAAACAGAGGAAAAGAATCATATTTCTGCTTGGAGCGGCAATTGTGATTTTTTTTGCTTTATTGGTAAGAGTTGCCTGGCTTCAGATTGTACGCGGTGAGGAGCTTTCGTCTGCGGCAAGGGAACAACAAACAAGTGACAATGCCATAAGCCCTGAAAGAGGGCTTATTTACGATAGAAACATGAAGGTTCTGGCGAACAATCTGAGTGTGGAAACCATAAGCATAACGCCCAAAAACGTGCGCCAGAACAACAAACAGACACCTCAGCAAATAGCAAAAAAGCTGGCTGAAATTCTGGAGCTTAACGAAGACAATATTCTTGCTAAAATCAATAAGGAATCAAATTTTGAATACATAAAAAAGCAGGTGGAAAAAGATCAGACAGACGCAGTCCGTGCATATATTGAGGAATACCGTCTTGACGGATTTCGGTTTGCAGAGGACACAAAGCGCTATTACCCGTACGGCAATTTTGCCGCACAGGTTATTGGGTTTGTAGGCAGTGACAATACCGGACTTGAAGGTATCGAGATGGTATACAATGAGCAGCTTAAAGGTGTTCCGGGCAGAATTGTTTCAGCCAACAAAACGGCAGGTCTTGAAATTCCTGATAACTATGAAAGCTATTATGAGCCACAGAACGGAAAAAGTGTGGTTCTTACCATTGACGAAACAATACAGCACTTTACAGAAAAGCACTTAGAGAATGCACGGCTTGAGAACAAGCTTGAAGAAGGTGCTGCTGCAATAGTGATGAATGTAAAAACAGGAGAAATCCTTGCAATGGCAACCAAGCCTGACTATGACCTCAATCAACCTTTTGCGGTTACCGCGGCGGTAGAGGAGAAGTATCCTGAGATAAAGCAAGAACTCGAAAGGCTTGAAGGCTCTGAATATAACGCCAAACTGACGGAAGTTACTCAGTTTTTAAGAAGAAACAAGGCTGTGGTTGACTCGTACGAGCCGGGTTCAACCTTCAAAATTGCGGTTGCGTCAATGGCGCTTGAAGAAAATGTGGTAGGATTAAATGACCATTTCTTCTGCAGTGGCGCAATAAAGGTGGCAGACCGGACAATTTCGTGTGCAAACCGCAATGGTCATGGTGCTCAGACCTTTGTTCAGGGCGTTCAGAACTCATGTAACCCTGTATTCATTGAGGTCGGTGCAAGAGTAGGTCGTGAAACCTTTATGAAGTATGTAAAGGGCTTTGGATTCCGCGAAAAAACCGGAATAGAAATTCCGGGCGAAACTGACGGTATCTTCCATGCCGCAGAGAACTTCAAAGAGATTGACCTTGCGACATCTTCTTTTGGTCAGAGCTTTAACGTGACACCGCTTCAGATGGTGACAATGGTTTCGGCAGTTGCCAATGGCGGCAAACTGATGAAACCGTATCTTGTAAAACAGCTTGTTGACGAAAACGGAAACGTTATTGAAGAGTATAATCCCAAAGTAGTACGTCAGGTGATTTCCAAGGAAACAAGCAAAACGATGTGTAAAATTTTGGAGTCGGTTGTTTCTGAAGGCGGCGGAAGAAACGCGTATCTTGCAGGATACCGCGTTGCAGGCAAAACAGGAACATCTGAAAAACAGCCCCGCGGAAACGGCAAGTATGTGGCTTCGTTTGTTGGGTTTGCACCGGCTGACGACCCCGAGATTGTTTGTCTGGTTATTCTTGACCAGCCGCCGGTAGGCGCAGTTTATTACGGCGGTCTTATTGCCGCACCTGTTGTAAAAAGCATTCTTGAGGAAAGCCTTCAGTATTTGGGGGTTGAACCGGAATATACGCAGGAAGAAATGGAAATGATTGATATAACGGTTCCTGATGTAACAGGTAAAACACGCAAGGAAGCAGAGGCTATTCTAAAGGCAGAAGGGGTAAATATTACCTTCCGCGGTCAGGGTGACATAATACTTGATCAGGTTCCCAAAGCATATTCAAAGCTTGCCAGAAATTCCAAGGTGGTTACTTATACCGAGGGTGAGGAGAGCAAGAAGTCTGTTACAATCCCTGATGTTGTGGGCTGCTATGCATCAGAGGCAAACAAAGGAATAGTAAATGCAGGACTTAATGTACGAATAAAAGGACTTTCAGGTACAGGCGGAATAGCGGTTTGTTCTGAACAGTCGCCTGCTGCAGGAACTGTGGTTGAGCCGGGAACAATTGTAACCTTGGACTTCAGATTTGCAGAAATCCGCGATTGATATTTAAAGAGAGGGAAAGACAATGACCTTATCCGAATTACTGAAAAATGTTGAAATTATTGATATACAGGGCAATATTGGTGCAAAGGTTTCAGGTATAGCCTTTAATTCTGCCGAAGTAAAGCCAGGAGATGTGTTTGTGTGCATAAGCGGCTTTAAAACCGACGGACACAAGTACGCGGCAGATGCCCTTGAAAAGGGTGCTATTGCTGTGATTGCGGAAAGGGCGCTTGAAGATACCGCAGCAACAGTGGTGGTTGTTAAGAATACAAGACTTGCGCTTTCAAAAATAGCGGCAACCTACTATGATTATCCCTATAAAAAATTCAGATTAATAGGTGTAACCGGAACAAACGGAAAAACCACCACAACATATTTGATAAAGGCGGTTTTGGAAAACTGCGGTCAAAAGGTGGGACTTATCGGAACAAATCAGAATATGATAGGCGAAACGATAATTCCGTCAAAGCATACAACGCCGGACTCGCTTGAACTTATGAGTCTTTTCAATCGTATGGCAGAAGAAGGCGTCGATACGGTGGTTATGGAGGTTTCGTCGCATTCGCTGGCACTTGACCGCGTTGCATCCTGTGAATTTGATATAGGCGCGTTCACAAATGTTACGCAGGATCATCTCGACTTTCACGAAACAATGGAAAACTATATTCAAGCAAAAGCGCAGCTGTTTAAAATGTGCCGTGTTGGTGTGCTTAACCATGATGATGATGCATTTGAGGCGATGAACAGTGCTGCGGACTGCGAAACTTTGGATTACAGCACAAAGACTTCGGCTCAAATACAAGCTGAAAATATAGAATACAGGTCTGATGGGGTGAAGTTTGACCTTGCGTATATGGGTCAGAAAACATCAATAGAGCTTTCAATCCCGGGCGGATTTTCGGTTTATAATGCACTTACTGCCGCAGGCTGCTGCCTTGCTGCAGGACTGACGCCTGACCAAATAGCAAAGGGGCTTAAGGCGGCGTCAGGGGTTAAGGGCAGAATTGAAGTTGTAAAAACCAATACAGATTATACTGTTATAATAGACTATGCACATACTCCTGACGGTCTGCTCAACATCCTTAATGCAATCCGCGGCTTTGCCAAGGGCAGAATTATTACTCTTTTTGGCTGTGGCGGTGACAGGGACAAAACCAAAAGACCGCAAATGGGCAAAATTGCGGCACAGCTTTCGGACTTTTGTATTGTTACCAGTGACAATCCAAGAAGCGAAGACCCTTCTGCAATAATAGAGGATGTCTTGGCAGGAGTAAAAGAAACCAAATGCAAATACGCTGTAATTGAAAACCGCTTTGAAGCAATAGAGTATGCACTTGACAATGCAAAAAAAGACGATATAATTTTGCTTGCGGGCAAGGGACACGAGCCTTATCAGATTTTAAAGGACAGAACCATTGTGTTTGATGAAAGAGAAATAGTTCTTAAGTTGATAGATTCTTCGGAAGGTTAGGAGTGGCAGTTTTGGAGAAAATTCTGACGTTAAAGCGGTTGGCGGATGCCTGCAAGGGTAAATTGCTAAATTGCAATGAAGATATATTTGCTGCGGATATTGTCACCGATAGTCGCAAAATAGTTGACGGTGCAGTTTTTGTTGCACTGAGAGGCGATAAGTTTGATGGGCACAACTTTGCGGCGCAGGCAATTGCCGGCGGCGCAGTTTGCTGTGTGGTTGATAAGGAATTTGATAATATTTCTTCATTGCCTGTAATCTTGGTAAATGATACATACGCCGCACTTCGCGATATGGCGGCGTGCTATCGCAGTATGTTTTCGCTTCCGTCGGTTGCCATAACCGGAAGCGTGGGCAAAACCAGCACAAAGGATATGGTTGCAAGCGTTCTTGTGCAGCATTGCAAAGCTTTAAAAACAGAAGGCAATTTCAATAACGAAATCGGACTTCCGCTTACTGTATTCAGATTAGGAGCAGAAGATAAAATTGCAATCTTTGAAATGGGAATGAGTGCTTTTGGTGAGATTTCAAGACTTACCCGGATTGCGGCGCCCGAGGTTGCAATTATTACAAATATCGGATATTCACATATCGAGCATTTAGGGTCGCAGCAAAATATCCTTAAAGCCAAGCTTGAAATACTGGAGGGGCTTACCCCGTCGGGAACAGTAATATTAAACGGTGACGATATGCATTTGAAAGGTGTAATCGGAACACTTCCGTATGAAACTCTTTCTTACGGAATAGAAAATAAGGACTGCGATATAATTGCGCAAAACATAAAAAAGTTTCCTGACAGAACCGAGTTTGAGGTTGTAATAGACTCAAAAATCGAGAAATTTGTTGTAAATGTCCCCGGACTTCATCATGTATACAATGCTTTGGCGGCTATCCTTACCGGAATAATATACAGCATGCCTGTTTCAAAAATAGTTGAAGGTGTAGCAGCGTTCAGACCGTCAGGGATGAGGCAAAGCATCGCCGAGCTAAAAGATTTTGTGATAATAAAGGATTGCTATAATGCAAGCCCTACATCAATGAAGTCAGGACTTGAAGTGTTATCGGTGACGCCGCCTAAAAACAGTGCAGAGCCTTGCCGCAGGGTTGCAGTTCTTGGCGATATGCTGGAATTGGGTGACTTTTCTGAAGAAGCTCACATGAATGTGGGCGGACTTTGTTGCGGATATGACCTTGGCTGCCTGATTGCAGTAGGAAAAAATGCAGAGTTTGTGGCTAAAGGCGCGATAGAAAACGGATTTAATTCGTCAGAGCTTTATGTTTTTTACGACAATAATGCAGCCAAGGCTCACATAATGGATATACTAAACCCTAATGATGTTATTCTTTTTAAAGGTTCAAGAGGAATGCGTCTTGAAGAAATTGCAGATTTTATTGCAGAGAATAACCAATAAAAACTAAAATCAGCCGGAGGATAAAATGGTTAAATTACTTATTATTGCAGCAGTTGCGTTTGTTGTGGCAGCGGTTTCTGGTTTGTTTATGATTCCGTTTCTGCACAAAGTAAAATTTGGACAGGAAATACGCGAAGAAGGCCCGGCGTGGCATCGCAAAAAATCAGGAACACCCACCATGGGCGGATTTATATTTATGGTGGCGGCGCTTGTTGCTGCTGTTGCAGGTGTTTTTGTATATGGCATCAAAGCTTCATCTGCGGAGGTGTGGGGGCTTGCTGCAATTATGGCAGCGGCATTTGGCTTTGGTGCAATTGGGTTTGTGGATGATTACATAAAGGTAATTTTAAAGCGGAATTTAGGGCTTCGTGCAGGGCAAAAGTTTACGCTGCAGTTCTTTGTTGCCCTTATTTTTTCGGTATGGATGGTATGCGGCGGCGTGGTAGGTACGGAGGTTAAGATTCCGTTTACAAAGGTGTTTGCAGACCTTACTTACTTTGGGTATATTCCATTTATAATATTGGTTATGCTTGCCGCGGTAAACAGTGTAAATCTTACCGACGGTCTTGACGGCTTAGCCGGTACGGTAACGTTGATAGTTTCGCTTTTTTATTGCGTTGTATCCAGCGTTGCCAATGTTACTCCGGTTATAATTTTTGCGGCTGCTTTAGCCGGCGGTCTGGTTGGATTTTTAATTTATAACAGTTATCCCGCAAAAGTGTTTATGGGCGATACAGGCTCGCTGTTTTTGGGCGGAGCAGTTGCTGCAATGGCGATATATATGAAGAACCCTGTTGTACTTCTTATTGCAGGTTTTGTATATGTTGCAGAGGCGTTGTCGGTTATAATTCAGGTTGCATACTTTAAAAAAACCGGCAAGCGCATATTTAAGATGAGTCCGGTTCATCATCATTTTGAAATGTGCGGATGGAGCGAGAAAAAAATAGTCGCAGTGTTCTCGCTTGTTACAGCTGTATTGTGCTTTATTGCATATATGGCATAAAATTTTACAAACTCTGAAAGAAAGGGCTGACCGTGGAGTATGATAAGAGCAAAAAGACGCCCTGCGGCAAAGAATATTGGTTCGGCAAGCCGCAGACCTGAGCTTAACATTAAAAATATAAGAAACACTGTCAAAACAGTTGATACGCAGTTTCTTGCGTCGGTATATGTTTTGCTTGCGTTTGGTCTTATTATGGTACTCAGCGCAAGCAGTCCTATTGCGTATGCAAGCAGCAGCACAAATCACGACAGCTTTTATTATTTCAAACGTCAGTTGCTTTGGGCGGCGTTTGGAAGTGTGGCAATGTTTATTACGGCAAACTATGACTACCGCAAGCTGAAAAACTGGGCGTTTCCAATTTTTGCGGCAAGTGTATTTTTGCTTATACTGGTTCTTGTTCCGGGCATAGGCAGAAAAATAAACGATGCAAGACGTTGGATTTACATAGGTCCTATAAACTTTCAGCCGTCAGAGGTAGCCAAGATTGCTACGATAATCTTCTTTTCATACAGCTTGTCAATGAACTATAAAGAACTGGATAAGTTCAGTATATTTATTATGTATATAGCAATTATAGGTGTTATGGCGCTTATAATAATGATGGAGCCGCATTTTAGTTGTACAATGCTGATTGCGGCAACAGCCTGCATACTTCTTTTGGTTGCAGGGGCAAAAATGACACATTTTATGGCGCTTGGTCTTTGTGCTGTTCCTGCGATTGTGCTTATGGTTGCAAAAGCACCATACCGACTGGCACGTGTTGTTACGTTTTTAGACCCGTTTCAGGATATTCAGGGCAGCGGTTGGCAGATAGTACAATCACTTTATGCAATTGGCTCGGGTGGTATATTTGGCGCAGGTATCGGTCAAAGCCGCCAGAAATATATGAACATTCCTGAACCTCAGAATGATTTTATCTTTTCAATTCTGGCAGAAGAATTTGGTCTGCTTGGTGCAATTCTGGTTGTGCTGATGTTTATTTTTCTGATTGTCAGAGGGATAAAGATTGCGCTTAATGCTCCGGATCTTTTCGGAACGCTTCTTGCAACGGGAATCGTTTCCATGATTGCAATACAGGCAATTGTCAACATTGCCGTTGTTACATCGTCAATGCCTGTTACAGGTATGCCGCTGCCGTTTTTCAGCTATGGCGGAACAGCCTTGGCGATAACCATGGCAGAAATGGGGATTGTACTTAACATCTCGCGGCATTGCAAGAATATGGGCAAAAGAAAATAGAACCCTTAAGGGGCTGATGGTGATTCAGCCTCTTAATGCGTTTTTCAGGGAAGAGAATGAGCAATGAAAGGTGATGTGTTTTTATGAGAGTTTTGTTTGCAGGAGGCGGAACAGCAGGGCATATAAACCCTGCAATTGCGGTTGCAAATTACATTAAAGAAAAGGAGCCGCAAAGCGAATTTTTGTTTGTAGGCACTGAAAATGGGATGGAAAAAACTCTTGTCCCCAAGATGGGCTTTGAGATTAAATTCATAAAGATACACGGCTTTAAAAGAAGTATAAGCCTGCAGAATGTAAAAGTCGCATCCGAACTTATAACGGGAACGCTCAATGCTGTTAAAATTATTAAAGAGTTCAAGCCCGACGCAGTCATGGGCACAGGCGGATATGTTGCAGGCCCTGTTTTGCTTGCTGCGTCAATGCTGAAAATACCTACAGTAGTTCATGAATCCAATGCATATCCGGGGGTTACCGTACGTATGCTTTCAAAGGTTGTTGATGTGGTAGCGTTGGGTATGGAGGACGCGGCAAAATTTTTGTCCCCTAAAGCACGGATAGAAGTAACAGGAAACCCGGTGCGACCCTCGATTCTTGCGTGTGACAAAGCAACAGCACGTGCAAAATTGGGGCTTGACAGCAGAAGGGTTGTCTTGATTTTTGGCGGAAGTCTTGGTGCTGAAAAAATAAACAATGTAGCTGTTGACTGGATTTTGCAAATAGCTGACAGCAGAAAATATCAGATTTTAATGTCTACCGGTAAGAATAATCAGTTTGAAGGGGTTATGAAACGCTTCAGACAAAGCAATATTGATATTGAAAAGTACCCTGAAATTGCAGTTCAGGAATATATATATGATATGGACTTAGCCCTCAATGCAGCGGATTTGATAATTGCAAGGTCTGGTGGGTCGGTAAGCGAAATGACGGCACTTGGCAAGGCGGCAATACTTATTCCATCGCCTTACGTTGCAGGAAACCATCAGGAGCACAATGCCAGAGCGGTTGAAAAGTCAGGCGGTGCGGTGGTGATAAGCCAAAGCGAGCTTTCGCTTGAAACCTTGACCAAAGCAACCGAGACAATTTTAGAAAATGCAGATGTATTGGAAAAAATGAGCCGCGGTTCAAAATCTATTGGCATAACCGATGCTACAGACAAAATTTACAAAATAATGAAAGAGCTGAAAAAATAGGGCACAAAGTTGCTGTAACACAATCCATAAACTTTACATAGTATGTAAAGTAATTCGGCAAAATTTTGGAGGTGTTACAGTGAGTAAAATTGCAATTTGCGGTGGAAAAAGCCTTAACGGCGAGGTGGATATACAAGGTTCAAAGAATGCGGCACTTCCGATACTGGCGGCGACTGCAATGAATGAAAATGAATGTGAGCTGTCAAATTGCCCTGACCTTGAGGATGTTAAAGCCGCACTTAAAATAATAAGCTATCTTGGCGGAAGGTCAGAATACGGCGGACATACAGCTTTGGTGAATGCGGCAGGTATACATAAATTTGAAATTCCTGAAGAACTTATGGGAAGTATGCGCTCATCGGTGCTGTTTTTGGGCCCGCTTCTGTCAAAATTCGGGCAGGCGGTTATTTCGTATCCAGGTGGCTGCAGCATAGGCTTAAGACCTATTGACTTGCATCTTAAGGCGTTTAAAACATTAGGTGTTTCGGTTGAAGAAATAGGCGGACGGATATATTGCAAAGTAAACAAAATTCAGCCAAACAGGGTTAATTTGATTTTTCCCAGTGTGGGCGCAACAGAGAATATAATGTTGCTGACAGCGGTTTCGGAGGGCGAAACAGTAGTGGTAAATGCGGCGCGTGAGCCTGAGATTGTTGACCTTCAAAACTTTCTGAATTCTATGGGTGCAAAAATTTCCGGGGCAGGAACCGAAACAATTCGCATAATAGGTGTTGAAAAATTAAACAAAGTGAAGTATAATATAATGTCAGACAGGATTTTTGCGGCAACCTGCCTTTGTGCAGTGGCAAGCTGTGGCGGGAATGTGGTGCTTCAGAATGTAAATCCCGAGCACATCGGATTGATAACATCAATGCTTTCGGGTGCAGGCTGCAATATAAGCTGTGGCAGTGATTATGTGCGGATACGAAGCACTCAGCGGCTTAGGGGTCTTGGCAAAATTATGACATCTCCCTATCCCGGATTTCCGACAGATGCGCAGGCGCTTTTTATGTCGGCATTGGCTGCGGCAGACGGAACGACGGTGTTTGTGGAAAATATCTTTGAAAGCAGATACAAGCATGTCCCTGAACTTATAAAGATGGGGGCGGATATAATCGTAGACGGACGTCTGGCAGCTGTTACAGGCTGCAATTATATACAGGGCGCAAGCGTTGAAGCTCAGGATTTAAGAGGCGGTGCTGCGTTGATTATTGCAGGGCTTTCGGCAATAGGTGATACTGTTGTTTCGGGAGTTCGTCATATTGACCGCGGATATGAACGCATAGAGGATACCTTTGCATCACTTGGTGCCTCGATAAGACGGATTTAATAAAATGAAATAAATAAGGGTTACGGGGCATCGTGGGGTGCACCGTATACCTGATTAGTGTATAAGGACAAGCAGAGAGGAGGAGCTTTATGGTTGTTGAAAAAAACGAATTTGAATTGAAAAAGCGTCAGCTGATGAAAAAGAAAAAACGCAAAAGAGTTAAAAGAAGACTTATTGTATTTGTTTTTCTCTTTGTATGTGCTGCGGTAATTTTTACAGTGCTTAAAGCTCCGTTTTTTAATATAAAAACCATAATATGTGTCGGACAGGAAAACCTGACAGAGGAACAGATTATTGAGATTGCGGGGGCTAAAACCGGCACCAATATTTTCAGCACCGGCGTTAATACAATGAAAAAGCACCTTGCCGATACTCCGGCTATTGCCGAAAGCAATGTCAGAAGATTGTTCCCCAATAAAATAAAAATCTGGGTAAGAGAGGCAAAAGCGGCACTGTATCTTGAAACTTCCACAAGCTTCTTGCATGTTGACGAAACAGGACAGATTATAAAAATTACCGATAAAACGCAGGAGGAAAGACCCAAGGCGGCAAAGCTTTTAGATTATACTCCGGCATCCGAGCTTTTGGGTGAATACATTGTTGAAAAGGACGATGTGACAGGCAAAATAATATTTGACTGCGTTACAATCCTTAAAAAGCTTGAGATGCTTGATAAAATGACTTCGTTATCTGCGGCTGATTTGTCGGACATCCGTCTTGACTATGAGGACAGGCTTTATATCATGCTTGGAAGCTATGAGCAGATGGAGTACAAGCTTACATTTGTGAAAAAGGTTATTTCAGAAAGTATTTCAGAGTATGAAAAGGCGCTTCTTGATTATCGCGGTAAAAATCTTTATGTCGGCCCGCGTGAAAATCCTGATGAAAAGACCGAAACAAAGCCAACTGAAGAAGGAAGCTCTGAGGACGAGAATGTAACAGAAGAAGATAAGAAGCCGGAGGAAAACGGCGAAAATGCCGGACAGACTGAATAAAAGGATACACAGTGAGGTAGAAAAATGAACATGGAAAAGAAACAGAAATTCCAGATTTCAATGTCAATTGTTATATTAATACTTGTTTTTGCTGTGACATGGCAGATAAAAGGTGTGCGCAAAAACAATGCGGTTGAAAGCCAAATATCAAACAGAGTTCAGACTTTGCAGCAGGACTATAAGGCAGAGCTTGAAAAAAACGAAAAATTGCTTCAGCAGATTGTTGAGCTGCAGACCGACCTTGCCAAATACAGAGAACAGGTTGCCCAAAGCGGCGGTGCTGCAAAAATTCTCAAAGAGGAGCTTAACCGTGCAGAAACTATAGCCGGCTTGACGGACGTTTCGGGCAGCGGAATTATAATATCCCTGAAGGACGGCAGCAGCCAGACTGTTGGAAATATCACCTATAATGACGGTTATGGTATAGTCCATGATTCGTATATACTGACAATTCTCAATGAGCTGCGTGCCGCAGGAGCAGAGGCACTGTCTTTAAATGATGAAAGAATCCTTGCAACCAGCGAAATACGCTGCGTAGGGCCTACCGTAAGTGTCAACAATACCAAGCAGGCTGCACCATTTGAGATAAAGGCGATAGGTAACCCCGATACTCTTGAAAATGCACTCAGGATGCCGGGCGGAGCAGTTGAGCAATCTAATTTTTATGGCGTTGACGTAACAATAAAAAAGAGTAATAAGCTGCTTATAAAAAAATATACCGGTGCAAGTACATTTAAATATGCGCAGGTTGTAGAGCCGGAGGTGACAGAATGATGTTTTTTGTTGTAGCAGTTCTGGTGGGAATTTTGCTTGGCTTGTTTATTCCATACAATTTAAGCTCGTCGACCCTTCCCTATGTTGCAGTTGCAATTCTTGCGGCACTTGATTCGGTATTCGGAGGCTTGCTTGCAAACCTTCACAAGCGTTTCAATATTAACGTGTTTATGATTGGTCTTGTGTCAAATGCTATTTTGGCAGTGTTTCTTACTTTTATCGGAAACATACTTGGTATAAGTCTTTCGTTTGCGGTAATTATAGTTTTTGGCGTAAGAATGTTCAACAATATGGCATCAATCCGACGTCTCACCTTTGATATATACTTTGAAAAACGTGCAAAAGAAAAGGAACGTGAAAGACGTCTGAAGCTTGCGGCGGCTCAGGATGCAGAAGAAATTGATGAACAAAGTGAAGAGGAAGAATCTTCGCAAAATGAGGAAAAACCCGATTTGCAGGATGTAAATGAAGATAAAATAGCAAAAGAAGAAGAAAAATAGACATAAATGTAGTACAAAAATTGAAATTTTGTTACAAAAACGGAATAAATTTTTAATTTGGTATTTACAAAATTTTTTTAAATGGTATAATGAAAAGAGATATGTGTTTATAAGAGAGATATATTCTCGCTTACAGAAGAGATAGGAGGAATTATTTTGTTTGAGTTTGATACTGAAACCACAAGCCCGGCAAAAATAAAAGTCGTTGGTGTCGGCGGCGGCGGTAATAACGCAGTTAACAGAATGATTGACGCAGAAGTCCAGTGCGTTGAATTTATAGCAGTTAATACGGACAGACAGGATTTGACCCTGTCAAAAGCAACCCAGAAAATTCAGATTGGTGCAAAGCTGACCAAGGGTCTTGGCGCAGGTGCTGTTCCTGAAATCGGTGCAAAGGCGGCAGAAGAAAGCCGCGACGAAATTGCACTTGCTATTCAGGATGCAGATATGGTATTTGTTACAGCCGGCATGGGCGGCGGTACAGGTACAGGTGCGGCTCCCATTGTTGCAGAAATTGCAAAGGAGATGGGCATACTTACAGTAGGTATCGTTACAAAGCCTTTCTGGTTTGAGGGCGCTATGCGTGCTAAAAATTCAGGCGTCGGCATAGAAAACCTTAAAAATTCAGTTGATACACTTGTTGTTATTCCAAATGACAAGCTTCTTGCTATTGCAGAAAACAAGACTCCGCTTACCGAGTCCTTCAAAATGGCAGACGAGGTGCTCAGACAGGGCGTTCAGGGTATATCAGACCTTATTTCGCGTCCCGGTCTTATCAGTCTTGACTTTGCAGACGTAAAGACAATTATGAAGAATACAGGCTATGCACACATGGGTATAGGAAAAGCAACGGGCGAAAACCGTGCTCATGACGCTGCAACAAAGGCAATAAACAGCCCGCTGCTTGAAACAACCATTACAGGTGCTAAGGGTGTTATCCTTAATGTTACAGGCGGAAGTGATCTTGGTATTCTTGAAATTCAGACCGCTTCAGAGATTATAACAGATGCAGCTGACAAGGATGCAAACATTATAATCGGTGCAATTATTGACGAAACTCTTGGCGACGAAATTCAGGTTACTGTTATTGCAACAGGTTTTGAAGGCAAGACCATGCCTAAGCTGAACAGAACTACCGAATCAATCTTCAGCAGAAACGAGGGTAAGGGCATCTTTGCTGCTATGCGTGAAGAAATGGAAGATAAAAAGGCAGAGGAAGTTCAGACTGTTGCGGCAGAAGCTCCTGCTGAAAAACGCGGCGATTTTTATAACAAGGTAAGCGAAGACGACGGAATAGATGTTCCTGTTTTCCTTCGCAAAAATCAGGATTAGTAATAATTTGGCTAAAATTAAAAAAACTCTTGAAAATTCAGGGGTTTTATGATACTATTGATACATTGCGATGAAATGTAGTGAAGCTTGCTTCACAATACATAGTCATAACACTTAGGAGGAAATTCAAATGCAGACAACTTTAATTATTATT
Source organism: Clostridia bacterium (assembly GCA_017546145.1). GTDB lineage: Bacteria > Bacillota > Clostridia > Monoglobales > Monoglobaceae > SIG440. Next base: position 38,397 of record JAFYXN010000002.1, read on the forward strand.
CATGTTATTATATCAATTATTCTTGTTGTTACAGTGCTTATGCAGCATGGCAAACAGCAGGGCCTTTCGGGCGCTATTGCAGGCGGAGCAGAGACCTTCTTCGGCAAGAATAAGGGCAGAACAATTGATGCTGTTCTCAAAAAGGTTACAGCAGTTGTTGCACTTTTGTTTATCATCAGCTCAATTGTACTTGCAACATATTCAATCCAGAAGGATAAGGCTGAAACAGAGGCTCTTCAGACTGAAGTTCAGCAGCAGGTAGAGGAACATCAGCATACCGAAGGCGAAACAGAAACTGAAGCCGAAACTCCCGCTGAGTAAGTCCCTGAAATTAAAGACAGTTAAAAACCGCTCCAAAACCTTTGGGGCGGTTTTTGTTAAACTATATAAGAGCGTATTATTTTAGACAAAAATGGGACAAAATATGAAAAATGGAAAATAAGCGGAGGACTTGCTGTGACTTTTATTGAACTTTTAAGCGAATATCATATAATGCCCCAATTTCCGCCGGGCGCGGTAAGACAGGCAGAGATGATGCCCAAAGAGGTAAGGGATTCTGACCTTAAAGACAGATGCGACCTTACCGACAGCCTGATAATTACCATAGATGGTGATGATGCTAAGGATTTTGATGATGCAGTATCACTTGAGCTTATGGAAAACGGCAATTATTGTCTTGGTGTTCATATTGCAGATGTGACTCATTATGTAGCTGAAAATACACCCATTGACCGCGCTGCTTTTGCAAGGGGAACAAGTGTATATCTGGTTGATACGGTTATTCCCATGCTGCCGTTTGAGCTTTCGAATGAGCTGTGCAGCCTCAAGCCGGGAGTGGTAAGGCTGACGGTATCGGTGTTTATGGAAATAACGCCACGCGGTAAGGTCGAAAATTACAAGATTTGCAAAAGCTTTATAAAATCCCATGACCGAATGACCTATGCCAAAGCAACAAAAATTCTTGAAGGCGATGAGCAGCTTTGTACAAAGTATTCACACCTTGTTTCGATGCTTCACAATATGAAACGTTTGGCAGCAATCCTTAACAAAACCAGAGTTCATGGCGGTTCTATAGAGTTCAGCACCCACGAGTCAAAAATAACTTTGGACAAAGACGGAAAGCCTGTTAAGGTAGAGCGCTATCCGATTACGGTCTCAAATAATATAATCGAAGAGTTTATGCTTATATGTAACGTAACAGTGGCAAAGCATCTTGCAGCAAAAGGTCTTCCGTGCGTATACCGTGTGCATGAACAGCCTGATTTTGAAAGAATAGAGCGTCTTGCAAGGGTGTTACCTGTTTTGGGCGTGGAATTTCAATGGAAGCCTGATATGCGTCCCAGAGATTTTCAACGCATACTTGATTCTGTGTCGAGTCTCGACACGTGTGATGTCGTGAACTACCTCGTGCTCCGAACAATGTCAAAGGCAAGATACAGTGAAAAAAATCTGGGGCATTTTGGTCTTGCGTTTTCGGATTACTGTCATTTTACCTCGCCTATAAGGCGATATTCAGATGTGGCTGTGCACAGAATGTTAAAGGAAAGTCTTGACGGTGACCTTCAACCCAAGCGTCTTGATTTTTTTAAAGAGCTTGCGGTTTCTGCGTCTGTTACAGCGTCTGTGACCGAAGTGAATGCTGCGGATGCAGAGATTGCATGGAAGAACGTAAAGAAAGCTGAATACATGGCAGACCATATAGGCGAAAAGCATACAGCAAGCATAACACATGTCACAGCAAACGGTTTTTTTGCAGAGCTTGCCAATACAGTTGAAGGATTTGTCCCTGCAAGAACAATTGAGGACGACTTATACGTGATGAATGAAAACGGTTTGTCCTTGGACGGAATGCGTACAAAACGTAAATTTACCATTGGCGATACAGTGGAAATCAAGGTTGCTGCAGTGGATTTAGGCGAGGCAAAAATAGACTTTGAGGTGGTAGGGTCAAGACCTCTCCCTGCACAAAGACGAAAGTCTGCGGCAAAAAGAAGGACGGGTAAAAAGGAACTCAGCCGTGACGAAAAGAAGGTTTTGAAAAAATTAAAAGAAGACAGCTATGAGATACGTTATCAGCGCATGGAAAACCGCAAAAAGGCGGATTTTGAGAAAAATATATTTGAGAATGCAGTAACTTTTGAGGTTATGGATATTTTGGAGGAAAGATACAAATTCAAAAAAGCCGAAAAAGGTTTTGCGGGTGTTACTGTCAGGGATATGGCATCTTTTGTTGTGCTACCCGTGTATCGGGCACATCTTTATGAAACAAGCGAAATAAGCCTGAAAAATGCATTGGTTTCCGCATCAAAAAATGTAAAAAATACAGTTGAAATGCTTGGCGAAAGCTTTGGCTTTGCAACAAACGACGAGGCAAGGCTTGCGGCAGAATATGTATGTGCGGCACTTCGGCACTTTGACGCATGCATGAAGCATAATGATATTTCGTGGGCAAAGCGCGAAAAAGAGTATGAAACACTTATGAGAAAAATTAGAGAAAGAAAGGAACGTTCAAAATGAAAACAGTTCTTATTACAGGGGCATCCAAAGGTATAGGGCGTGCAGTTGCCTTAAAGTTTGCAAAAGAGGGCTGGCAGGTTGCTGTGAATTACAACCAAAGTGCCGATGCTGCACAGGCGATTTGCAAAGAAATTATTGAACATGGAGGCACTGCAAAAGCGTTTTGTGCTGATGTTTCAAATTATGATGCTGTGGAAAATATGATTGAAGAAGTCGTGCGTGCATTCGGTGGTATAGATGTTCTTGTAAATAATGCCGGAGTTGCTCTTAAACAGGGCCTTTTTACAGATTTTTCCGATTTGGATGCACGTAGTATTTTTGACGTTAATGTTTTTGGTATGATGAATTGTGCAAGGGCGGCAATTTTGCATTTTGTCAATAAGAAGAGCGGCAGAATAATAAATGTTTCTTCAATCTGGGGTGTTTCGGGTGCCTCTTGTGAGGTTATTTATTCTGCGAGCAAAGCCGCGGTGATTGGCTTTTCAAAGGCACTTGCAAAAGAACTTGCGCCTTCGGGGATATGTGTAAACTGCATTGCGCCGGGGTTTATTGAAACAGACATGAATGCACATCTTACGGCGGAAGAAGTTGCGGCGTTTACAGAGGATATTCCGTTGGGGAGAATAGGGCGTGCCGAGGATGTAGCGGATTCAGCTTACTTTCTTGCATCAGATGCGGCACAGTACATAACAGGTCAGGTTCTTGTTGTAGACGGAGGAATGATATAAAAGAAAAAATGGGATGTTTAAAAACATAGTTTTTAAACATCCCATTTTGCTTTTAAAACTGTAAAACATTCATTGCAATTTCAAAATAAATCAACAGTGATATAGCATCAACAATTGTTGTGACAAACGGACTTGCCATAACCGCAGGGTCAAACCCAAGTCGTTTAACCAGGATGGGAAGGCTGCATCCGACCAATTTTGCACTAACCACCGTTACAATCAAGGTGAGCGAAACAACAATTGAAACCAGCATGGGACTTTGCCCGGATGCAATAATGGTATTTTGGTCAATAAGCATCATTTTAAGGAAATTCACAACCGCAAGAACTATGCCGCAAAGCAGCGCAACCAGAAATTCCTTTTTCAGGATTTTTAATATATCCTTCATTTCGACATCGCCTAATGAAAGTGCACGGATAACCGTAACCGAGCTTTGCCCGCCTGAGTTACCTCCGGTACCCATCAGCATAGGAATAAATGCCGTAAGTGCAACGCATACAGAAAGAGTCTCTTCAAACGAGCTGATAATCTTTCCGGTAAATGTAGACGAAAGCATAAGCAGCATCAGCCACGGAACACGGTTTTTGAAGGTGTCCCAAACAGAGGTTTTGAGATAAGGCTTTTCAGAAGGCAAAATAGCTGCCATCTTTTCAATATCCTCTGTGGTTTCTTCCTGAATAACGTCAATTACGTCATCGACAGTAATGATGCCGACAAGCCGGGTTTCTTTGTCAACAACCGGCATGGCAAGGAAGTCGTATTTGTCAAAGAGGTTTGCAACGTGCTCTTTGTCTTCGTAGGTGTCAACGTATATAACATTGGTTTCCATCATATCGCCGATTTTTACCGAAGGGTCGCAAAGCAAAAGCTCTTTGGCGGTGGTAATACCGATAAGGTGACGGTTTGAGTCGGTTACGTAGCATGTGTATATGGTTTCCTTGTCAACGCCTGTGGCACGGATACGGTCAAATGCCTGACCTACAGTCATATCGGTTTTAAGCGATACATACTCAATTGTCATAATGCTTCCGGCACTGTCTTTTGGGTATTTCAGAATCTTATTGATTTCAGAACGTGTTTCGCTGTCAGATTGTCTGAGAATCCTTTTAACCACGTTTGCCGGCATTTCCTCAATTATATCAACAGTATCGTCAAGATACATTTCGTCAAGGACGTCACGAAGCTCCTTATCGCTGAATGCACTGATAAGATGCTCCTGAGTATCAGGCTCCATTTCAACAAAGGTGTCGGCTGCAAGCTCCTTAGGGAGAAGGCGAAACAGCCTTAAAACAGTTTCCTCAGGAACCTCATCAAACATCAGCGCAATGTCAGGGGCGTTCATTTCGGCCAGAGTACTTCGCAGCTTTACAAATTCCTTGTTTTCTAACATAGAGAGTATTTCATTAATCATCTGCGTTTCCTCCTTCTTTGAAATAAAATTATATTACATTACTGAATAAAGTATTTTTGCAGCTTCCGCTTTGGTTAAGGTGTTAAGCGGCTTTAATGTGCCGTCTTCATAGCCCTTCATTGCCCCAAGTGAAATAAGGGTGGTTACTCCGTCTGAAGCCCATGCAGGGATGTCTTCTCTGTCAGACGCGGTAAGTGCTGATTTAAAGACCCCTGCAGGAAGAGTTCTTGCAACAATTGTTGCAGCCTCTGCACGGCTGATTGTGGACAGCGGGTCTGCACAGCTTTCGGTGTCGCTGACATATCTGCCTTTTACAATGCCTTCTGCATACAGTGCTTTAAAGCTTGGAAGCGCCCATGCCGGAATGCCATCAAGGTCGCTGTAAGGCAAATTGGTGTTTTCGTAATCTTCTGTTTTAAGTCCAAGATAGTTGCATATCATGACAGAAAATTCCGAGCGTGTCATTTGCTTTTGAGGGTTAAATCTCAGCGTTCCGTCGGTGGGGTCACCGTTAATTATTTTTGCAGAATGCATATACCCCAAAAGACCTTCTGCCCAGTGCCCTGCGGTGTCCGCAAAAGGCGATTGAAGCAGGACGGCTGTGTCGGATATCAATGTTTTAAATGAAGTATAACCAAAACTGTTGGTTGCATAAACCGTTATTTTGCTTGCTGCATCAGAAAGCTCGGCAAAAAGCTCGCCGATTTTGCTGTCATATTCAAAGTCAACAGGTTTGCCGTCGGCCCTGATAATTATTTTATCTTTTTCGGTAGAAATATTATATTCACACGAAATCGTGCCTGTGAGTGTCCCTTCTGCAAAATTAATATCAATTACGGGGTAAGCCTTGGGGTCGGTATCCGATGGCTTGGCAAGCGTTACCGGAATGGTAATAGTTTTTTTTCCGGCAGATACGCGGATGTTGCCGCTTGCGCCGTATTTATCCGATGCTTTAAACAAACCAATGTCTGAAATCGTACCGATTTGGGGGTCTGCCTCCCAGACAAAATTTTTGCGGCTTGCTGTCAGCTGATTATAACCGCCATACGCCAAAGCAGACAACTCAACAGTATCGCTGGGTGTCATAGCAAGAGCCTTAACATCCTCCCATGTATCTTTGTTTTTTATAACAATATCTGTGGGCGTTTCAAGGCAGGTTAATGTAAGAGATGTCTTGGCATCCCCTGACTGTGCATAAACAGTTACGCTGCCGTTATCCTTCGCGGTGAAAAGAGCGCCGTCTGAAATGGTGCTGTTTTTTCCGTCTTCTACGCTGTATGTTACAGACGAAGGAACTGACGCCGGATGAAATCCAAGGTCTGTTGCCTTTAGTTCAAGCTGAACAGATGCTCCCTTTAGAATATAGTTGGTCTTTGGGTATAAATGGAGCATCTCTGCCTTTCCTGTCCTTTTTGCGGTGTTTTTAAAGAAAAAGAAGGTTGAAACACCTCGCTCCTTGCCGTCGGACGGCTTGTTTATAAGCGAGCTTTTATCGTCTCCCGGAAGCTGAACAACCATTTGTGTTGAGCCGCCTCCGTCAAGGTTAAGAGCTTCAATGCATCCAAGCTCTTTCATCCTGCTGGCAAGGGTTTTAAGCTGAACACCATAGCTGTAACCTGTTTGTCTGCCGTCTATGGTATAAAGCACTATTGAGCCGTCATCCTTTATGCCGATTGCGGTACGCGGCGCCGCCCCTGCTGAAAGGTTGGGGTTTATTTCACCGTTAATCAAAAGTCTGCCGCCGACAGAACCCATGCCCAAAGCTACCTCTGACCAACGAGGGTCGCCGTTTGCACTGAATGAAAGGGTGACCTTTTCACCTTCCTTAAGTGACGCAATCGGGTCAAGAAATTCTGCGGGAGCTTTTGCGTCTACAGTAATTACAATCTTGCCTTCAGGTATTGGCGCGGAGCCTGTGACTTCGTTGACAGATTCCACCACGGCGGTCATGCGTGTACCAATCTTCATTTCTCCTTCAATCGAGCCTAATATAACATCAATGCCCTTTGTTGTGTTTTTGGTTTCATTATAAAAATCACTTGTCATCATGTAGATTGCATAGGGCTGACGGTATTTGTTTATGTTGTAAATATTTGCCTCGCTGCCGTCTTCCTTTATAAGAACCGAGTTTAAAGAAAAATAAGAGATAAACGCTGTGCCGTCGGGCATAATTCCAATTGCGTCCTGCCCGGATGCGTCTTTGGTAAGGATTTTTCCGTCAACAATAGCGTTGCTCATGGGCACGCCTGTTTGTGTGGAAAAAAAGTCTGCGTTGCTGCCGCCGATTATATCTGTATCAAGATTTTCAAGGCGGTTTGTTTCTTTTGAGATAGCAGTTGTTCCAAAGAGCGATGCCCCGTTTGTTATTGTAGGAAGAACTGTGCTGTTTGGAGTATAAACAATATAATTTTCGGTTTGCTTACCCACCCCGCTCTGGTCGCTGTAAAAAATATTATGGGTATAGTATGTTCCTTCGCCTATCTGAGTGGTATAACCGCTTATTTTAGAACTGCCCAAAACCGATGCAAAGCTGCTCAGGGGTGCGGTAAAAACTGCCGCCGCAAGAAGGGTGGCGGATAATTTCTTTATAAAGTTAATTTTAAAATTCATAATGTTCACATCCTTATGCCTAAAGTATAGCAGACAGCTGACAGTGTTGTAAACAATCAAATATTGACAAATAAATAAAGCAGTACATCGCCAAAGAGTGATGTACTGCTAAAAAGTTAAAGCGTATTCTGAATTTGTGATGAATTATATAATATTCATCGGGGCAAAGTATTCAGGCTTGTGAAAATCAAGGACATCGGGGTCTGTCATGTTCCAACAGCCATAATGCGGAAATTCGGTATTGTCACCGCATTTGTAAGCGTTTGCCATAATAACAGAGCCTGTTTTGAACCGGTAGTCGGGAATATACTTTTGGATAAGCTTGTAAGGAACAGTATAGTCCACAGTCCAAAAGTCTTCATAGACCTGAGCTTTTATATTCAGAGATATAACATCTTCTTCGGTAAGTTTAATGACGTTGTCGTGTCGGTTTTTTCTGAACGAAACATTCATAGCACCATTGCAATTTACTTCAAAATTGAAATAGCTGTCGCATATCTTTGGCGCAAATTTGCAAAACCATTCAACGCAGCTGTCTTCGTGTACATATTCAAAATGCTTGGTTTTTGTGCCCAAAGGATTGGTTTCAAAGACGTCAAAATGAGCGTGAAAGCCAACTTGGTTATAACAAATCCCAAGGCTGACCTTAGGTCGGTAGCCGTGCTCTGACGGGTAATAATGTTCAATTGATAATCGGGGAACCTCGCCGGAACCCTCTTTGACTATGGTATACATAACCTGACGTCTCCTGTGAATGTTTATAAAAATAAAAAAGGAAAGCACAAGGGGCTTTCCTTTTTTGGTGCGCCAGAAGGGACTCGAACCCCTGACCTACTGGTTCGTAGCCAGTCACTCTATCCAGCTGAGCTACTGGCGCATACGTGACAAAATACAAGTATCATTGCCGACAGTTGTATATTTTAGCACAGTTTAACGCAAATTGCAAGCTTTTTATAAAAAAAGTTCAAAAAAATTTTCCAGAGGTCAGTTTTATGTGGCATAAGAGTTAGTTTGCTATCAGTGCAGAATACGAGCGTTCAAGGGCCTTGTATTCCATAAGCAGCTGCTCGTAACGGTTTTGCTCGGATTGGATTTTGTATATATAAAAGTCAATAAGCTTTGGCTCGTTTACGTTGTTGAAGTTTTCCATTGCTGCGGTGATTTCGCATCGGGTCAGGTCAATATTTTGTTTAAGTGTTTGCAATTTAACAAGGTATTCTGAATGTACTTTTTTCTCTGCGGCTTTGTTTTTGTCAAAAAATGAAACAAGATTTGCTGTAAGCTGAAGTGTCATGTGTAACCCTCCTTGGTTTTTCGGTATAGTATAAGTATAAACATTGGCTTGAAAAATATTCCAAATTCTTGTTAATATTTTGTTACAACCCTTGTAAAATGGGGAAAAGTATGATATACTAATTTAGATTGTATATGTATATTGCATTATGCAAGACGGAGGAACAATAAATGAGTTTTAAAAGCATGGTGGAAAAGCTTATAGGTACCTATAGCGAAAGAGAATTAAAACGGATTAAACCCATAGCAGAACGTGTTTTGGCTTTGGATGCTGAAATGGCGGCAAAGACCGATGCAGAGCTTAGGGGAATGACCGATAATTTTAAGAAAAGACTTGGGGAAGGAGAAACCTTGGACGATATACTGCCTGAGGCGTTTGCTGTATGCCGCGAAGCAGCATCAAGAGTTCTTGGCATGAAGCATTTCCCTGTTCAGATTATAGGCGGTATAGTTCTTCATCAGGGCAGAATTGCCGAGATGAAGACAGGCGAGGGTAAAACGCTGGTTGCAACCCTTCCGGCATATCTTAATGCTCTTTCGGGAAAGGGTGTTCACATTGTTACCGTAAATGACTACCTTGCAAAGCGTGACAGTGAATGGATGGGCAAGCTTTATAACTTCCTTGGTCTTAGTGTCGGACTTATTATACACGAAAAGGATAACGCCGCAAGACGCGAGGCTTATAATGCCGATATAACCTACGGAACAAACAACGAGCTTGGCTTTGACTATCTTCGTGATAATATGGTTATTTACAAAGAGGACAGAGTTCAGCGCGGTCATAACTATGCAATTGTGGACGAGGTTGACAGTATCCTTGTTGACGAGGCAAGAACTCCGCTTATTATTTCGGGAGTTGGTGATAAATCAACCGCCTTGTATGAGCAGGCTGATATGTTTGCAAAGACGTTAAAATGCCGACGTGTTGTCGAAACCGACAGCAAGGAAGAAGCAGAGGATGTCTATACAGACGTTGATTATGTTGTTGACGAAAAGGCAAAGACTGCGGTTCTTACCCCCGAAGGTGTAAAAAAGGCTGAAAAGGTATTCGGGATTGAAACTCTTACAGACCCCGAGAATATGACAATATCGCATCACATCAATCAGGCAATCAAGGCACACGGTATTATGCGCCGTGACAAGGATTATGTGGTAAAGGACGGACAGGTAATCATTGTTGACGAGTTTACAGGCCGTCTTATGTTCGGCAGACGTTACAGCGATGGACTTCATCAGGCAATCGAGGCAAAGGAACATGTAAAGGTTGAACACGAAAGCAAAACCCTTGCAACAATTACATTTCAGAATTTCTTCCGCCTTTACGGCAAGCTGTCGGGTATGACGGGTACAGCTCAGACTGAGGAAGAGGAGTTTCAGGAAATTTACAGACTGGACGTTGTGGTTATACCTACCAACAAGCCGATGTGCCGCGAAGATTTACCTGACCTTATATACAAAACCGAGCAGGCAAAGTTCAATGCGGTTATAGCAGAGGTCGAAAAAGCTCATGCAAAGGGACAGCCGGTGCTTATAGGTACTGTTTCAATTGAAAAATCAGAGCAGCTTAGCTCCATGCTTAAAAGAAAGGGCATAAAGCACAATGTTCTTAACGCAAAAATGCATGAGAAGGAGGCTGAAATTGTAGCGCAGGCAGGACAAAAGGGTGCAGTTACGATTGCGACCAACATGGCGGGCCGTGGTACGGATATAGTTCTTGGCGGCAATGCCGAGTTTATGGCAAAAAAAGAAATGGAAGCCGCAGGCTTTACCCCGGAGCTTATCGTTCAGGCAACGGGCTTTGCAGAAACAGATGATGAAGAAATTATAAACGCAAGAAAGACCTTCCGTGAGCTTAACAATAAATACAAGGCAGAGATTGAGCCGCAGCAGCAGGAGGTATTGGAGGCAGGCGGACTTTATATCATGGGTACAGAACGCCATGAAAGCCGCCGTATCGACAATCAGCTGAGAGGCCGTGCCGGACGTCAGGGTGACAACGGAAAGTCAAGATTCTTCCTTTCGCTTGAGGATGACCTGATGCGATTGTTTGCGTCGGATAAGATAAACAGAATTATGGAAATGGTCGGTTTTGCAGAAGACGAAGCGATTGAAAGCAAAATGGTTTCAAATTCACTAGAGACGGCACAGGCGCGTGTTGAGGGCAGAAACTTCAACATCAGAAAGCACGTTTTGAGCTATGATGATGTAAACAATCAGCAAAGAGAAATGATTTATTCGCAGCGCAATGAGGTTCTTGACGGAGTTGATTTAAAGGCAACAATATTAAAGATGATGCGCAGTGTTATAGAAAATATTGTTGTAAGAAATACCGGTGGTATGCAACACGCAGAAGACTGGCAGTGGGGGTCAATCCGTGAGCAGATGAACGAAGAATTTACTCCGTTTGCAGATGGTGAGCTGGAGTTTGACCCGTATGACATTGACCGCATGACGGTGGAATCTCTTACCGAACTTCTTCTTGAAAAGGCTCAGGAAAAATATTCTGTTCAGGAAGAACTGTTTGGCGAGAGTATACGCGAGGTTGAACGTGTAATTTTGCTTCGCACAGTTGATGCAAAGTGGATGGACCATATCGACAGCCTGGAACAGCTCAGACAAGGAATCAACCTTCGTGCGTATGCACAGCGTGACCCGGTTATTGAGTATAAATTTGAAGCAATGGATATGTTTGAGGAAATGATTGCGAGCATAAAGGAAGAAACGGTAAAAATGCTCTTCCATGTTGTTCCTCAGGCAAAGATAGAGCGCACGCAGGTGGCAAAGCCCATGGCAGAAAACCTTGGCGGTGACGGCACTGTTCAGAAAAAGCCGGTTGTAAAGACGGACAAAATCGGCAGAAACGACCCATGCCCCTGCGGCAGCGGCAAAAAGTATAAGCATTGCTGTCTTGGCAAGGAATAGATTTTGGTGGTTAAGGCGGTTTTTCCGCCGCATATACATAAATCAAAGGATGTGAAAATGTGATAGAGTTTGATGAATACAAGCTTGAGCTTGACGGAATGAAAAAGGATATTACAGATTTGAGGGATTCACTTTAACATAGAAAAAACTATGGAGGAAATCTCAGCGCTTGATGCCAAAACCATGGAACCTGATTTTTACAGTGACATGGACGAGGCAGGAAAAATTCTTCAGAGAATAAAGGGGCTTAAAAACAAAATTGAGCGCTATGACGGACTGTATTCTTCATGGGAGGACTTGACCACACTGGTTGCCCTTGCAATAGAAGAAGATGATATAAGTGTTCTTGAAGAGGTAAAATCCGGCTTTGCCGAGCTTACAGCAAATCTTAGTGCAATGCAGCTTGAAACGTTGCTTTCGGGAAAGTATGACGGTAGCAATGCCATACTTACGCTTCATGCAGGTGCAGGCGGCACAGAGGCTCAGGACTGGTGCGAAATGCTTTATCGTATGTATACCAGATGGGCAGAACGCCGCGGCTTTAAGACCGAGGTGATTGACTATCTTGACGGCGAAGAGGCGGGGATAAAAAGTGTTACCTTCCGTATTGAGGGTGTAAATGCCTACGGCTATGCAAAATGTGAGAAGGGTGTCCACCGTCTGGTGCGCATTTCGCCGTTTGATGCATCAGGAAGACGTCATACGTCGTTTGCATCCCTTGATGTTATGCCCGAAATTGACGATGATATTGAAGTAAATATAAACCCCGAGGATTTAAAGGTTGATACCTATCGTGCCAGCGGTGCAGGGGGACAGCATATTAACAAGACAGAATCGGCAATACGTATAACTCATATTCCGACTGGTGTGGTTGTAACCTGTCAGAACGAGCGCTCACAGCACAAAAACCGCGATATGGCACTGAAGATGCTCAAATCAAAGCTGGTCGAAATTGCCGAGCGTGAGCAGAAAGAAAAAATAGAGGATTTAAAAGGCGTACAAATGGAAATCGGCTGGGGCAGCCAGATCCGCTCGTATGTATTCCATCCTTACAGTATGGTCAAAGACCACAGAACAAACCATGAAACAGGCAATACCGGGGCAGTTATGGACGGCGACCTTGACGGATTTATCAATGCATACCTTACGGCATTGTCAAGAGGCGAGATTGAGAAATAAATTCCTGAATTTAAACTGATTTTGAAAGGAACTACAATATGTTTGAAAAACTATCATTTATTGAACAACAGCACGAGGAACTTGCGGCAAAGATAAGCGACCCTGCCGTGATGGCAGATATGGATAACTGGCGCAAGCTTTGTAAGGAACATTCTGATATGACTCCGATTGTGGAAAAGTACAAGGAATATAAGACCAATATGAACACAATCGAGGATGCAAAGATGATGCTTGACGATCCCGAAACAGACAAAGAGTTTAAGGATATGCTTCAGGACGAGATTTCCGAGGCAAAAGAGAATATATCAAGAATTGAAGAAGAGCTTAAAATTCTTCTCCTTCCCAAAGACCCCAACGATGATAAAAACGTTATTGTTGAAATCCGTGGCGGTGCAGGCGGTGATGAAGCGGCACTCTTTGCGGCTGACCTTTACAGAATGTACACAATGTACGCCGAGTCAAAACGCTGGAAGACAGAAATTATGAACCTCAGTGAAATCGGCATTGGCGGTATTAAGGAAGTTTCGTTTATGATTGAAGGTCAGGGTGCATACAGCCGCCTTAAGTACGAGAGCGGAGTTCACCGTGTACAGCGTGTTCCCGAAACCGAGTCACAGGGCAGAATACACACATCAACGGTAACAGTTGCGGTTCTTCCCGAGGCAGAGGAAGTGGATTTTGAGATTAATCCTGCAGATTTGCAGATTGATACCTACCGTGCCAGCGGAGCGGGCGGTCAGCACGTTAACAAGACCGAATCCGCAATCCGTATAACACATATCCCTACAGGGGTAATAGTTGAGTGTCAGGACGAGCGTTCACAGCATAAAAACAAAGACAAGGCAATGAAGGTGCTGCGTTCAAGGCTTTATGAGGCAGAACTGCAAAAACAGCAGGAAGCAATTGCTGCAGACCGCAAAAGTCAGGTAGGTACAGGTGACCGAAGTGAAAGAATAAGAACATACAACTTCCCACAGGGAAGAGTTTCAGACCACCGTATAGGACTTACGCTTTATAAAATCGAGGCAATTATGAACGGTGATATTGACGAGATAGTCGACGCATTGATTACAACAGACCAGAGTGAAAAACTTAAACTACAGGGTGAAGCATAGGAGAAGAGGTTTGTTTCTATGGAAACAAGGATTTTTGAAAATACACCACAGGATTTAAAGGCTGCGGCAGAGCTTATACGCAAAGGCGAAACAGTAGTTTTTCCTACCGAGACGGTTTATGGGCTTGGTGCCAATGCTCTTGATGCCGGTGCGGTGAAGAAAATATTTACCGCAAAAGGCAGACCGTCTGATAATCCGCTTATTGTACATATTGCGGATTTTGGTCAGGTTAAACAGTTTGTCGCAGAAGTTCCTGATGCGGCAAAAGTATTGGCTGAAAAATTCTGGCCCGGGCCACTGACCATGATTTTCAAAAAAAAGCCGTGCATACCCACCGAGGTTTCGGCAGGACTTGATACGGTCGGTATCAGAATCCCTGATGACAAAACGGCTCGTGAGTTTTTGCGCGAGTGCGGCGTGCCGGTTGCGGCACCAAGTGCAAATATCTCAGGCAGACCCAGCCCGACCACTTTTTCTCATGTTCTGCAGGATATGAACGGCAGAGCAGCAGGTATTATCAAAGGTCAGGATTCTGAGGTAGGAGTTGAATCTACCGTACTTGACCTTACCTCGGATATACCGACAATTTTAAGACCGGGTGGTGTTTCGGCAGAACAGCTGCGAGAGGTTTTAGGTGAGGTTCTGGTATCGAGTGAATTGAAAAATGACGGAGTCCCCAAGGCTCCGGGGATGAAGTATAAGCATTACTCTCCCAAGGGTCAGACATATATCTTGAGCGGAACGGCAGAGCAGGCAGCGGCTTTTGTTAAAAGACGCTGTGCGGTTACGACGGTTGCTGTGCTGATGTTTGATGAGTTCAGAGACCTTATGCCTGATTGTGCAAAGCTTTTGTCGCTTGGCAGCAAAGCTTGTCCTGAAGAAGCGGCGCACAGATTGTTTGATTGTCTGCGCGAATGTGATGCTCTGGAGGTAAAGGAAATTTACGCACCGGAAATTCCCGAAGACGGACTTTGGCGAGCGGTCAGAAATCGTCTTTACAAAGCGGCAGCGGCACGGATTATTAACGTGGCAGATGCAAAGTCGGTATTGTTTGTGTGTACCGGAAATACTTGCAGAAGTGCCATGGCGGAAGGTTTGTTTAATATGTCGCGCAAAAATGCAGTTTCTGCATCGGCAGGGCTGTTTGCAAGCGGCGGCGGAGCCGAGCCTAATGCTATTTTAGCGGCAGCTGAGCTTGGTGCAGATATAAAAAATCATGAATCAACTCAGCTGACATACGAAATGCTGGAAAACTCCGATATTATTCTGACAATGACCGAAAGTCACAAGGCAAGTCTGCCCCAAGGCTTTAATATTAAAACCATAACAGAATTTGCAGGCGTACAGGGCGAGGTCAATGACCCCTATGGCGGTGATATTGAGGTTTACAGAAGCTGTGCGGCTCAGATAAAAAGTCTTATAGAAAGAGTAAAGCTATGATTGAATATGTACCAATGCAAAGGCAGCATATTGAAGGACTTGTCGAAGTTGAAAAACAGTGTTTTAATTCAGGATTTGCTGAAAAAACCTTTGAAAAGGAACTTGAAAACAAAATTGCTGCGTATACAGTTGCGGTAGAAAACGGCAAAGTATTGGGCTATGGCGGACTTTGGAATATGTGCGGTGTTGCAGATATTATGGACGTTGCAGTGCATAGTGACTACCGAAGAATGGGTATTGCGCAGAGAATACTTGAAAAATTGATTGAGCATTGTAAGAATGAAAAAATATCTGAAATAAATCTTGAGGTAAGAACAAGCAATTTTGCGGCTCAAAGCCTTTATAAAAAAATGGGCTTTGAAGTTGTAGGACAAAGACCAAATTATTACGAAAACCGCGAAACGGCAATTCTTATGAAGAAGATTATTACGGAGGAAAGTTAGAATGAGGATACTTGCAATTGAAAGTTCATGTGACGAAACCGCTGCGGCAGTGGTGGAGAACGGCACAACCGTGCTTTCAAATGTTATAAATACACAAATCGAATTGCACAAGGAATTTGGCGGTGTTGTCCCCGAAGTTGCATCGCGCAAGCATATAGAAAACATAAGCGATGTAATTGATAAAGCACTCTCTGATTGCAATATGACTCTTGATGATGTCGATGCAATTGCTGTGACATACGGCCCCGGGCTTGTTGGGGCACTTTTGGTTGGTGTTTCGGCGGCAAAGGGATTGAGTTTTGTAGCGAAAAAGCCTCTTGTTCCGGTGCACCATATCAAGGGGCATATCTGTGCAAATTATATTGAAAATCCTGATTTTAAACCGCCGTTTATCTGTCTTGTGGCATCTGGCGGTCACAGCCATATTGTTCATGTCAAGGACTATAACACCTATGAGGTTCTTGCAAAGACAAGTGATGATGCTGCAGGCGAAGCCTTTGACAAGGTGTCAAGAGTATTGGGACTTGGCTACCCCGGCGGCCCCGCAATTCAGGAATGTGCAAAATCAGGAAATCCCCATGCAATAAGATTTCCGCGTGTAAATATGGGCGAAAGCGGTTTTGATTTCAGCTTCAGCGGTGTTAAAACTGCGGTTATAAATTACATCCACAATGCAGAACAAAAAGGCATTGAAATAAACAAGCCGGATGTTGCTGCTTCTTTTCAGGAGGCGGTGACGGATGTTCTCAGTGGTCATCTTGCGGAATGTGCCATAAAGTACGGCACAAAAAAAATTGCCCTTGCGGGCGGTGTTGCGGCAAACAAGCCGCTAAGAGAGCGGTGCCAAGCTTTGGCGGCAGAAAATGATATGGAGTTTGTGTGTCCGTCAATGTTGCTTTGTACAGACAATGCCGCCATGATAGGCTGTGCTGCTTATTTTGAATATCAGGCAGGAGCGCGTGCGGATATGTCGCTTAATGCAATTGCAAACCTTCCGCTTTAAAACAGATTTTGAAAAATCTCTACTATTTTAAAGCGCACTTCTACAGGGATTGCTCCGCAATCTTTGCCTGTTATAAGGGCGTATTCGTCTGCCGAAAGACTTGTTGCAAGCTGTGACTTTGACTTGTCGGATGCGCAAAGTATTCCGTCAGTGAAGCATAGCGGCGGATACATTACGCACCACCAGTTTTGACCTTTTGCGTCACCTATTTTTACGCGGACAGCGTTATATCTTCCGCTTGGCAGAGCAATATCCGCATAAACTCGTGTTGGGAAGGCGGTTTCCTCGATTGTAACGGAAACCGGGTAGTTAAAGCCTTGCGCAAGGATTTCAGCTTCGGCGATTTCCTTTATAAAAGCAGTGTTTTCCTCTGCCAGCCTTGCGGCATCTGATGCGGATTTTGAGTTTTCAAAAATTTCCTTTGTTTCACGCAGGATGCGGTCGCGTACGGCAAGCTTTAAATTCTGGTCAGCTGTGTTGTCGCTGTTTGCAATGATGTGAAGCCGCAAAACCGAATCCGCAATGTCACTGCCTGTGGCTTTTGCGTATGATATAAGTAATGTAAAGCTTAATATAAGTAACATAAAGAGTGCAAAAAATTTGCGTTTATCGATAAATCGCATTGTAATACTTCCCTTCAAAAAGTTGTACCTGATGCAACGCATCGGTATTTTAGGAAAGTGTTGACATATATTTTTATTATTATACATATTGATTTTTTAGTTGCAGTGAGTTAAAATTATTTGATGAAGGACGATGTGCTATGAAAAAACTTAATGTTTGCGTACTGTTTGGCGGTGTTTCAACAGAACACAGTGTTTCGGAGGTTTCGGCGTCTGCTGTGCTTGACAATATGGACCGTAACAAGTATGAGGTGTATCCCGTTGGAATTACAGAGGAAGGAAAGTGGTTTTTCTATAACGGCGATATAGAGAAAATCCGTGAGCATACATGGCAGACAGGTGAAATTGTACCGGCTGTACTTTCGCCCGACAGAACAGACAAGGCGCTTTTGAAGCTGACAGACAGCGGTGTTGAAAAAATTTGTATTGATGTTGTTTATCCTGTGCTTCATGGCAAAAACGGCGAAGACGGAACAGTTCAGGGGCTTTGTGAGCTTGCGGGTATTCCGTATGTGGGTAGTGGTGTTATTGGCAGTGCTGCGTGTATGGACAAATGTATTGCAAAAATTCTTTTCCAGAAGGCAGGCATCCCTCAGGCAGATTGGGTTGAGCTGAAACTTGGTGAAACACCGGATTATGAGCTGATTGAAACAAAACTGGGTTATCCTTGCTTTATAAAACCATCGTCAGCCGGCTCGTCCATGGGCGTCACAAAAGCATTAAACCGTGACGAGCTTGAAAGTGGAATTGCCCTTGCTCTTGAACATGACTATAAGGTTCTGATTGAGGAGGCAATTGACGCACGCGAGGTAGAGTGCGGAGTTATGGGCAATTTAAATCCTGAAACAGCAGATGTTTTGGGAGAAATTAAGCCTGCAAAGGAATTTTATGATTTTGAGGCAAAGTATCAGGATAAGGACTCCAAGCTGATGATACCTGCCCCTGTCGACAAGGCTACAGAAGAAAAAATTAAAGAGCTGGCAATTCGTGCATACAGGATTTGCGAGTGCCGCGGACATTCCAGAGTTGACTTTTTTATTGACAGACGCGACGGACGTATTTTGCTTAACGAAATCAATACAATTCCCGGCTTTACACCTATCAGTATGTATCCCAAGGTTTGGGAAAATTCGGGAGTTTTGATGACCGAGCTTATAGACAGGCACATACAGCTTGCTCTTTGCAGAGAGGATTAAAAATGGATAAAAGACCAATCGGCGTTTTTGACTCGGGACTTGGCGGCTTGACCTGTGTAAAAGAAATTATGAAGATAATGCCCAACGAGGATGTTATTTATTTCGGGGATACAGGCAGAGTGCCATACGGAACAAGAAGCCGCGAAACAATAATAAAATATGTCGAACAGGACATCAGATTTCTTGAAAGCTTTGACATAAAAGCTATAATAATTGCGTGCGGTACGGCAAGCAGTGCAGCGCTCCCGTGGATTGCTGACGGCAAAACCGTCAAAATTATGGGCGTGGTTGAGCCTGCAGCGCGTGCGGCGGTTAAAGCGACAAAAAATAAGAAAATCGGTGTTCTTGGTACAGGTGCAACCGTTAAGTACGGAAAGTATGTTGAAAACATAAAAAGCATTTGTCCTGATGCCGAAATTATACAAAAGGCATGTCCGATGTTTGTTCCATTGGTTGAAAACGGCTATACCGAAAGCCGTGTTGCAGAAATTATAGCAGCAGAGTACCTTCAGGAATTAAAAAATGCAGGGGTTGATACCCTTATCTTGGGATGCACCCACTATCCGCTTCTGAAAAAAATAATTGGTGAATTTATGGGAAGTGGTGTGACGCTTATTGATTCAGGGGCTGCGGCTGCGGACAGTGCATTTGAATTTTTAAAGGCAGAAAATCTGCTAAGTGGTGATGCCACGTCAAAGCGTGGAAACTGCCGGTATTTTGTAAGTGATTCGGTTGAGGACTTTTCGCTTTTAGGGAGCGTGTTCCTTGAAAAGACGATTCATGAAGATGTCAGCAAGATAGATATTGAAAAATATTGATAAAAGGATGAAAATTATGGAAGATAATGCGATAATCTCTATCAAGACCCTTCAGAATGTTGAAGGCAGTGATGAGATGAATGAAATAGAGCTTCAGACAAAGGGTAAATTCGCACAGAAAAATGGTAAGTTTTATATAATGTACGAAGAAAGCGAAATTACAGGCTTTGAGGATACCACCACAACCATAAAGGTATCAGATGATACAGTAAGCATGATAAGAAGCGGAAAGTTCAACAGCAAAATGGTCTTCAGACGTGGCGAAAAGCGACTCTGCAGCTATTCAACACCCTATGGTGTAATCCCTATGGGGGTCAGTCCTATACGGCTGGAAAGCAAACTCACCGAAGATGGCGGAAAAGTTGCAATTGACTATATAATAGATGTTGATAATCAGGAATATCTGAAAAACAGTCTTGACCTTACCGTTACAAAAACAGTGGGCTAAGACATTCAGAAGATAAAAAGAAAGGCTGAAAGAAAAATGAATATTATTGAAAACACAAAAAAGAAAATAGGACAGGCTGTGGCAAAAGGCTTTGAAGAAGCTGTAAAAAAAGGTGCGCTTGCACCGTCAGAGCCTGTTGATATAGAGTCCATGGTTTACCTTGAAGTTCCCAAGGACAAGCAGCATGGTGACTTTGCCTGCAACATTGCGATGCTGCTTGCAAAGGCACTTCGTATGCCTCCAAGAAAGATTGCAGAGGCAATTGCACAGGAAATTGAAGTCGGCGGTGAGATTGAAAAAATTGAGGTTGCAGGTGCCGGATTTATAAACTTCTATTTGTCAAACGCAAGGCTGTATGAGGTTATTCGTGCAATAGAGGACATGGGCGAGGACTATGGCCGTATAGATATAGGCAAGGGCAAAAAAGTGATGGTTGAGTTTGTAAGTGCAAACCCCACAGGCCCTATGCACATGGGTAATGCGCGCGGCGGTGCACTGGGCGATTGCATGGCAAGTGTTATGGAATATGCGGGCTATGAGGTAACACGTGAATTTTATGTTAACGATGCCGGCAACCAGATTGAAAAGTTTGGAAAGTCGCTGGAAGCAAGATATATTCAGGAACTCAAAGGCGAAGACGCAATTGAATTTCCCGAGGACGGTTATCACGGCGATGATATTCGTGAACACGCAAGGGCGTTTATTGCGATTGAGGGCGATAAGTACCTTGAAACAAGCGGTGAGGACAGAAAAAAAGCACTTGTTGCGTATGCACTTGAAAAGAATGTTGATGCACTTAAAAGTGACCTTGAAAAATACCGTATATTCTATGATGTGTGGTTCAGAGAAAGCGAGCTGCATAAGTCAGGCAAGGTAGAAGAAGCAATAAAACGCCTTACTGATGCCGGATATACCTACGAAGAGGAGGACGCAATCTGGCTAAACTGCGAAAAGATGGGACTTGAAAAGAACGAGGTTCTTGTTCGTCAGAATGGTATTCCCACATATTTTGCAGCAGATATTGCATATCACATAAACAAGCTTGAAACACGCGGCTATGACCTATGTATTGATGTATGGGGTGCAGACCACCACGGACATATTGCACGAATGAAGGCAGCTCTTGCGGCAGTTGGAATTGACCCCGATAAGTTTGAGGTTTCAATTATGCAGCTTGTCCGTCTTACTCAGGGCGGCGAGGCAGTAAGAATGTCAAAGCGCACAGGCAAGGCGATTACACTTTCAGACCTTCTTGAAGATGTTTCGGTGGACGCTGCAAGATTCTTGTTTAATATGCGTATGGCAGGCAGCCATCTTGATTTTGACCTTGACCTTGCGGTAAAGCAAGACAGTGAAAACCCTGTGTATTATGTTCAGTATGCCCATGCAAGAATTTGCAGTATTATAAGACTTCTTGCAGAAGAGGGTATTTCTGTTAAGCCCTTTGCTGAAATTTCACCTGAAGTTCTTGTCAAGGATGAAGAGCTTGAACTTTTAAAGAAGCTTTGCGAGCTTCCTGAAGAAATTAAGACTGCATCTGAAACACGTGAGCCTGCAAAGATTACAAGATACGTAATCGACCTTGCTTCGGCGTTTCATACCTTTTATAATTCATGTCGCGTAAAGGCTGATGATGAAAAGCTGATGAATGCACGCCTTAAGTTGGCAGACAGTGTTCGTATAGTTATTGAGGGCGTGCTTAAAATGCTGAAGATTGAAGCCCCCGAAAAAATGTAGGAGAGATTTAACTTATGCGTAAGAAGTTTTTATGCCTGACATCAGCGTTTTTGGTGTTGTTTGCAAGCTTTACGGCGTATGCAAAAGACCCGAAGCTGATATATACAGACTATAAGATGTATACCGCGCGGATATTTGTTTGTGATACAGCAAATAAAAAAGCGGTTCTGGTCAATGTTGCACCAATAAAAAATCCTTACACATTAAATCAGGCACCGTATCTTGAGTATCAGGCGTTGCCTGTTAATACCGAAAACGTAATAGGCTCAAAAGGTCAGAAGCTTTCGCTTGAAACTGTAAACGGGTATCTGCTTGACAGTCAGGTAAGTGTCCTTGTGGGGAAAAACGCATACGGATATAAGATAGTTTATATGCAGTTCAGATAATCTTTACAGAATAGGAGTTGAAGAAAATGAGAAAATGGTTTAAAACATCGGTGATTTGGTTGTGCATTGTTGCAATGCTGATTTCTGTTAACAGTATGTTTGTGTTTGCAGAAATCAATGCCGGAGCAGGCGCAAGTGAGCAAACGGTTGATTTATCTGATAATGTTGAAAAAATCATTAACAACCTCACCATTCTTTCAAGATATGATGATGTGACAAAAGAAAAGCTTTATAAAACAGCTTTTGAAGCTGTTTTTAATGAAAATCCTCAGGCTTATGAAGAAGTTCTCAAGGCAATTCTTTCTTCAATTGATGAAAACTCGGCATATTATAATCAGGAAGAAGCGGAAAAGTTTCTTCAGGACCTTAACGAAGAGGTTACAGGTATTGGCGTAAATGTTCTTATGAGTGACGGAAACATCATTGTTTCACAGCCGATACCCGGTTCACCTGCAGAGAAAGCAGGAATTATGGCGGGGGATATTATAATCGGAGCAGATACCTCTGACCTTCGAGGTATGGAATTTGAAGCCGCTTTAGACAAAATCCGCGGCAAAGAAGGAACCTTTGTAAAAGTAAGAATTATTCGTTCCGGAATAAGCGAACCAATCAGCTTTAATATAAAGCGTGAAAAGGTAACTCAAAATCCGGTTGAATATGAGATTATTGAAGCCGATGGTAAAAAAATTATAAAAATAGTGATATACTCGTTCACTGAAACTGTTGCAGAAAACTTCAAAAAGGCTCTTGTTGCGGCAGACACAGCGCGCACAACCAACCTTATAATAGACCTTCGTGATAACGGTGGCGGTTATCTTGACCAAGCGGTTGCGATTGCAGATATGCTGCTTCCCAAAGATTCATTAATCACTACAGAAGACCATAAAATTTCTCTGTTGAATAAGGTATATAAGGCAAAGGGTACAACAAAGAAGTATAAAATTGCAGTTCTTGTAAACAAAATGAGTGCAAGTGCATCAGAGGTCCTGACAGCGGCTCTTGTTGATAACGGAGTGGCAAAAGCCATTGGTGAAAAAACCTTTGGCAAGGGTACTGTACAGACAATGAGTATGACGTCCGACGGTGGAATAATGAAGTATACCTCAGCGTACTATCTTACACCAAACGGTGAAAATATCCATAAGGTGGGAATAACTCCCGACATCCGTGTTGAAAATACCCTTAAACCGGTTGATATGTCCTTGTACGATATGTTTTCACTTAGCAAAACATACCGAGTGGGCGACAAAGGAGAAGAAGTTAGGCTTGCCAAAGAAATGCTGAAACTCCTGGGCGTTTTTGTGGGAGAGGTAAATGAGGTTTATGATGAAAATCTCAAAATTGCGGTAAATACCTTCCAAAAGGTGAAAAATCTTTTCCCTTATGGAGTTTTGGATATTACAACTCAGCTCAATTTATATGATGCTCTTAAGACAGCCGAGGTTGAAAATGACGACCAGCTTCAGACTGCAATAGATTTTTTCTAAACATTTATCTGAAAGAAAGGATTTGATTTGATGAGTGAAAATTGCACACACGATTGTTCAAGCTGCGGAGAAAACTGCAGTTCAAGAACTGAAGAGCAAAGCCTTCTGGCACCTCAAAATTCGATGAGTAATATAAAAAAGGTAATAGGAATTGTAAGCGGTAAGGGTGGCGTAGGCAAGTCCTTGGTTACTTCTTTGCTGACAGCAGGAGTCCAAAAGGCGGGCTTTAGCACTGCCATTCTTGATGCTGACATAACAGGTCCTTCAATCCCAAAGCTTTTTGGAATTAATAAAAAGGCTGTGGGCAACGAGTACGGAATTCTTCCTTGCGTAAGCTCAAACGGGACAAAAATAATGTCAATTAATCTTCTGCTTGAAAATGATACCGACCCTGTTGTATGGCGAGGACCGGTTATTGGTGGAACGGTAAAACAGTTCTGGACAGATGTTATATGGGAGGATGTTGACTTTATGTTTGTGGACATGCCGCCGGGAACAGGCGACGTGCCGCTTACTGTGTTTCAGTCGTTGCCGATTGATGGCATAATTGTTGTTACTTCACCGCAGGAGCTTGTTTCAATGATAGTTGAAAAAGCGGTAAAGATGGCACAGCTTATGGATATTCCGATTTTAGGAATAGTTGAGAATATGAGCTATGTTGAATGTCCTAATTGCTCAGAGAAGATAAGTATTTTCGGCGAAAGCAAGCTGGACGAAACAGCCAGGAATGCCGGACTTAAAGCACTTGGCAAAATCCCGATGCGTGCAGATATTGCATCAAGGTGCGATGCGGGACGTGTTGAGGATATAGAAAGCGAAGCGTGGCTCAGCGACGCAATTGCGGCTGTAAAAGATTTAAAATAACACATAAGAGGAATAATATGTTTTTATCTGATGAATGGAAAGATTATGAACTACTTGATGCCAAGAACGGCGAAAAGCTCGAACGGTGGGGCAAAATTATTTTAAGACGGCCTGACCCTCAGATTGTGTGGGACGTTAATGAAGCGGATGCACATTCAAAGTGGAGCAGCCCCGATGCACACTATTATCGAAGCAATACAGGCGGCGGACACTGGGAAAGCCGAAAAGGAATGCCCGAAAGCTGGACGGTTGATTACAAAGACCTTCGTTTTGGCATTAAAATGATGGGATTTAAGCATACAGGGCTTTTCCCCGAGCAGGCAACAAA
Organism: Clostridia bacterium; assembly: GCA_017546145.1. Taxonomy (GTDB): domain Bacteria; phylum Bacillota; class Clostridia; order Monoglobales; family Monoglobaceae; genus SIG440. The sequence continues at coordinate 62,945 of JAFYXN010000002.1, forward strand.
CTGGGACTGGTTTTCGAATATAATCAAAAGGTCCGGAAGACACGACGTAAATGTGCTTAACCTTTTTGCCTATACAGGGGGGGCTACAATGGCAGCATCGGCTGCAGGCGCTGCTGTATGTCATGTTGATGCGTCAAAGGGTATGGTTTCATGGGCAAAGGAAAACGCACAGCTTTCAGGGCTTCAGAGCAACCCCATCAGATATATAGTTGATGATGTAAAAAAGTTTACCGAGCGTGAAATCCGAAGAGGCCGTAAGTATGATGCGGTTATTATGGATCCTCCGTCTTATGGCAGAGGCCCCTCGGGCGAAGTGTGGAAGATTGAAGACGAGTTGTTTGGGCTGGTGGAGCTTTGTATGCAGGTTTTGTCTGATAATCCGTTGTTCTTCCTGATAAATTCCTACACAACCGGACTTTCAGGCGGTGTTTTGGAAAATATATTAAAAATGACGCTTAAAAAGCGTTTTGGCGGCAACATTTCAGTTGACGAGGTGGGGCTTCCGATAACAAATCAGGGCTTGGTGTTGCCATGCGGCTATTCCGGTCGTTGGAGTAAAACTGAGTAAAATAGTTCATATCATGTGTTTCCCCTCCTTTATGTACAAAAAGTATACTACGGTCGGGCAAACCCACAATCTTAATCAAATTTACTGCAGTTTTGATAGAAACAGCGTGATATAAATAACAAATGACAACCTCAAAAAGCAGGTGACAAATTGGACGGAAAAACAAATAACATAGTGGTAGATATAAAAAACGTTGAATTTTTATATGAGGATACAGAAGAAACAGGGGGTAGCCGTGTTTTGAAGGATGTAAGCCTTCAGGTCAGACGGGGTGAGTTTTTGGCGGTTTTGGGCCATAACGGCTCAGGCAAGTCAACCCTTGCCAAGCATCTTAACGCAATCCTTATCCCCGAAAAGGGCAAGGTGATGGTTGAGGGACTTGATACCTCTGACGAAAGTCTTTTGTTTGATATACGACAAAGAGTGGGTATGGTATTCCAGAATCCTGACAATCAGCTTGTTGCAACCATTGTTGAGGAGGATGTTGCTTTTGCTCCTGAAAATTTAGGCGTTCCGCAGAAAGAAATTCGTGAAAGGGTGGATTATGCGCTTGACGCGGTAAATATGACAGAGTATAAAGACCACGCTCCGCACATGCTCAGCGGCGGTCAAAAACAGCGTATTGCAATTGCCGGCGTTCTTGCAATGAAGCCGGATGTGCTTGTAATGGACGAGCCAACAGCTATGCTTGACCCTGCCGGACGGCGTGAAATAATGGAAACCGTGAAAAAACTCAACCGTGAAGAAGGCATGACGGTTGTAATGATAACTCATTTTATGGAAGAGGCTGCACAGGCAGACCGTGTTGTGGTTATGGATCACGGCAAAATATTGATGGAGGGAACACCACGGGAAGTTTTCAGCCGGGTTGACGAAATTAAAAAAATAGGTCTTGATGTTCCTCAGGCAACTGAATTAATGTACCTTCTGAAAAAATCAGGGTTGAATTTTGAAACCGATATTTTGTCTGCAGATGAATGTGTTAATGTAATTAAAGATGTGTACAATGCAGCAAAGGAGGCGCTCTAAATGATTAAGCTGACAGATGTAAGCTATACCTATATGACAGGCGGCCCCTTTGAAAAAGCAGCAGTATCCGATGTTAATCTGACTCTTAACAATGGCGATTTTATCGGACTTATGGGACATACGGGCTCGGGGAAGTCGACGCTTATTCAGATGATAGCAGGGCTTATAAAGCCAACATCAGGTACAATAGAAATTGATGGACAGACCTTACATTCAAAAGACTGCAATATGCGCAAAATCCGCTTTAAAACAGGGCTTGTTATGCAGTACCCTGAGTATCAGCTTTTTGAAGAAACGGTATTTAAGGATATAGCGTTTGGCCCGTCCAATATGCAGCTTCCCGACGAGGATATAAAAAGACGTGTAGAGTTTGCGGCAGATTTGGTAGGACTTGCGCCTGAAATTCTTGAAAAATCGCCGTTTGAACTGTCGGGCGGTCAAAAACGCAGAGTTGCAATTGCCGGAGTTCTGGCAATGGAGCCGCAGCTTCTTATTCTTGACGAGCCGACAGCCGGACTTGACCCTGCAGGCAGAGATGAGATTTTGTGCAAAATAAAGGATATGCACAGACGTCTTGGCATTACTGTAATCCTTGTTTCTCACAGCATGGAGGATTTGGCAAATATTACAAACAGGATTGTTGTGATGAATCATGGCAGGGTAGCGATGCATGACAAGACTTCAGAAATATTCAAAAAATCCGAAGAATTGCAAAAAATGGGTCTTGCAGTGCCGCAGATTACCGAAATATGTGAAAAGCTAAGAGCGGCAGGACTTCCTCTTTCTGAGGGGATTTACACAGTCGAAATGGCTAAGGCCGAAATTGAAAAGGTGCTGAAAAAGTAAAACGAGAGAGGTGACATTATGTTCAAGGATATTACTTTAGGTCAATACTTCCCCGGACATTCATTTATACACAGACTTGATCCAAGAACAAAAATTCTTGCTGTTATTATCTATATTACGTCCATATTTTGCATAAAAAGCTTTCTCGGTTATGCAGTGCTTGCGGCTTTTACAGTTCTTTGCGTACTGTCCTCTAAAATTCCGTTTAAGTTTGTTCTTAAAGGCTTAAAGCCAATAATGATTTTTGTTATCATAACAGCAATATTCAATTTATTTCTGACAGACGGAAAAATTCTTGTAAGATGGTCGTTTATCACAATTACTTACGAGGGTGTGCGTCTTGCGATTTTTATGGTGCTGAGATTATTTTTCCTTGTTCTTGGCACATCAATACTGACGCTTACCACATCTCCCATTGCCCTCACTGACGGAATCGAGTATTTACTGTCACCGCTTAAAAAGGTAGGTGTTCCTGCTCATGAGCTTGCAATGATGATGACAATTGCGCTCAGGTTTGTCCCAACTCTTTTGGAGGAAACAGACAAAATTATAAAAGCACAAACAGCAAGAGGTGCAGATTTTGAAAGCGGAAACCTTATAAACCGGGCAAAGGCTATGATTCCAATACTTATACCGCTGTTTATAAGTGCGTTCAGACGCGCAGACGATTTGGCTGTTGCAATGGAATGCCGGTGCTATCGCGGCGGCGAAAACAGAACACGTCTGCGTGAATTAAAAATGAAAAAAGGCGACGTATTCGGTTGGTTTGCACTTGTCTGTCTTGTTGGGCTTATTGTGCTTGCCAATGTGGCATACGGCAGGATTAATATATGAGAAATATAGCGGTAAAAATTATGTATGACGGCAGTAGGTATCACGGCTGGCAATATCAGAAAAACGCAGTAACCGTGCAGGAGCGTATTGAAACCGTACTGTCAGAATTGACAAGACAAAACGTGTCGGTTTGCGGCTGCAGCAGAACAGATGCCGGAGTTCATGCGCTTGAATATGTTTTTAATTTCAAATCAGATACAAAAATTCCTGTCGACAAGCTTCCCTATGCAATAAATACCCATTTAGGCGAAGATTCCATTGCAGCAGTTGCAGCAAGCGAGGTCTGTGAAGATTTTAGTGCACGCTTTTCTTCAAAAGGGAAGCGGTATGTCTATAAAATTTGGAATTCCAATATTGAAAATCCATTTACATCAAATTATTCGTGGTTTGTTCCATATAAGCTTGATATTGAAAAAATGACAAAGGCTGCGCCGCTTTTTTCCGGAGTGCATGACTTTTCGGCATTTATGGCGGCAGGCGGTTCGCAAAAAACAACAATAAGAACAATTCGTGATTGCAAGGTTTCAAAAAGCCTTGAATGGAAAGAGCAAATAGAGATTGAGGTAGAGGCAGATGCCTTTCTTTATAATATGGTGCGCATAATATCGGGAACTTTGGCAGAGGTAGGCATGGGCAGGATTCGGGTTGAGGATATACCTGAAATAATCAAAAGCTGTGACAGACGCAGTGCCGGTATGACAGCACCGCCTGAAGGATTGTTTTTGAAAAAAGTATTTTTTGAAACCGAGTTGTTTTAATTTGAAAGAAATTTGGGGTGTTAGAAGTGAAGGTTGATTTTAAAAGAGCATTCAGCAAAAAAAGGATTGTCGCAGTGCTTGTTGTGCTTGCAGCAATTCTTGTAATGATGCTGTCTAATCCTGAGGTAAAGAACTTCTTTCTTGATGCCGAAAGTGTAAAGCTGGATTTTCAGACCGGCATAGACTATGATATGGTTACATACGGCAAAAATATGCTGCTTGTGAATAACGAGGGTATCTCGGCAATAGACAAAAGCGGTCGAGAAGTATGGAACATAGTTTGTGCTGCGACAAGACCGGCTGTTCTGGTGCGCGGCGACTTTATAATGCTTAGTGATATGAACGGCAAAAATGTTCGTACCTTTGAAAAAGAAAAAACAGTTGCACAAATACAAACAAAAAATGAAATATTATGCTCAAAAGTGAATAAAAATGGATATATAGCGGTTGCAACAGACGAGCTTGGTTATAAAGGTCTTGTAACGCTATATGACAAAAACGGCAGTGAGCTTTTTAAATGGCATAGCGGTGCAGGGTACATAGGTGATATTGACATTCTGTCAAAACAAAAAATTGCAGTATCACAAATACTTACAAACAAAGAAAAGGTTTTAAGCAGAATTTTGATTATTGAACCTGACTCTGAGGAAGAGCCTTTGTGCATTGCAGAGCTTGAAGGCATAGTGATGAAGCTTTGCTATCGTGATAACGGAAGTTTGGTTGCGGTTTCTGAAAATGGTCTGTATGGCTTTAAAAAGAACGGCAAGCCGGATTTTTCTGTCAGCTTTGAGGGAAGAACTCCTATCGGCTGTAATATAGAAAACCAAGGGAATATGGTTTTTGCTTTTGACAGTGGACTCAACAGCACTGTGCTTGAGAGTTATTCTGCCGGCGGAAAGCTGCGCGGCAGCTATAATTCAAACAATCAGATAAAAGTGTTTGACGTAAACGGCGAGTGTATCGTTGCAGTAAGCCCTGACGGAATTGTGAAGTTAAATCCTAAGGGTGAGGTAAAAAAGAAAACAAGCCTCAGCAAGGATGTTCAGAAGATAAGAATATTCTCAAGCCGTGACAGATTTCTCTCGCTCGGCGGAAGCAGTGCTGAGATAATAAAATTCAGATAATACGGAGGTCTTGTGTATGCTGGCAGATATTTGTGTCATAGCAGTTGTAGCGTTTTTTATTTATACGGGTTACAGAGCGGGACTTATGAGGTCTGTTGTCAGAATAGCGTCGTATATTGTATCAATTGCGGTGTCGTTCTTTTTGTATCCGGTTGTGTCGGATTTTCTTATGAAGACTGCTGTGTACGAAAAAATACGCGATTTTGTAAACGCAAATTATGTTTCGCAAAGTATGACACAGGCAAGCGAAAACACATTTGGTATTTTTGCAAAATATATAGGTGACGATATTCAAAATGCGGCAGAGGGCGTGTCAGGGGCGATTGCCGGTCTTTTGGTAAATATAATTGCCTTTGTAATAATACTTTTTCTAAGCCGCCTTATAATCCGCATTGTAACAGGTATGTTCAATATATTTACAAAGCTCCCGATTATCAAGCAGTTCAACCGTTTTGGCGGTGCAATTCTGGGCGGTGCGCTGGGCGTGCTGGTTTTGTACATAGCAAGTGCAGTTCTTCTTTTAATTTCTCCGATAGCGCCGGACAGCCGTATCGCATCAGAAATTGAAAAGTCTGTTTTTGCATCCGAGATTTACGAGAACAATGTTATATTGCATCTTATAGGAAGGGAGAATTAAAGTGACAGCTGAGGAACTTAAAAAATTAAAGATAAAAGAGCTGCAAAAGCTTGCGCATGAGTGCGGAATAAAAAAAGTATCGGGATATAAAAAGACCGAGCTTGTCGAGGAGATTCTGAAAGCACAAAATCCTGATAAAACAGCAGAAGATACAAAGGAAGATTCTATTATCCTTGAAAAGTCAGAACCTCAAGTGCAGGAAACCAAAAATTTTGAGGATAAAACAGTATATTCTGACCCGGTACGCAGAACCAATCTGATGAGCGGTGTTTTAGAGGTCCTGGCAGACGGCTATGGCTTTTTAAGATGCAACAATTATCAGACCGGCGAGAATGATGTTTATGTGTCGGTAAATCAGATTCGCAGGTTTAATCTTAAAACAGGCGATTTTATCGTGGGCAATACCCGAATGCAGCATGAGGGCGAGCGTTATCAGGCACTTCTTTATGTTCAGACGGTAAACGGCGATAAAGTGGATGTGTCAATAAGGCGCAGGTCTTTTGATGATTTAACTCCGATTTATCCAAACGAAAGATTAAAGCTTGAACTTGGAAAAGAGGATTACGCAACAAGGCTTATAGATTTGGTTGCGCCCCTTGGCAAGGGTCAGCGCGGAATTATTGTTGCTCCCCCAAAAGCCGGAAAGACCACCCTTCTTAAAAATATTGCCAACAGCATTACAGCAAACAATCCTGACGTTCACCTGATTGTTCTGCTCATTGATGAACGTCCGGAAGAGGTTACGGATATGCAGCGAAGCATCAAGGGTGATGTGATATATTCAACCTTTGACGAAGAGCCGCAAAACCATGCCAAGGTGGCAGAGATTGTTCTTGAACGCGCCAAGCGTCTTGTTGAACACAAAAAGGATGTTGTTATTTTGCTTGACAGCCTTACAAGACTTTCACGTGCCTACAATCTGGTGGTTACACCGTCGGGCAGAACCCTTTCAGGCGGTCTTGACCCGGGTGCGCTGTTTAAGCCAAAAAGGTTTTTCGGTGCTGCGCGCAATATCGAGGAGGGCGGCAGCCTTACAATTCTTGCAACCGCATTGGTTGAAACCGGCAGCCGTATGGACGATGTAATTTTTGAAGAATTTAAGGGTACAGGAAATATGGAGATACGCCTTGACGGAAGACTGCAGGAAAAACGTATTTTTCCTGCGATGGATATTGCAAAATCAGGCACACGCCGCGAAGAATTGTTGCTGTCCGAGCGCGAGCTGGAGGCAATTCGCAGTATACGCAAGGCTTATGGCAATAAAAATACCATTGAGGTGACAGAAAATATATTACACTGGTTGGTTAAAACCGACAGCAATGAACAGCTTATAGACAATATTGAAAAGATTTTATAATGTGACAGAAAGGGAGTGACGGTTATGCCAAAAAAAACGAGGATATTGGCAGGCATTTTGATAGTTGCACTCTGCATTCTTAATGCAAATATATATTTTGCAGAAGGTGAGCCGCAGACAGAGCAGACAACTGCAGTTGAAAGCATTCAGCCTGAAGAAACAGATATAATTATCCCTGTGCTTATGTACCACAATATTGCTGAAAACTATTCTGCATCAACCGATGGCGCAAATATCACGCCCAAGCGTTTTGAAGAACAGATGACAGGCATTTTGGAGCGTGGATACACTCCTATATTTGTGGCGGACTACTACAACAGTGTTGAACGCGGAAAACCGCTTCCCGAAAATCCCATCATAGTGACTTTTGATGACGGTTATTTAAGCAATTATAAAATTGCGTTTCCGATACTTAAAAAACTGAATATTCCTGCAACAATATTTATAGTTACATCGACAGTGGGAGCAACTGCAGAAAGCGGCAGAGTTGGGACTTCGCATTTTACATGGGAGCAGGCAAAGGAAATGCAGCAAAGCGGGATTATAGACATACATTCGCACTCGCATACCCACCGTGATATGACCTCGCTTTCACCGGCACAGCTTCAGGAAGAGCTAAGACTTTCAAGATACCTGATAGAGAAAAACTTAGGCAAAAACTGTTATGTATTTTCGTATCCTTTTGGCAAATATAATGAGACTACTTCGCGTCTTGCACGCATGGCAGGCTATCGCATGCAGATTTTGGTAAACTATGCCGAAAGCGGTCAGGACTACCTTGCAAACAATACAAAGTCCGGAATTGAGCATTTTACAAGGCTTACAGTTACCGGAAGCCAGACAACCGAGGACCTTTTTAAGATGATAGACACTGCTGTTGAAAATACAAAAAAATTAGATAGCAGTATTTCACAATAAACAGCTTTAAGGTTTGCGAAATTTTTAACAAAAAACACTTGATAATTTTGCCTAAATAGGTTAAAATATAATTTGTGAAATTAATTAAACTTTAAGATAAATATTTGGAGGGGTTAAAAATGAACAAAAAAACAGTTGATGATATTTGCCCAAAGGGCAAGCGCGTGCTTGTGCGTTGTGACTTCAATGTTCCGATTAAGGACGGCAAAATCACAGACGAAACACGTATTGTAGGTGCACTTCCCACAATTAAAAAGCTTATTGAAGATGGTGCAAAGGTTATTCTTTGCTCACACATGGGCAAACCCAAGGGCGAACCCAAGCCTGAGCTTTCACTTGCTCCCGTTGCAGAGCGTCTTAGTGCACACCTCGGCAAGGAAGTTATTTTTGCGGCTGACGACAACGTAGTTGGCGAAAACGCAAAGGCTGCAGTTGCTAACATGAACGACGGCGATGTTGTTCTTCTTGAAAACACAAGATACAGAGCAGAAGAAACAAAGAACATTGACGCATTCAGCGAAGAGCTTGCATCACTTGCTGATATTTTTGTAAACGATGCTTTCGGTACAGCACACCGTGCACACTGCTCAAATGTAGGCGTTACAAAGTATATCGAAACATCTGTTGGCGGATACCTTATCAATAAGGAAATCGAGTACCTCGGCAATGCTGTTAACAATCCGGTAAGACCTCTTGTTGCTGTTCTTGGCGGCTCAAAGGTTTCATCAAAGATTTCTGTAATCAACAATCTTTTAGAAAAGGTTGATACACTTATCATAGGCGGAGGTATGGCATACACATTTATGAATGCCCTCGGCGAAGAGGTAGGCGACTCACTTCTTGAAGCAGACTACCTTGACTATGCAAAAGAAATGATGGCAAAGGCAGAGGAAAAGGGTGTAAAGCTCCTTATCCCTGTTGATACAGTAGTTGCAAAGGATTTTGACAACGATGCTGAAAGCAAGACAGTTGCACGCGGCGGAATTGAAAAGGGCTGGCAGGGTCTTGACATCGGCGAAAAGACAATCGAGCTTTACAAGGATGCCCTCAAGGACGCAAAGACAGTTGTTTGGAACGGCCCGATGGGTGTATTTGAAATGCCCAACTTTGCAAAGGGTACAAATGCAATTGCACTTATGCTTGCTGACCTTGATGCTACTACCATTATCGGCGGCGGCGACAGCGTTGCAGCTGTAAATCAGGCAGGCCTTGGCGACAAGATGAGCCATATTTCAACAGGCGGCGGTGCGTCACTTGAATTCCTCGAAGGCAAAGACCTTCCCGGTATTGTTGCACTTAACGATAAATAAGAATAGGAGAATTTTAAAATGGGTAAGTATATAATTGCAGGCAACTGGAAGATGAACAAGTTGCCCAGCGAAACTTATGATTTTGTTAAAGAAGTTGCGGCTGCAACCGAAGGCGCAAAGTGCGAAGTGGTTTGCTGCACACCTTATGTTTGCCTTGCAGAGGCTGTGAAGGCTGCAAAGGACACTCATGTAAAAATTGGTGCTGAAAACCTTCACTTTGAGGACAAAGGCGCATTCACAGGCGAGGTAAGTGCAGATATGCTTCTTGACCTTGGTGTGGATTATGTTATTATCGGTCACTCTGAAAGAAGACAGTACTTCGCAGAAACCGATGAAACAGTAAACCTTAAAACCAAAAAGGCTCTCGAAAAGGGTCTTATCCCCATCGTTTGCGTTGGCGAAAGCCTTGAAGAAAGGGAAGCCGGTATCACAATGGACCTCATTGCAATTCAGGTTAAAAAGGCTTTTGCAGGTATTTCTGCTGAAGACGCAAAGAAGGTTGTTATTGCATACGAGCCTATTTGGGCAATCGGTACAGGCAAAACTGCAACGGCTGAACAGGCACAGGAGGTTTGCGAAGGTATCAGAAAGATTTTTGCAGAGCTTTATTGTGACAAGTGTGCAGCTGAGGTTACAATCCAGTACGGCGGCAGCATGAACGCAGGAAATGCAGCAGAGCTTCTTGCAAAGAACGATATTGACGGTGGTCTTATCGGCGGTGCAAGCCTTAAGAGTGCTGACTTTGCTGTAATTGTAAAAGCAGCACAGTAATTATAAAATTCAGAACAAGGGCGAATATCATTCGCCCTTGTTTTAAGTCTGACAATTTAGAAGACTTAATTTACTTTAAGAAAGGACAAGCATTATGAGTAAAAAACCCTATGCACTTATAATAATGGACGGCTACGGTGTAAACGAGCGTCACGAAGGCAATGCAATTTACACCGCCAAAACCCCCAATATGGATAAATACCTCAAGGAGTACCCAAACGCAATTGTTCACGCATCAGGCATGGATGTTGGCCTTCCTGAAGGTCAGATGGGCAACTCTGAGGTTGGTCACACCAATATTGGTGCAGGCCGTATCGTTTATCAGGAGCTTACCAGAATTACAAAATCTATCGAAGACGGTGACTTTTTTGAAAACGAGGCTCTTTGCAAAGCAGTTGAAAACTGCAAAAAGAACGACAGTGCCCTGCATTTAATGGGTCTTCTTTCGGACGGCGGTGTTCACAGCCATATCAGACACCTTTATGGCTTGCTTGAAATGGCAAAAAAGAACGGTCTTGAAAAGGTTTATGTTCACTGCTTTATGGACGGCAGAGATGTGTCACCTACTTCGGGTGCTGACTTTGCAGAAGGTCTGGTTGAAAAAATCCGCAACATTGGTGTCGGCAAGATTGCATCTGTTATGGGCAGATACTATGCTATGGACCGTGATAACCGTTGGGAACGTGTAGAACAGGCTTATAAAGCTATGGTTTTGGGCGAAGGAAACAAGGATACCTCTGCTGTAAACGCAATTAAAAAGTCATACAATGACGGCGTAACAGATGAGTTTGTTGTTCCTACAGTTATAACAGACGAAGACGGAGCACCTCTTGGTAAAATCTCAGAGAACGACTCGGTTGTATTCTTTAACTTCAGACCCGACAGAGCAAGAGAAATTTCAAGAACAATAGTTGATAAAGAGTTTGAAGGCTTTAGCCGCAATTTCTTCAGCACATACTTTGTTTGCATGACACAGTATGATGCTTCAATGCCAAACGTGGATGTAGCATTTAAACCCCAGACATTGGTTAATACCTTTGGCGAGTATATCAGCCGCAAAGGTCTTCGTCAGCTCAGAATTGCTGAAACAGAGAAGTATGCACACGTTACATTCTTCTTCAACGGCGGCGTTGAGTCTGTCTATGACGGCGAGGACAGAGCGCTTATCAATTCACCCAAAGTTGCAACATACGACCTTCAGCCTGAAATGAGTGCTTATGAGGTGTGTGACGAGGTTGTAAAACGAATAGAATGCGGTGAATATGACGTGATAGTTCTTAATTTTGCAAACTGCGATATGGTTGGTCATACAGGTGTGTTTGATGCAGCGGTTAAGGCGGTTGAAACTGTTGACGAATGCCTTGGCAAAACTGTTGATGCTATAACAAAGATGGGCGGAGTTGCACTTATTACTGCTGACCACGGCAATGCAGACCAAATGCTTGACTACGATACAAATGATGTGTTCACAGCACATACAACAAACGTTGTTCCGTTGGTTATGATTGGCGAAGAAAGCGGCGCAAAGCTCAAGAACGGTCGCTTGGCTGACCTTGCACCAACACTTCTTGACCTCATGGGTCTTGAAAAGCCTGAAGAAATGTCAGGTGAAAGCCTGTTGGTTAAATAAATTATAAATAAACACAAAAACAGCAGCTGTACAGCTGCTGTTTTTGTGTTTGCGTGGCAACAATCGAAGTCTTAGAATAGACTTCCTATAGCCTATATAGTATCATATATAGCCTACTTTGTCAATAGAAATAGACTATAATTAATCTATAAAATAATTCAAAGGTTAATTGGGGGTAGGGAATATGAATACATATATCTCAGTAAAAAATCGAATTTTGACTTTATGTGAGGAAAAACATACTACTATAAACAAATTGGCAACAGACTCAGGTGTTCCGGCATCAACAGTTAAAAATATATTATACGGCAAAAGTCAAAATCCGGGGATTATTACACTGAAAAAGTTGTGTGATGGCTTGGGAGTTTCCTTGTTTGATTTCTTTGATACTGAAGTATTCAGAAACTTAGAGCAGGAAATAAAATAAGGCTTTGGGATTTATATAAGAGAGTTTTTTCTTTTTTTGGGAATAATAATTAAAAATAAACTGAAAAGGAATCTAAAATGAAAAAACTCTTTTATAATGGTGAGATTATAACAGCAGATAAAGTTAGCAGTGTGTGTGAGGCAATTTTGATTGAAGATGAAAGAATTGTTTATACAGGCAGCACAGAAAAAGCAAAAACCTTAGCCGGAGGAAATGCAGAGGAAACAGACCTTTGCGGCTGTGCAGTTCTGCCCGGATTTATTGATTGTCATATACACATGGCGGTGGCAGAGGCAAAATCGGATAAGGAGATTTATCTTACAAAAAGCAACGGAGTAAACAGCATTTCCGATTTGCTTGAAAGGCTAAATGCTGCGGCAGATGAGCGAAGCAAAGGTGAATGGATAGTCGGCAGCGCCTACAGCCATGAAGAACTTACGGAAAAACGTCATGTTACAATAGACGAGCTTGACACCGCAGTGCCGCATAATCCGGTTATACTTGTCCATAAAAGCGGACATTTAAGTGTGTGCAATACTGAGGCGTTCAGGCTTGCAGAGAAGTCTGGGTTAATGCTTCCGTCTGAGCATACAGCAAGGAACGAAAAAGGCAACCCTACAGGGCTTATAAAGGAAACTGCGCACTTTATGATGCTTGAAAAGACACCGCTTTTGCCTGATGATGACACTTTGGTAAATGGTATTAAAAGCTTCTCAAAAAAGCTCTTGAGCCAAGGGATTACAAGCGTTCATGATGCCGGCGGCTATGGAAGTGCCACATACAGAACTCTTCAAAAGGCGGATGAGAGTGGTGCACTGGGATGCCGCACTTATACCATGCTCTGGACACTTTTTGGAAAGGATGCTCAAAAGAAAAATGCTCAGGTGATGCTTGATTCAGGCTTTTTCAGTGGCTTTGGAAGCAATATGCTTAAAAAGGGGCCTCTTAAAATAATGGTGGATGGCTCTGCGGTAGGCGGAACGTGCGCAACAACAAAGCCAATACTTCACAGCAAAGAGGTGTTTCCGACCTCGTTTACTCAAACCGAGCTTGACGAGATATTTGTTGAAGCACACAGGGCAGGCTTTCAGCTTACAGCTCATGCGGCAGGGGATAAGGCAATTGAAATGGTTTTAAATTCGTATGAGAAGGCAATAAAAATGTATCCGCGCAAAGACCCGCGGCACAGGATTGAACATTGCTTTTTATGTACCGAGAGATTGGCGCAAAGGATAAAACAGCTTGGAGTAATTCCAATTCCAAACCCCGGATTTTTGTCGCTGTGGGGCGGCGTTTTTGAAAAGTACTATGGCGACAGATTGGATAGCGTTATTCCGCTGAAACGCTTTGAGGATATGGGGATAATAACGCCGTTTGGCTCGGATGCAATGGTAATTGATAAGTATTCGCCGCTTTTTGGAATTGCGGCAGCAATGGAGCGGTGTGACCTGACGAGCGGTGCGGTGATTGCAAAAGCGCAGCAAATCAGCCTGATGCGCGCAATAAAATGCTATACTATTTTTGGAGCTTATGCGTCATTTGAAGAGGATATAAAAGGCAGTCTTGAGGCAGGAAAGCTTGCGGATATAGTGATTTTGTCGGACTCCATTTTAGATAAATCCCCGGATGAGATACGCAAAATAAAGGTTAATGCCACATATTCAGGCGGCAGAAAAGTATAAAAATAAAAACACGGTTATAATTAAATTTGTTTTATTAACCGTGTTTTTTGGTACATATTTTTGCTAAAAATCCTTGCAGATTTTGTATAGGTATGATATAATAACAAAATATACAATGTAAAATGCGAAAAGTGTCGGCTTGTGGCGCTTTGTACCATATATAAAACAGCAGAATCTGAGGTCTTTAGTATGAAAAAAGAAAGTACACGCGCTCTGCGTGAAGGGGCAATGATGGTGGCTCTCACCGTTATACTTATGCTCCTTAACAAATATATGCCGCTGTTTTCTCTGATAGGGGTTTTTGTTTGCGGCGTTCCTATGGCTGCCCTTGCGGCACGCAACGGCTTTAAGGTTATTATTCCTGCGGTTGTATCGGTGTTTTTGGTTGCAATTTTGGTTGATGGCGGAGTTATTGCGGCAGTATCAACAATACTGATGTCGGTACTCCCCGGTGCGGTTGCAGGCTATATGATGGGCAGACACGAGAAGTTTTTTATGACACTTTTTGCAACAAGCCTTGCAGTATGTGTCGGCTGGATATTTGAGCTTGCGGTGCTTGAACTTCTTGTTGGCAGGGGTGTTGATGAGCTGTTTGCCGAGGTTATGCAGCAAACACAGACAATGCTGAACACCACCTTGGCGGCATTGGGTGACGCGCTGAGCAAAGCCGAGGGTATGACCCCCGAAGCTTTTGCCAAAACTTTTATTGATATGCTTGAATTTACAATGCGTCTGTACTTCCCTTCAATTGTGGTTGTAAGCTCAATGTTTTCGGGATATATAATAATCCGTATCTCAGGATTTATTATAAAAAGAACAAAGCTTGCAGACGTCAACGTATTGCCGTTTTCGCATCTGCGTGCGCCGGGAAGTGTTGCATTTGTTGCGGTAGTATCATATTTTATCGCAATGCTTTCAGACACATCAAGCATTTTCGGGTCAGTTCTTGCAAATGTGGTTTTTATATTGTATATGATTTTGGGTATTTGCGGACTGTCATTTATTGATTTCAGACTGAAAAATTCGATAAAGGCATCAGTACTCAGGTTTTTGATATATGCAGCAGTGTTGCTTTTTGGCGGAATATTTATGGGAATTATTTCAAATATATTAATTATAATCGGAATCTTGGACAGCAGCCGCGATTTCCGTAAAATAGGAATCAGTGAGTAGCCTTTGATTAAGGCTTTGCTGCTTGGAGGTTAAAAATGAAAATTGATAATTCATCTGCAAACGGTTTTTTTAATACAAAACGAAGATACTTAAAGCTTACTGTCTATGCAGTGGCGCTTCTTACTCTTGGACTTGTACTTCTGGCAAAAAAACGGCCTGAGGCTGTATGGGAGCTTGCAATCACGGCTGCAGTAATGGTTTATGAGTTTTATCATATCAAAAAAAGCCAAAAAGAGTTTGTGGGATATATAGAGAATTTGGATTTTTGTCTTAACGACAACTCCAGAGGAACACTTTTCAATTACCCTGCACCGCTTGTTGTGACAAACATATCGGGTGAGATAACCTGGTATAATGAAAATTTCCGCAAGGCAGTTGACAAAAGTGACCTTTTTGGAACACAAATACGTGAGCTTGTTCCTGAAATTCAGATAAGTAAGTTTACCAACACAGAGGAAAACACCCATATTAAGCTGGAAATAGGTGAAAATCACTATGAGGTATGGGGAAATGTTGCTCACGCCAACAGTGGCAGGACAAACGGCAGAAGCGACCTTGTGGTGCTGTATTTCATAGACAAAACCGAAGAAGTTCATGCAATCAGGTTCCGTGAGGACGAAAGAATGATAGAGTGCATTGTCATAATTGACAATTATGACGAGGTTCTTAAAGAAACGGCAGACTCAAATCACGGTGCTCTTTTGGGCGAGATTGAGCAAAAGATTAATGCATGGGTTACCTTGGGCAACGGAATACTCAGAAAATACGAGAGAGACAAGTTTATTGCATTTTTCAGCAACAAGGATTTTGAAAAGATAATGGATAACAAGTTTGCGGTTTTAGACGAAGTCAGAGCGATAAACTTTGAAAACAAAATCCCTGTTACACTTAGTATCGGCGTTGGAAAATCGGGCGCAGATGTTGCAGAAAGTGACAAGTTTGCACGTCTTGCAATTGATATGGCACTAGGCCGAGGCGGTGACCAGGTGGTTATCCGCGACGGTGATAACTTTACCTTCTTTGGCGCAAAAACCCGTGAGGTTGAAAAACGCACCAAGGTTAAGGCGAGGGTTGTGGCACACGCGCTGCGTGAGCTTGTTGACCATTCGGGCAAGGTGTTTATAATGGGACACGCAAGCTCGGATATGGACAGCATCGGTGCTTCAATAGGTCTTTTCAAGGCGGTAAAAAGCCGCGGTAAGGACGCATATATTATTGCAAACAGCCAAAACAGCAACGCAAAGCTGCTTATTGATGAATTTTCGCAGATGGACGAGTATGAGGATGCATTTATAACCTCCGAGCAGGCTCTTAATTTGTTTAATGCAGAGTCGTTGGTTATTGTAGTAGATGTACACAGACCCGGAATGGTTGAATGTCCCGAACTTCTGCAGCATGCAAAGGAAGTTGTGCTTATCGACCATCACCGCAGAAGTGAAGACTTTATAGAAAATGCTGTGCTGGTATATCACGAGCCGTACGCTTCGTCAACCTGCGAGATGATAACAGAGATTCTTCAGTACATTCAGGACGGTCAAAGACTTACCAAGCAAGAGGCAGAGGCGCTTTATGCAGGTATATTTATGGATACCAAGGGCTTTACCTTTAAGGCAGGCGTCAGAACCTTTGAGGCGGCATCGTACCTAAGGCGCATGGGGGTTGATACAGTAAGTGTCCGCAGACTGTTTAAGACCGACCTGCAAAATTATATTGCAAGAGCAGATATAATAAAAAGTGCAACGGTTTACCGCGAAAATATAGCTTTTTCGTATCTGTATGAGGAGTGCCCCAATATGGCGGTTACAGTAGCACAGGCGGCAGATGAGCTTTTGGATATTTCAGGCATAGAAGCGTCATTTGTTCTTGCAAAAAGCGGAAATCGTGTGGTAATCAGCGGCAGGTCACTTGAAAGTGTCAACGTTCAGGTTATTTTGGAAAAGCTGGGCGGCGGCGGTCATATTACCATTGCGGGCGCACAGCTTGATGACGTGTCTGTTGAAGAAGCCGATGAGATGCTGAAAAATGCAGTTGATGAGGTTTTAAATCAGTAATCAAACAGAAAATAAACAGCCGAAAGGAATGATTAAATATGAAAGTTATACTTACTCAGGATGTAAAGGGTCAGGGCAAAAAGGGTGACCTTATAAATGTCAGCGATGGCTATGCAAGAAACTTCCTGTTTCCCAAGGGGTTTGCAAAAGAAGCAAGCAAGCAGGCCATGAACGAGCTTGAGGGCAAAAGAGGAGCAGAGCAGTATCACAGAAATGTAGAGGAAGAAAAGGCTCGCAATATTGCCGAAAGAATGAAGGAAATTACAGTTAAGCTTGAAGCCAAGGCAGGTGCCGGCGGTAAGCTGTTCGGCTCAATTACATCAAAGGATGTTGCAGAAGCACTTAAGGCTCAGTTTAAAATTGATATAGACAAGAGAAAAATAGAACTTAAAGACGGTATCAAAACCTGTGGAACAACCGAGGTTCCCGTGCGACTTTATGCAGGAATTACAGGGACTTTTAAGGTAAGCGTTACCGAACAGAAATAAATTAAAATTGGTGGTTTAAAAGGAGGGATTACATTGGAGGAACGACAGAATATTGAAAATACCGAAAGTTCTGCAAGGGAGCGTGCTGTTCCGTTCAGCCGTGAAGCAGAGCTGTCTGTTTTGGGCGCTATGCTGCTTGATGAGCAATGTATTCCCGAGGCTATAAATATTTGCAAGGCGGACGATTTTTATATTGACCGCCACAAAGAACTGTTTTTGGCAATTGTTGACCTTCATAATATGGGCAAGCCCATTGATATTGTTACCATCAAGGAACAGTTGACGCTTCGCGGCAGCTTTGATGCAGTTGGCGGTATGGGCTTTGTTATGGAAACAATGAATATGGTTCCTACCACCGGCAACATCAAGCATTATGCAAAGATTGTTTCAGAGAAGGCTACATTGCGAAAGCTGATAAAAATGGCTGACCAGATTTCCGATTCTTGCTACAGTGAGAATGAGGATTTGGAAGCTATTCTTGGCTCGACACAGCAGAAAATGATAAATATTACCGCAGAAAGCGAAACAACCGGGCCTGTTCACATAAGAAAGCCGCTCGGGCAGCTGGTTGAAAATATCTCCGAGCTTTCCGACAGGGGCGAGGATATTACAGGTATTTCTACGGGATTTATTGATATAGACAAACGAACAGCCGGATTTCATGGCTCAGAGCTTATCATTATTGCGGCGCGTCCCGGCGCCGGTAAAACAAGCTTTGCACTTAATATTGCTCAGAATGCGGCAACAGGCAGCGGCGTAACGGTTGCAATATTCAATCTGGAGATGCCTGCTGTACAGCTTGTTGCGCGTATGCTTTCCAGCGAGTCAATGGTTACGGCTGAGGCTCTTAAAAAAGGCGACATAAAAGACGACGAATGGGAAAAAATAGGTGAAGCGGTTGATGTTCTTGGCAGAACCAATATTTATATAGACGACACATCAACAATTACAGTTGAGGAAATTTGCGCAAGATGCCGCAAGCTGAAGCTTGAACACAACCTTGGCATGGTTGTAATCGACTATATCCAGCTGATAAGCGATAACCGCAAGGACGGCAACCGAATGAAGGCAATTGAAGATATTTCACGTTCTTTAAAGCTGCTTTCAAAAGACCTCAACATTCCTGTAATTGCGCTTTCTCAGCTCAACCGTTCAGTTGAAAAGCGTGAGGTGAAGGAGCCGGTGCTCAGTGACCTGAGAGAATCAGGTGCGATTGAGCAGGATGCTGATATGGTTCTGTTTTTGTCACGTGAGGGTGCATATAATCCTGATGTGGAAGAACCCAACAAGACAAAATGTGCCTTTGCCAAGCACAGAGGCGGTGAAACAGGATACGAATATTTGACATGGCTGGGCGAATATACAAAATTTTCAAATTGGAGTGGAATGCGTGACGATTGAGGAAAAGGTTCTCAAAGCAATCTCACAGTTTAATATGATAGACAAGGGTGACAGGGTGCTTGCTGCTGTTTCCGGCGGTGCGGATTCGGTGTGTATGCTCCATGTTTTAAATCGTTTAAAAAAATCCTTGGGGTTTGAGCTGTTTTGTGCCCATTTAAATCATGGTCTTCGCGGTGACGCTGCCGACAATGATGAAAAGTTTGTTGTTGACCTTTGCCAAAGGCTTGACATTAAAGCTTTTACAAAAAAAGTTGATGTTGGTGCATTTGCTCACGAAAAAAAGCTTACGGTTGAGGAAGCCGGACGCGTGGTGAGATATGACTTTTTTGAAGAGCTTTCAAAAAAGCACCATTTTAATAAAGTTGCTACTGCGCATAATAAAAACGATAATGCCGAAACCGTTCTTATGCGGATTATCCGCGGCACGGGCATTGATGGTCTTTCGGGAGTTCCACACATGCGCGAAGGCGGTGTTATAAGACCGATACTTGACATTTCACGAACAGAGATTGAAGAATACTGCCGTGAAAACGGACTTGATTTTTGTACTGATGCAACAAATGCAGATAACGACTATACCCGAAACAAAATAAGAAATCAGCTTATTCCTTATTTAGAGAAGGAATTTAATCCTGAGGTTTCAGATGCTTTGGTTCGGCTTGCCGAAAATGCAGCAGAGGATTCGGAATTTCTAAACGGATACGCAAAACGTCTTTATTCACGGCTTGGAAATCCTCTGCCCTCAAAAAGGCCGGCGGCACTTCATATAGACTCACTTAAAATGCTTGAAAAGTCAGTTGCGATACGGCTTATCAAGCTTGCAGCGCAGGATTCGGCATCTGGTGTTAAGCTTTCAAAAAAGCATATAGAGGACATATTCAAATTGATTGATAAGGGCACAGGCACAAAAATTGATTTGCCGTGTTCGCTTAAAGCTGAGGTCAGCTATGGATGGTTGATATTCAGAACAACGGATGGTAATTCAGCCTTGGCTGATGACAAGTTCTTTTTGGAGATTGCAGCGGGTCAGTCTGTGTTTGTACAAAGTGTGGGCAAAGAAATCACACTGAAAATTGAAAATGCCGCAGAATACAAGTGTGCTTTAAATGAGATTGCAGCTGACTTTGATAAAATCGGAACTCAGCCGTTGTTTTTAAGAAACCGCAGAGACGGCGACAGAATTGTATGGTTTGCGGACGGAAGGACAAAAAAGATTAAAAGTGTATTTATTGATGAAAAGATACCAAAAAACGACAGAGATAAAATACCGCTGCTTTGCACAGGCGACGAGGTTGTTGCTATTGTGGGAAGCCGCGCCAGTGAAAAATATAAAGTTACAAAGGATACAGAGAGGGCGTTGGTGATTGTGTATGGAACTGTTGAAAAATAGTAAGGTGCTTGTTGGTGAAGCCGAACTGGACAATCGCGTAAGCGAGCTTGCGCAGCAGATTAACCGCGATTTTGCAGGTGAGAAGCTGATTGTTGTGGGGGTGCTTAAAGGGGCGTTTATGTTTATGAGTGATTTGCTTAAAAAAATTACCCTTGATACAGAGGTGTATTTTCTCAAAGCCGAAAGCTACGGAAACGGCACAGAAACTTCGGGTACTGTGAAAATAACAAAGGATATAGAAACTGATATAAACGGTCAGAATGTACTTTTGGTTGAGGATATAATTGACAGCGGCTTCACAATGCGCGAGGTATTCAAATTGCTTGCCAAAAGAAATCCCAAAAGCTTGAAGCTTGCATCCTGCCTCAGTAAGCCCAGCCGCAGAAAATGCGAAATTGACATTGATTACTTAGGCTTTGAAATTCCTGATAAGTTTGTTATAGGTTATGGACTTGACTGTGCGGAAAAATACAGAAATCTGCCCTATATAGGCTACATAGAAACTGAGTAAAATTGCCCATTTCACGCGATTTGCTTCCCTTGTGTACAGCAAGTACACGGCGGTCAGCCAATCACGCAAACTGAACAATTTTTCACCATAAACAGAAAGGATTGACACATTATGAGTACAAAAGAAGTAAGAACAAGATTTGCGCCAAGTCCTACGGGTTATATGCACATAGGCAACCTCAGAACGGCGCTTTATGCATACCTTTTGGCAAAGTCCAAGGGCGGCAAATTTATTTTAAGAATTGAGGATACCGACCAGGAGCGTTATGTTGAGGGTGCGGTTGATGTTATTTACAGAACAATGAAGGACACAGGGCTTATCCACGATGAAGGTCCGGATATTGGCGGAGATTATGGCCCCTATATTCAAAGCGAAAGACGCGGCATATACAAGGAATATGCTGAAAAGCTTGTAGAATCAGGTCATGCATATTATTGCTTCTGCGACAAAGAGCGCCTTGAAGACCTTCGTCAAAGACAGACTGCTATGAAGGTTCCGACAAAATACGACGGTCTGTGCAGTAAGCTTTCAAAGGAAGAAATCGAAGAAAAGCTCAAAGCGGGTGTGCCCTATGTTATCCGTCAGAAGATGCCTTCGCACGGCAAAACAACCTTCAAGGACGAGGTATTCGGGGAAATCTCGGTAGAGAATGCTATTCTTGATGATAACGTGCTTCTTAAGGCTGATGGTCTTCCTACCTATAATTTTGCAAACGTAATAGATGACCATCTTATGAATATTACTCATATAATCCGTGGCAGTGAGTATCTTTCTTCAACACCTAAGTACAATCTGCTTTATGAAGCGTTTGGTTGGGAGATACCCACGTATGTTCATGTGTCACCGGTTATGAAGGATGCAAACCACAAGCTGTCAAAGCGTCATGGTGATGCTTCGTATGAGGATTTTATTGAAAAAGGCTATCTTAAAGAAGCTATTGTAAACTATATCACTCTTCTTGGCTGGGCACCCGGCGACGAGAGAGAAAAATTCAACATTGACGAGCTTATCGAAGCCTTTGACATCAAGGGAATAAGCAAGTCACCTGCAATCTTTGACGAAAAGAAGCTTGCATGGCTTAACGGTGAATATATCAGAGAGCTTGCACCTGAAAAGTTCCATGAAATGGCGCTGCCGTTTTACAGCGGTGTTATCACCAACCCTGCAATTGATTTAAAGCTTGTTTCAGAGCTTTTGCAGCCAAGATGCGAGAAGCTTTCGGATATTCCCGAGCAGGTGGATTTCTTTGATAATCTTCCCGAATATGACAACGAGCTTTATACACATAAGAAAATGAAAACCAACCCCGAAAATTCTCTTGAAGCACTTGAAGCTGTTCTTCCTGTACTTGAAGGAATTTCAGACTGGACAAAAGAGAATATTCACGATCAGCTTATTGCACTTGTTGAAAAGCTTGAACTTAAGAATGGACGCATTTTGTGGCCTGTTCGTGTTGCGGTTTCGGGCAAGGCTTTTACTCCGGGCGGCGGTGTTGAGCTTGCACATATCCTGGGCAAGGAAGAAACTATCAACCGTATAAAGAAGGGCATACAGCAGCTCTCAGAATAATACAAATATCACAGACCTCAATTTTTTGAGGTCTGTCAGTGCTTTAAATTTAAAAGATTGGATTGAGAAAAATGGATATTACAACAAAATTTTCAGACAGGGTAAAGCATCTTGAGGCATCAGCAATAAGAGAAATATTTAAGCTTCTTGCAAAGCCCGGTATTATCAGCTTTGCAGGCGGTGCGCCTGACCCTGAGCTGTTTCCCAAGAAGGAATTTGCAGAGCTTGCAAAGGAAATTTTAGAAACACAGGGCAATACAGCACTTCAGTATGGAATAACCGAGGGCTATGCGCCACTTCGCGAGTGGGTTAAAGACCGACTTGTAAATCAGGGAGTGCTGACCAAAGAAGATGATGTAATTATAGGAAGCGGCGGACAGCAGGGTATTGACCTTGCAACAAAATCACTTATTAATCCTGGCGACGGGGTTATCTGCGAAGAACCCAGCTTTATCGGCGGGCTCAATTGTTTCCGCTCGTATAATGCACAGCTTTATGGTGTTCCTGTTTTGGATGACGGTATAGATACCGAAAAGCTGGAGGAACTCTTAAAAAGTCATTCCAACATAAAGGTTCTGTATACAATATCAACCTTCCAGAATCCTTCGGGTATTACGATCTCGCTGGAAAAGAGAAAAAAGATTTTAGAGCTTGCTGAAAAATATGATATTCTTATCTACGAAGATAATCCTTATGGCGAGCTTCGTTTCAGCGGCGAGGAAGTACCTACCCTCAAGGCACTTGATAAAAACTCAAGAGTAATATATTTTGGGTCATTCTCAAAAATTCTTGCACCGGGTATGCGCCTTGGATTTGTGTCTGCGCCGGCACCGCTGCTTGAAAGAATGATAATCTGCAAGCAGACAGAGGACGTTCATACAAATGTGTTGTCTCAGATGATAGCTTATGAATTTGTAACCCGTAATTCAATTGACGAGCATATTGCAAAGCTTCGCGCGGCTTACGGAAAAAAATGCAGGCTGATGATGGATTGTATGGACAAATATTTTCCGGCGGCAGTAAAGCATACCTGCCCCGAAGGCGGACTGTTTCTTTATTGTACAATGCCTGAAGGCTATGACAGCAAGGAGCTTATGAAAAAGGCACTTGAAAGAAATGTAGCATTTGTTCCCGGAACATCATGCATGATTGACGACAAGGCAACATACAGTACCTTCAGAATGAACTATTCAACAGCCAGTGAAGAGGATATTGAAACAGGCATTAAGACCCTTGGTGAGGTTCTTCATCAATTTATGGAGGCGTAATAATGGAAAACAACATAGAATCAACACAATCAAAAAAGCGAATCCTCAGCGGTATTCAGCCGTCTGGTGCACTTACACTGGGTAATTATGTAGGGGCACTTCGCAACTGGGTTCAGCTGCAGAAGGAGGACATATACGAAAGCTATTATATGATAGCTGACCTTCATGCAATTACAGTAAGACAGGAGCCAAAGGATTTAAGAAAAAACTGTATGGACTTGCTTGCCCTGTTTATAGCCTGCGGACTTGATGCAGAAAAAGAGCCGGTTTTCTTTCAGTCGCACGTTCCTGCACACACACAGCTTGGCTGGGTACTGGACTGTAACACCTATATGGGTGAGCTTTCAAGAATGACCCAGTTCAAGGATAAAAGCCGCAAGCACGCGGACAATATAAATGCGGGACTTTTTACATATCCCTCACTTATGGCTGCAGATATTTTGCTGTATCAGGCAGACTTGGTGCCTGTCGGAAAAGACCAAAAGCAACATCTTGAGCTTACACGTGACCTTGCAAACCGCTTTAACAATGCCTACAGCGATACGTTTAAAGTTCCGGAACCATATATCCCTAAGATTGGTGCAAAGATAATGAGCCTTCAGGACCCGATGCAGAAGATGTCAAAGTCTGACCCGAACGAGAATTCATTTATTCTGCTTCTTGACCCGATTGACACAATTGTGAAAAAGATAAAAAGAGCCGTTACGGATTCCGGCTCTGAGGTATGTTGCGGCGAAGGCAAAGAGGGTGTTGAAAACCTTATGAGCATATATTCTGCAATGACCAATAAGACCATGGATGAGATAACAGCCGAGTTTGAAGGCAAGGGCTATGGGGACTTCAAGAGTGCAGTTGCTGAGTCGGTTGTCGATGTTCTAAAGCCTATTCAGGAAAGATATGCCGACCTGATGAAGAACAAGGATTATCTTGAATCGGTTTACAAAATGGGTGCAGAAAAGGCAAATTATACTGCCCGCAAGACCATTTCAAAGGTATACCGCAAGGTTGGTTTTATTCAGCCGTAAATTTTCGGAAAGGAACAAAAGAAAATGTTTACAAGCAGCAGTGTTTTTATAATTCTGGCGTTGGCGGTTGCATTTTTGATTTCATTTTCGTCAACACCTACAGTTATTGCCCTTGCAAATAAAATTAAGGCAATTGATATACCAAAGGATGAAAGACGCGTACACAAAAAACCTATACCGTTAATTGGCGGTCTTGCAATATTTTATGGTTTTGTAATAAGTGTTCTGTGCTTTGCGGTTATTGACCGACAGGTTATGGGCTTGCTTATTGGCTCTGTAATCATAGTTACAGTCGGAGTTATCGACGATATGCGTGATTTAAACGCTAAGGTAAAGCTTGTGTTTCAACTTATAGCTGCAGGGATTGCAATATATTTCGGCGTTGAAATCGAGTATGTTGCCAATCCATTATCGACATTGGTTGGTCCTCAGTATATAAATCTGGGGCTTTGGTCAATCCCTATTACAATGGTATGGATAATTGGTGTTACCAACGCGGTAAACCTTATCGATGGTCTTGACGGACTTGCCTGCGGTGTTTCAACAATTGCATCTGTTGCGTTGCTTTCATTGACGCTTATATCACAAAACCTTAACGCTGCAATCGTTGCCGCAGCACTTGCTGGTGCAGGCTTTGGGTTTTTGCCGTATAACTTCAACCCTGCAAAAATATTCATGGGCGATACGGGCTCAACGTTTTTGGGGTTTGTTCTGGCGTGTATATCGATTCAGGGAATTATGAAAATGTATGCACTTATCTCAATTGCGGTGCCTGTTTTAATTCTTGGACTTCCGATATTTGATACACTTTTTGCAATAATGAGAAGAATAGCCAAGAAAAAGCCTATTATGTCACCTGACAGAGGACACCTTCATCACAGACTCCTTGATATGGGCTTTTCTCAAAAGCAGACAGTAACAATTCTTTATACACTGACAAGTATACTTTGTCTTACAGCGGTTGTTATGGCTATGAAGGATGCAATGAGAGGTCTTATACTAATATTTGCAGTGCTTTTTGTACTGCTGGTAAGCCTGGTTGTAATGGAGCCTAAAGAAGATATAACGGAGGAAGATACAAATGAAAAAAATTAAAGTAATGACGATTTTTGGAACAAGACCCGAGGCAATCAAGATGGCGCCTTTGGTAAAAGAGCTTGAAAAGCACGAAGAAATCGAGTCGATTGTCTGCGTTACAGCACAGCACCGTCAGATGCTTGACCAGGTTCTTGAAATATTTGAAATAAAGCCTGATTATGACCTTAATATAATGAAAGACCGTCAGACTCTTATAGGAATTACCACAAGAGGTCTTGAAGGCCTTGATGCGGTAATGAAAGAGGCTCAGCCTGATATTGTTCTGGTTCATGGCGATACATCAACTACCTTTGTTGGAAGCCTTGCGGCGTTTTATAATCAGATTACGGTAGGTCATGTTGAGGCAGGACTCAGAACGTATGATAAATATTCACCGTTTCCCGAGGAGGTAAACCGCAGATTGACAGGTGTTATCGCGGATATGCATTTTGCCCCCACCCAAAAGAACAGGGATAACCTTCTTAAAGAAAATGTTCCCGATGATACAATTTATATCACAGGAAATACCGTTATTGATGCACTGCAGACAACAGTTCGTGCAGATTACAACTTCAAAGACGAAACCCTTGCAGGTATGAACTGGGACAGCAAACGTGTTATAGTTATGACTGCTCACAGACGCGAGAACTTGGGCAAACCCCTTGAAAATATTTGCAATGCGGTAAGACGTTTGGTTGAAGAATTTTCGGACGTTGAAGTTGTATACCCTGTGCACATGAACCCGGCTGTTCGTGAGGTTGCCAACAAAATTCTCGGCGGTATGGACAGAGTTAAGCTTATCGAGCCTGTAAACGCAGACGAGCTGCACAATGCAATAAGCCGCAGCTTTATGGTAATGACCGATTCCGGTGGACTTCAGGAGGAAGCACCGTCACTTGGAAAACCTGTTCTTGTTATGAGAAATGAAACAGAACGTCCCGAGGCGGTTGACGCAGGAACAGTAAAGATTGCCGGAGTTGACGAAGAAGTGATTTACAGCATGGCTAAAACACTTCTTACCGACAAAGACGAATACAACAAAATGTCAAAGGCTGTTAATCCTTACGGTGACGGACACGCATCGGAAAGAATTGTTAAAGCAATTATTGAAAAATACAGTAAGTAAATAAACAAAAGCGGAACGAAAAATCGTTCCGCTTTAAAAATAAGCATTTACAATTCAAAATCAAAGCACTTGCGAGAACCCACAACCGAGCGAACAAATGTTGCAACCTCTATATGCTTGGGGTTTACCTGATAACCCTTGAGCGCATCTTCACTTGTAAAGGTACTGTCAAGCATCAAATCGCCGTTGGATGACTCAAAAGGATTGGTAAAAACTTTGATTTCGGTCAGCCCGTCAATTTGTCCCATAAGTCCTTCAAGTCCT
Organism: Clostridia bacterium; assembly: GCA_017546145.1. Taxonomy (GTDB): domain Bacteria; phylum Bacillota; class Clostridia; order Monoglobales; family Monoglobaceae; genus SIG440. Next base: position 90,179 of record JAFYXN010000002.1, read on the forward strand.
GATTTTATTTTTTCTGCGGCAGCTGCTCTTTCGTCAGCTGAAAGTTCCTCTTTAAAATTCCAGATAATAATGTGTTTTACCATGTTAAAAGCTCCTTTCAGGAAATATCAGAAACGGAAGTCTCTCTTACCGTTTTCAATTTCGTCAATATATTTTTTAGCCAAAGCACGCGTTTTTTCGTTGGGAACCTTTTCGATTTCCTTTTCAATCACCTTTATGCCGTTTTTCACAGTTTCGGGCGATGCATAGTCTGTAAGGTATTCTTTAAGCGTAATAAGTGCATTCGGCTGACAGCAGTTTGCAATCTGCCCCGACTTAATAAGTGACATAAAGCGGTCGCCTGTTCTTCCCTCGCGGTAACATGCGGTGCAGAAGCTGGGAATAAACCCGAGCTCCAGAAGCCAGTTCACAACGCTGTCAAGGGGACGTGTGTCACTAAGCTCAAATTGAGCAGAGTTTTCGTCTTCAGGCTCTTCGTGAATGTATCCGCCAACACTTGTGCGTGAGCCGCCGCTTATCTGTGAAACGCCAAGCTTTAAAACTCTTTCGCGGGATGCCTTGGACTCTCTGGTAGAAATAATCATACCTGTGTATGGTACGGCAATTCTGATAACAGCAACAATCTTTTCAAAAATATCGTCTGAAATAGCATTCGAGAACGAGTCTTTGTCAATTCCTTCTGCAGGGCATATTCGTGGAACGCTGATAGTATGCGGGCCAACACCCTTTGCAGCTTCCAAATGCTCGGCGTGCATAAGAAGACCTACAAAGTCATAGCGATACATTTCAAGACCAAAGAGCACACCAATACCTACATCGTCAATGCCGCCGTCCATTGCTCTGTCCATTGCCTCTGTATGGTATGCATAGTCATGCTTGGGACCTGTGGGATGCAGCATTTCATAGTTTTCCTTGTGATAGGTTTCCTGAAACAAGATATATGTTCCTATTCCGGCATCTTTAAGCTTGCGGTAATTCTCCACTGTTGTTGCCGCAATGTTCACATTGACACGGCGGATTGCTCCGTTTTTGTGTTTGATGCTGTAAATAGTATTTATGCTTTCAAGCACATACTCAATCGGATTGTTAACAGGGTCTTCGCCAAGTTCTATCGCAAGGCGCTTGTGACCCATGTCCTGAAGTGCAATAACTTCGTTTTTGATTTCCTCCTGAGTAAGCTTCTTTCTGGTAATGCACTTGTTGCCATAATGATAGGGGCAGTATGTGCAGCCGTTTACACAGTAATTTGAGAGATAGAGGGGTGCAAACATAACTATTCTGTTTCCGTAAAGCTTTTCCTTTATCTGTATTGCAAGCTCACGGATGGCTTGGTTTGCCTCGGGAATATCACACTCAAGAAGCACTGCTGCTTCGCGGTGGGTAAGCCCCTTGCAGTCCTTTGCACGCTCAATCAGCGAGAAAATAAGCTCTCGGTTTGATTTGTTGGCTTTTGCATATTCTATGGTTTCTAATATTTCTTCGTGGTTGATAAATTCCTCAGCCACAAGAGATTTTGGATTATAAGCTGCCATGTTAATTTCTCCTTTATGTCAATATTAATTGGTTTCTGAAAAATCGCCGCGTGTCACGGCAATGTCGTACCCGATGCTGTTCATGCGTTCTTTAAGGTCGCGCAGACCCTCTGCCGCTTCGCTTCCGGTTGAAATTTTATTGTTGTAAAGCATATATTTTTCCCGCACGTCAATGGGCGATAGGTTTGGCATAACAACATTTGCTCCCGAAAGCACGCCCTGTTCGCGTCCATCGGGACAAATAGTACCCAGTGCGGTGGTAGAGGGAAGAAGAACATTTTTTAGCATAATTCTGACCACTGCAAGCAAAAACAGTGTCAAATCAAGACTTCCCTGCGGCATATCGGCAAACGGAGTATCCTTGTGCGGAATAAACGGCCCGATTCCAACCATCTGCGGCTCAAACTCGCGGATAAACATTAAATCCTCCGCAATTGTTTCTGTGGTCTGATATGGTGACCCCACCATAAAGCCGCAGCCGGTCTGAAATCCAACCTTTTTCAGATTGTAAAGACATTCCTTTCGGCTTGCAAGGGTTTGATTTTTGGGGTGAAGCTTTGAAAAATGCTCTTCATTTGCAGTTTCGTGGCGCAGAAGAAATCTGTCGGCACCTGCGTTTCGAAACGCCTGATATGCGTCCTTTGATCTTTCGCCTATTGAAAGAGTGACCGCACAATCGGGGAAGGTCTTTTTTATAAGTCTTACAATATCGCACATTTTTTCATCATCAAAAAACGGGTCTTCGCCGCCCTGCAGAACAAAAGTGCGAAAGCCAAGCGGATACCCTGCCTTGCAGCAGGCAAGAATTTCTTCGGGTGAAAGCCGATAGCGCTGTGCAGACTTGTTGCTGCAACGCAAACCACAGTAAAAACAGTCTTGCTTACAGATGTTTGTAAACTCAATAAGTCCGCGGATGTATATTTTGTTTCCAAAATGTTTTCTGGCAATTTCTACAGCCAGCCGTCGTGCATATTCCATATCGCTCTGCGAGCAGGTGGATATAAGCTGCACAAACTCATCTTTTGTAAGAGTGCCGGCTTTTTCAAGTTTGGTTATCAGTTCGAGATTATTCACATTAACCTCCGAATTTTCAGGTTATTTTGAGTAAACGGTTTTAACACTTATGTCGGGAATCATGCCAAGCTTGCCCGAAACCGCACCGATTATGTCTGATGATGCGTCCAACACAATGCTCATAACCGAAAGATTTTTTTCTTTGTACGGAATGCCCATTCTGCCAACAATATACTCACTGTAGTCATGCAAAATGCGGTTAATTTCTTCTGAAGAATTTAAATCGTTAATAATAATTCCAATAATTGCAATTCTTGTTTCCATGTTTTTACCTCCTAAAAAATATACACCCTTTGCCGAGCGACAAAGAGTGCATGATGCTTAAAATGCGTTTTTTATTCTTTGCCTGAAGCTCAGATGTTATTCCTTGCTCTCAGCATCTACAGTATACCATTTGCAAAGTAAAAAGTCAATAGCAGGCTTAAAAAGTTTGTTTAAATTATAACGATAATTTTATTGTAAAAGCAGTTGCATTAAAATTTGATTTGTGTTATACTACGCCTTGTGACTATTTGGAAACAGAGGTAATTTAAAGTGTTAAAAAGTTTATATACACCAACAGATATGACCCAAGGTGCACCTTGGAAAAGCATTATTACATTTACGCTGCCTATGCTTTTGGGCAATATTGCGCAGCAGCTTTATAATACCGTTGACAGCATTGTTGTCGGCAAATACATAGGGGACAGTGCCCTTGCAGCCGTGGGAAGTGCAGCACCTATTCTTAATATGCTTCTGGTACTGTTTATCGGAATTTCGGCAGGAGCAAATATAATGGTGGCACAGTATTACGGCGCAAAAGACAGAAAAAGTTTGTCCTATACAATCGGAAACAGTATTACGGTGGCGGCAATATCCTGTCTTGCACTTATATTGATTGCGGCTCCGCTTATCCGGCCCGTGCTGGTCGCATTGAATACCCCCGACACAATCCTCGACGGATGTGCAAGCTATCTTATGATTTCACTTATCGGCATTGCGGGCATGGCTTACTATAATATTCTGAGCGGAATTATCCGCGGAATGGGAGATTCGTTTTCGACGCTTGTTTATTTGCTTGTTGCCACAGTAATAAATATTGTACTGGATATATTCTTTGTGGCAGTGGTCAAAATGGGAGTTGCCGGTGTTGCACTTGCTACGGTTATTGCACAGCTTGCATCTTCGGTGCTTTGCTTTATTAAGCTTTCAAAAATGCGAGAGTTTTTTGATTTTGGATTTAAGTATTTAAAGCCTGTCGGCTCGTATGTAAAAACAATAGTACGTCTTGGTTTGCCGTCCGGACTTACACAAGCTATTTTTTCTTCTGCAATGATAGTTGTTCAATCGCTTACCAATCAGTTCGGCGAACTGTTTATTGCTGCAAACGTTGTTATAATGAGGGTGGACGGCTTTGCTATGATGCCCAACTTTTCGTTTGGTATGGCGCTTACTACATACGCGGGGCAGAACGTAGGAGCAGGACTGTATGACCGTGTAACACAGGGCGCCAAACAGGGCACGCTGATTGCTGTAGGATGTTCTACTGCCATTACCGGAATAATTTTGTTGTTTGGTAAATGGCTGATGGGAGTTTTTACAGATACTCAGGCGCTTGTTGATATGAGCTATTATTTGATGAAGATTCTTGCGGCAGGTTATGTTGCTGTTGCGGTGACGCAAAGCCTTTCGGGCATAATGCGCGGTGCAGGTGATACAATGACGCCTATGTGGATTTCGCTTATGACAACTGTTGTGGCACGTATACCTCTTGCGTACGGAATTTCATATCTTACAAGAACGCCCGAGCTTCCGTATGGCCGCAGTGAATGCATCCAGATTTCTTTGCTGTTATCATGGGTTTTGGGTGCGTTGTTGACCGCAGTATTTTACAGACGTGGAAAATGGAAGAATAAAGCGATTAATCAATAATCAAAAACCACTTGCCTTTGGTTTGGCAAGTGGTTTTTGATGTTAGCCCTCGTTTGAGCCGCCGCGGCAACCTGCCGTACATCTTATAAGACAGGCGGTTGCGGTCAGGATAAGTGAAAAGAATAAAAGCAGGGCGCCTGTAATTATTGTGCCTATTATGCTTGTTGCGGCAAATTCAATACCGAGAAGGATTACAGCCGTCAGAGCTGTGCCCAGAATTCCCGTTATCAGAACAGGAAGGATGTTACATACACAGCCGCGAATGCCTGCTCCGCGGATTGCGGGTGCTGCCAAAAGTGTTACTGCCAGATATACAACAGCCACACCAAGTAATGCCCACAAGAAGGCGGGAGTTACGGTTATAACCGCTGTAAAACTGAGTATTGCTGTGATTATACCGATTATTATACTTGCTGCAATTGCACGGCCTGTGCAATCGCTTTTGCAGTTACATGTGAGATTAGCCATTTGTTGTTCACCTCCAATTACAATATATGCCAAAGTGTGCAAAGAGGTGAAGCGGGTGAAGGGGTAAATTTTACAGAGAAATCTTTTGTTGCATTTCAAAGCAAACAATGATATAATTATATATAATTTATTACCAAAGTTTGAGAGGTATGTTTTATGAACGAGAGAGAAAAGTTTTCGTCAAGACTTGGCTTTATCCTGATTTCAGCAGGCTGTGCCATTGGTCTTGGCAACGTATGGCGGTTTCCGTATATTACGGGACTTTACGGCGGTGCGGCATTTGTTTTGATTTATCTGTTCTTTTTGATTATTTTCGGACTTCCGATTATGGCAATGGAATTTTCGGTAGGTCGTGCAAGCCGCAAAAGTGTTGCAACATCATTTAAAGAGCTTGAACCCAAAGGCACAAAGTGGCATATTTTCAGCTATTTTGCAATGGCTGGTAACTATCTTCTGATGATGTTTTACACAACTGTTGCAGGCTGGATGCTTGCATATTTTGTAAAGACGGTGAAGGGCGATTTTTCAGGTGCTACCCCCGAACAGATAAATACTGCTTTTGGGACTATGGTTTCGCAGCCGCTTGAGATGATTTTTTGGATGTTCCTTGCAGTTGTTATAGGTTTTGGAATATGTTCCCTTGGACTTCAGAAGGGTGTTGAAAAGATTACCAAGGTTATGATGTCAAGCCTGTTCGTTGTAATGTTTATTCTGGTAATCCGCTCGGTAACCTTGCCGGGGGCAAGTGAAGGACTTAAATTCTATCTTATGCCTGATTTTGGCAAGATGCTTGAATCCGGTGTTTTTGAGGTGATTTTTGCTGCAATGGGTCAGGCGTTCTTTACACTAAGCATCGGTATTGGCTCAATGGCTATATTCGGAAGTTATATAGACAAAGAACGCTCTCTTATGGGTGAATCCGTATCCATTCTGTGTCTGGATACCACGGTTGCAATTCTTTCAGGATTAATTATATTCCCGGCGTGTTTTTCGTTTGGGGTAAATCCTGACAGCGGCCCGAATCTTGTGTTTGTTACACTTCCCAATATATTTAATGCTATGGCAGGCGGCAGAATATGGGGTTCTCTGTTCTTTGTGTTTATGTCGTTTGCGGCGTTATCTACTGTGGTTGCTGTGTTTGAAAATATTCTTTCGTTTGCAATGGATTTGTGGGGCTGGAGCCGTAAAAAGGCGGTTTGGATAAATGCGGCTGCAATAGTTATTTTATCAATACCCTGTGTTCTGGGCTTTAATTTGTGGAGCGGCTGGCAGCCTTTGGGTGCAGGCTCAAACATAATGGACCTTGAAGACTTTATTGTAAGCAACAACCTTTTGCCGCTTGGTTCTTTAGTATATTTGTTCTTCTGTGTAAGCAGATATGGCTGGGGCTGGGATAACTTTATGGACGAAGTTAATGCCGGCAAGGGAATGAAGTTCCCGAAATGGGTAAGAGTTTATGTAACATATATCCTGCCGATTCTGGTTATCTTCATGTTTGTTCAGGGATATATAAGTAAATTTTTCTAAATTAAAAAAGGAAGTTCAACAGAACTTCCTTTTTTGCTTAAAAGCCCAGTATGGCTCCCATTACCAGAGTTAATACAGCAAGAATACCAAAGTTATAAAGAGAAAACTGTTTCAGGTACGAACCGCATTTTTGCGGTTCGTTTTTTATGTATTCCCTGAAGGTGATAAGACTGGCAAGCGAAGCAATAAGTGTACCTGCCCCTCCGATGTTTACAGCAACAAGCAACTGCCGGTAGTTTTCGGTAAAATGCGAAAGCAAAATTGCGCTTGGAACGTTGCTGATAAGCTGGCAGGACAGCACTCCAAAAAGCATGGTGTGGTCGCCTATAAGTCCGCCGATGAAGCTGCTGACAGCAGGAATCCGTGCCACATTCCCTGAAAAGATAAAAAATGCACAAAAGGTAAGCAAAAGCGGATAGTCAACCTCGCGGAGCGCATGAGGGTCGGCAATCAGCAAAATCGCTGGGATTATAATAAGACCAACCCAGTAGGGCACAATGCGAAAGACAATAATTATCGAAAGAACAAAAAGAATGCTGTACAGCGCGGCACGCTTTTTGTCAAGCGTCTTGTTGTATTCCTGCCTGATAATAAGCTTATCGTTTTTTACAAACAAACAGCATAGTGTGATAAGCGTCATGGAGATTATGAAGGGAAGAAGCATAATATGGATAAATTCGCCGTTTGAAATGTTAAAGTATGTATACATATAAAGATTTTGAGGGTTGCCAAAGGGTGTCAGCATACCGCCAAGATTTGCTGCAATATTCTGCATAATAAAAGTGAATGCCAGATACCTCTGATTGTTTGTTGAGGTTATTACATAATAGCCAAGCGGCAGAAAGGTAATCAGCGCCATGTCGTTTGCGATAATCATTGAGCCGATAAAGGCTATGTATACAAGTGCGATTATTGCAGAACGTGTCGTTGTAAAGACCGATACAATCTTTGCAGAAATAATTCTGAAAAAGTATATATCTTTGAATGCACAAACAACAGCCAATGTGCAAAAAAGACAAGTCAGGGTTTTAAAATCAAAATAGTTTAGATATTCTGCATCGGGCGGCACAAAAACTGCTGAGATTGCCGCGGCTAAAAATGCAATAAACATTACGGGGTTTTTCTTTATAAAAGTCATTTTAATGCTCCTTGAAATGAAAATTCCGAGGGACAGTATATCACCGTTACGCTAAATTGTCAATTGCTGTTTTTGTTGACATTTATTTGGTAATATGATACCATTTCATTATAAAATACATAACAGAAAAGGTGGAAAGCAAAATGGAATTAAAGGGCAAGACAATAGCATTTTTGGGTGACAGTATTACGCAAGGTGCAGGAGCAAGCTGTCAGGAGAATATTTTTCATCAGGTTTTTAAGAAAAACTGCGGATTGAACGAGGCTATAAATTACGGAATAGGCGGTACAAGATTTGCAAAACAGACTGTGCCTCATGACCCCAATATTGACGGTCTTTATTTTTCTTCACGTGTTGATGAAATGCGTGAGGATGTTGACGCGGTTATTGTATTTGGCGGAACAAATGATTACGGACACGGAAGCGCCCCCTTGGGCTGCTTTGGCGACACTACAGCCGATACCTTCTATGGTGCTTGCTATGAGCTGATGGAAAAGCTGATAAATAAATATCCGACTCTTCCGATTGTATTTATGACACCGCTTCACAGAACATGCGAGGACGATTCAAGACTCAAGGAAATTCCCAAAAATCTTGCTTTGTGCGATTATGTGTATGCAATCAGGGAGGTCGCCGAGTATTTTTCGATTCCGGTTCTGGATTTATATGCAACATCAGGGATGCAACCAAACATTGATATAATTAACAAACTGTTTTTCACCGACGGACTTCATCCAAATGATGCAGGTCATGCAAAGATAGCACAAAAACTCGAATGCTTTTTAAAGAATATTTAAAAACACACAATATAATGTGCTTTGGGTATGCAAAATCTACAAATAATGGTATTTTTTGTTAACAAAAGTGACAAAAAAACGTAAATTGTTTAAATTGCTTGAAAAAAGAAGAAAAATATTATAAAATAAATTTATAATATATTTATGTGAGGAGTGAAATCTCATGGAAAAATTGTTTAAGTTAAAAGAAAACGGAACAAACGTTAAAACCGAGATTTTAGCAGGTATTACAACATTTCTTGCAATGTCATATATCCTTGCTGTAAACCCCGGTTACCTCGGAAACATTCCCGGTGCTACACCTGCAGGTGTATTTATGGCTACTGCAATTTCTGCTGCTATTGCTACTCTTTGTATGGCATTCTTTGCTAACTATCCGGTAGCACTTGCTTCAGGTATGGGTCTTAATGCGTTCTTTGCATTTACAGTATGCGGTGCTATGGGTTATTCCTACGAGGTTGCTTTGACGGCAATACTGGTTGAAGGTATCATATTTATGATTCTTTCGATATTTAAGTTCCGTGAAGCATTGGTTAACAAAATTCCTGCAAACCTCAAGTTTGGTATTACGGCAGGTATAGGTCTGTTTATTACAATTATTGCGCTTATCAATGCAAAGATTGTTGTTGCTGACCCTGCTACTACTGTTGCATTGGGTAACCTTGCATCACCCGGCGTTGTTCTGGCACTTGTTGGTCTTTTGGTAATTGGTGTTCTTCAGCACTTCAAGGTTCCGGGCGGAATACTTCTTGGTATTCTTGTTACTTGGGTTCTTGGTATTGTTGCAGAGCTTATCGGATGGTACGTTCCTGACCCTGCAAATGGTGTTTATTCGGTAATCCCCAATCTTACATGGGAATCAATCAAGGCAAATTTTGCAGCTCCTGCGATGTTTAAGTTTGATTTTGGATTTATTGCAGAAAATCTTGCAGGCTTTGCATTGGTTGTGTTTACATTCCTCTATACAGATATTTTTGATACAGTTGGTACTCTTATCGGCGTTGCTGAAAAGGGTAATCTTCTTGATAAAGACGGCAGACTCCCCAAAGCCGGCGGCGCTTTGATGGCTGATGCTGTTGGTACTGTTGTTGGTGCTTGTCTTGGTACTTCAACTGTTACAAGCTATGTTGAATCAAGTGCCGGCGTTGCTGCAGGCGGAAGAACAGGTCTTACCGCTGTTACAACAGCTGTTATGTTTATCATAGCAATTATCTTTGCGCCTATCTTCCTTGCAATCCCCGGATTTGCAACAACACCTGCTATGCTTTATGTTGGTCTTCTGATGCTTTCTTCAATAAAGAAGGTTGATTTTGACGGCGATGCAGCAGATATGATTGGTGCGTTTCTTGCTATCGTTATGATGCCGCTCACATATTCAATTGCAAACGGTATTATGTTTGGTATGCTTGCTTGGGTTATCCTCAAGCTCGTTACCGGCAAGGCAAAGGACATCAGCGGTGTTATGTGGATTTCAGTTGCTTTGTTTGCAATCTATATTGTGCTCAAAGTTATGGGTCTTGCATAAACTACTTGTATAATTGAAGGCAAGTATCCCCCGCCTTCGAAGGCGGGGGATACTTTCTGTGAATAAAGGAGCTGAATTTAAAATGGACAGATTTTATGAAATGGAAATCGCAGGGCTCAAACGCGAGCTTCCTTTGTGCAAGGTTTCGGATGATTTTTACATTGCTGCATTTATTATGTTTGGTGATGTAGAAATTACGGTCAACTCTGCGCGTGAACTGCTTAAAAAAGCACCGGATTGCGATGTTATGATAACTGCGGAATCAAAGGGTATTCCGCTTCTTTATGAAATGGCAAGACAAGCGGGGCATAATTATTATATTGTTGCCCGAAAAGGTCCAAAGCTTTATATGAAGGATGTTATTACCACCGAGGTGGATTCAATAACTACAGCTCACAAGCAAACCCTTTGTATCGGAGCAGAAGAAGCAGAAGCTATGAACGGCAAACGTGTTTTAATTGTTGATGATGTTATTAGCACCGGCGAATCCCTTGCCGCACTTGAAACGCTTATAAAGCAGGTAGGCGGCAATGTTGTGGGACGTATGGCTGTTCTTGCAGAAGGCGATGCCATAGGCAGAGAAGATATTACGTATCTTGCGCCGCTTCCGGTATTCCATGCGGATGGAAGTGTAATAGAATAAATTGAATTTTAGTACCGACAGAAATATGTTTTTCTGTCGGTATTTTCATGCATGATAGAGTTGTCCGTGCATTGACAACACACTAAGCCGGTGCTATAATAAGTTATATCTGATAAACCGAAAGGAGAGCTGAAATATTTATGGCAAAAATATACACTTCGGCAGAACAGCTTATAGGTAAAACTCCGCTTCTGGAGCTTAAAAATATAGAAAAAGAATTTGGTCTGAAAGCAAGGCTTCTTGCAAAGCTTGAATATTTAAATCCGGCAGGCTCTGTAAAGGACAGAACCGCAAAATGGATGCTTGATGAGGCTGAACAATCAGGAAAGCTCAAACCGGACTCGGTTATTATTGAACCCACCTCGGGGAATACAGGCATAGGCCTTGCCCTTGCCTGCGCTGTAAGGGGCTACCGATTGATAATTGTTATGCCTGATACCATGTCTGTGGAACGCAGAAAAATTATGAAAGCGTACGGTGCCGAGCTTGTATTGACAGACGGGGCGTTGGGTATGAAGGGAGCAATCGCAAAGGCTGAGGAGTTAGCAGCCCAAATTCAGGGCAGCTTTATCCCGGCTCAATTTGACAATCCGGCAAATGCACAAGCGCATTTTGATACAACCGGTCCCGAAATTTATGAAGATACAGACGGCAACATAGACATATTTGTTGCAGGCGTGGGTACGGGCGGTACAATTACAGGTACAGGCAGGTATCTTAAATCCCAAAACGCTGCAATAAAAGTGATAGCGGTTGAACCCGATAAATCACCTGTGCTTTCCGGCGGTGCTCCCGGTGGACATAAATTGCAGGGGATAGGCGCAGGGTTTATTCCAAATGTTTTGGATACAGCGGTTTATGATGAGGTTAAAACCGTTTCGGCAGAGGACGCGTTTGAAGCAGGCAGAATTATGGGAAAAAGAGAGGGCGTTCTGGTAGGCATTTCCTCCGGTGCGGCGCTTTATGCTGCAATAGACGAAGCAAAGAAGGAAGAAAACAAAGGAAAAACAATCGTAGTGCTTCTTCCTGACACAGGTGACAGATACCTTTCAACGGAATTATTTGAGGAATAAACGAGGGTATAAAAATGAAAGTAATTGATATAATAAAAGCTCAAAAACCGAGCCTTTCTTTTGAGGTTTTTCCGCCAAAGATAAGTGCAAATTTTGACTCTGTAATGAAGGCGACGGCTGATATTGCTCAGCTTAAACCTTCGTTTATGAGTGTTACATACGGTGCCGGTGGCGGAACATCAAGGTATACTGCAGATATTGCTGCACGCCTTTTAAAAATGGGTGTTACGCCTATTGCCCATCTTAGCTGTATCTCGTCAAAAAAAGCAGATATACAGACGCTCTTGCATGAGCTTAAAGATAAAGGGATTGAAAATATTCTGGCTCTTCGCGGCGATATTCCTGAAGGAATGAACAAGGAGGGTCTTGAATACCATTATGCCAGCGAGCTTGCAGCGGAAATAAAGGCTTTTGGCGGCTTTTGTATAGGCGGAGCGTGCTATCCTGAAACTCATCCGGAAAGCGAGAACAGTGCAAAGGATATTGAAAGCCTTAAAATTAAGGTGGAAAACGGCTGCGAGTATTTGACAACTCAGATGTTTTTTGATAATAATATTCTTTACAATTTTATGTACAGGCTGTATCGTGAAGGGGTGGATGTCCCTGTTGTTGCCGGAATTATGCCGGTTACAAATGCGGCGCAAATAAAAAGAATATGCTCAATTTCGCAAAATGTACTGCCGCAGAGGTTCATGCGTTTGGTAGACAGGTATGGCGACAATCCCGAGGCAATGAAGCAGGCAGGAATCGCTTACGCAACCGAGCAGATTATAGACCTTTTTGCAAACGGGTTAAATGCGGTTCACGTGTATTCAATGAACAAGCCTGATGTTGCGGCAGCAATACAAAGTAATATTTCGGAGATTATAAAATGAATCCAATAGATTACAAAGCTATACCGCTGGATGAATTAGAAATAAATCCTTGGGAGGTTGCAAACAGACTTCATGTTTCAAGAGATTTTAACTCGGATGCGATTGATGCGTGCCTTGATGAACTTAAAAAGGTTGTAGCCTGCAAATTCTCAGCGGTCAGGACTTCGGTTAAGCGGATGGGCAATGACAGACTTGATTGTGGGTTTGGTGAGTTCAAAAGTGCTACGCTAATGAAAAATCTTAAAAACAGCAGTGAAGTTTTTGTTTTTGCGGCGACTATCGGTATGGGAGTAGACAGACTGCTGACCAAGATGTCGGCAACGTCGCAGGCACAGCATTTTATAACAGATGCGTTGGCTTCTGCAATAGCAGAGGCGCTTGCCGACAAAACACAGGCTCTTTTGTGCGAGGGGCTTTGTCACAGACCAAGATTTAGTCCGGGGTTTGGTGATTTAACATTAGACATACAGCCAAGAATACTTGAATTTGTAAACGCTCAAAGACTTCTTGGAATAACAATAAACCAATCTTATTTAATGTCACCGGTGAAATCGGTAACAGCGTTTATAGGAATTGAAGAGTAAGAAGGTAGTTCAAATGAAAAAAGATATATTAACGGTTATAAAAGAAAAAAGACTTTATTTTGACGGAGGAACAGGAACTGTTCTTCAAGGAATGGGACTTCCGCCTGGGATGCCGCCTGAATTATGGAATATTGAAAATCCAAGCCTGATAACACAGCTTCACAAGGCGTATATAGATTCAGGTGCAAATATAATAAAAACAAATACTTTTGGGATAAACCGTGATAAATATGCAAACTACAAAGAACTGATTGTTGCAGCAATATGCTGCGCAAAGACGGCTGCCGTGGACAGAGAGGACGTATTTATTGCGTTTGATATGGGACCTACAGGTCAGCTTTTAAAGCCTCTTGGAAGCATGGACTTTGAATATGCGGTAGAGCTTTTTGCAGACAATGTCCGCGTTGCAAAAGAAAACGGTGCTGATTTGGTGTTGATTGAAACCATGAACGACAGCTACGAAACCAAGGCGGCAGTTCTTGCGGCAAAGGAAAATTGTGACATTCCTGTGTTTGTGACCAATGTGTATGATGAAAGCCGAAAGCTTATGACAGGGGCAGACCCAAAAGCAATGATAGCAATGCTTGAAAGCATGGGTGTTGCTGCACTTGGAATGAATTGTTCTCTTGGCCCCGACAAGATGCTTGATATTTTGGATGAGTTTTGTCAATATTCATCAGTGCCCATAATTGTAAATCCCAATGCAGGACTTCCTGTGGCAATTGACGGCAAAACAGTGTTTAATACAAATGCGGAAGAATTTTCGGATTTGATGGCAGAAATGGCAAAAAAGGGAGCAAGTATTCTTGGGGGTTGCTGTGGCACAACACCGGAATATATAAAGCTTACCGCTCAAAAGACAAAAGCTTTGCCTTATGCTTTGCCTGAGTACAAAACTCAAACGCTGGTTTCTTCATATACACATTCTGTTGAAATCGGAAAGCAGCCTGTGCTGATTGGTGAAAGAATTAATCCAACAGGAAAAGCTAAGCTGAAAACTGCGCTAAAAGAAAATGATATGAATTATATCTTAAACGAAGCGGTAACTCAGGCTGAAACAGGAGTACATATCCTTGATGTCAACGTAGGACTTCCTGAAATTGACGAGAAATCAATGATGAAAGTGGCGGTTGAAAGTGTTCAGGCGGTTACGGATGTACCGCTCCAGATAGACTCTGCAAATCCAAAGGTGCTGGAGGCGGCTATGCGGATATACAACGGCAAGCCGTTGGTAAATTCGGTAAGTGGCGAAGACGAAAAAATGAGGGCAGTATTTCCGTTGGTTAAAAAATACGGAGGAGCGGTTATTGCCCTCACTATTGACGAAAACGGAATACCAAAGACAGCAAAAGAGCGTGCGGAAGTGGCAAGAAGGATTGTTGAGTGTGCAAGGGAATACGGTATTGATAAAAAAGATATTATTGTTGACCCTCTTGCAATGACGGTGTCTTCAGACACTAAAAATGCTTTGGTTACTTTGGAGTCGGTACGTCTGATAAAGCAAATGGGACTTTGTACAAGTCTTGGGGTTTCTAATATTTCATTTGGGCTTCCCAAACGCGACAAGATAAACTCTGCATTTTTTGCGTCAGCTTTGGAAAACGGTCTGGATTGCGCAATTATGAATCCTTTTGCAAAAGATATGATGGATGTGTACTATGCATATCGAGTTCTTCATAATATGGACGAAGCTTGTGTCGAGTATATTACCTATGCAAATGCAGAAACGCAACAATCCGACTTGGTTGTTCAAAAAAATACAGCGGACTATGACCTTCGGTATGCTGTAATAAAAGGTATGAAGGCAATGGCGGTTGACAAAGCAAACGCTTTGATTAAAACAATGCCTCCGATTGAAATTATAAATCAGCAGATTGTCCCGGCACTTAATGAAATCGGAGCTGATTTTGAACAGAAAAAAGCGTTTTTGCCCCAATTGCTTATGAGTGCCGAGACTGCGGCTGCTGCCTTTGATGTGGTTAAGGAAAGCCTTCCGAAGGGAAGTCAGGATACCTCAAAGGCTGTTGTGCTTGCGACGGTTAAGGGAGATATTCACGATATAGGCAAAAACATTGTAAAAGTTTTGCTTGAAAGTTATGGGTTTAATGTATATGATTTAGGCAAGGATGTTGCTCCTGAAACAGTTCTGAAATGTGCACAGGACAAAAACTGCAGGCTTGTAGGACTTAGTGCGCTTATGACAACTACTGTGCCGGCAATGCACGAAACGATAAACCTCTTGCACCAAACCGACAGCTCTATAAAAACTATTGTAGGCGGAGCGGTTTTAAATCGGGAATACGCAAATATGATTTCTGCCGACTTCTATGCAGCAGACGCAATGGAGGCAGTTCGTATTGCAGAAATGTTCTATAAGTAGACAGCATTATCCTGAAAGCAGAGACACAATGCCGCTGCTTTCAGGAATTACAGTTAATGAAAAGCTAAAAAAAGATTGACATTTTAAAAAATATATAGTATAATATTATGGTTGGCAAAAACGAGGTGTGGCTCAGTTTGGTAGAGCGCTGCGTTCGGGACACGGTACTATTCAATTCATTAGTATTGAGCCGAACTCCCACAAACCTTTTAACACCGCCACTTTACGGCGACTTAAAAAACTAAATACATGTGGTCAAACAAGTTTTGACCAGATGTTATCCCACAGACACGGGAGATATAGAA
>JAFYXN010000010.1 GCA_017546145.1 Clostridia bacterium
AAGCGCCTTGCCTGCATCACCAACTTCACCAATAAGTGGAACTATTCCCAACAAATCAAAGCCTGCAGAAATCAGGTCTCCCCTGAGCAAGTCAACAGGTATTGAAATTAAATCTACAACACTGTCAATCCCCGGAATAAGAGCCGCCGCTGAAAGCAAAGCACTTACATAATCCAAAAAGCCCATTCCTTTGGTACTTTCTGTTTTTCCCAGCTGCTCTTCTATAGCTTTGCCGTCAACCGTGGCAACAGCTTTGTTTTTGTCATCAAGAATTTCAACAGTGCATCTGCAGTTTGGGTGTACCAGAGGTAAAAACTCTGCATCTTTGAGCTTTTCTATCGAATATGTATTTCTTCCTTTTTCTTTACATTCTTCACAAGCCGCATCACCCGGCTTTAAGCGATATTGCTTATAACCCTTATTCTCATAACTATATAATACCATACAGTAACCAATTTGTCTATTGATACTTTCAATGGAATCATTTATAGAATTTATAATTTTTTCTGTTGCTGTTTCTAAAGACTTCTCTTTTTCGATGGCAGTTTCATTATCGCTAAGTGGTACAAAAATTTTTTCAATAATATCCTTTACTGCACTTTCTTGCACTACATCAATATTTTTACTTAAATCAACAAGATGTTTCCTTTGCATTTCATTAAAATCTTTGAAAAGCTTTTCGTCAATTTTAAAATCCTTAAAATAGCTTTCAACAGAAATTTTAATTGATTTATTAATATACTCTAATAGCCTTTCTTCTTCAAACCCGATAGTTTTTTTCTTTTTTCCAACACCATCTAACACATCGCCATACATAAGGTTTGCAAATGAATATAGCTTACCCACCTCCTTTTTTAGTTTTTCTTCCGTTTCTACCATAACTTTTCTCCTTTCTTTTGGTATAAACTTATTATAACCTTTTTAAAATGGACAAAACGGACAACTTTTAGGCATAAAAAAAGCAAGCACATCGTGCTTGTTTTTGGTGGGTGCAGGGGCCGGATTTGAACCGACGACCTCCGGGTTATGAGGTATCGAAAGCTGTTATTCAGTATTTTTTTGCTAATTTTTTAATGCTATTTAGTGGTATTCTATTTCCTGTTTTTCTATTATGTATCATTATCTATTCTCCTTGTGTTTTGTATCTGTGGTCAAAATTGTGGTCAGCTAAAATAACCTTTAGTATTACATATATTGACAAATAGTAGCTTTAATGCTATACTGTGTGTACAGTTTAATTTGATAAGGAGTATACAAATGGGAATTTTTAGAACGAAGCAATACAAAGCAACTTGTAAGTCGTGCGGATTTGAGTGGTTTTACACGGCAGAGCAGAAGGACAAGTATGATTTAAGCAGAATGTTTGTGTTTGCCACACCTGACCCAAGACAATGTCCAAGATGCGGTTATAAAAGGATAAAAGAAATTTACATAGGTAAAGTTAAAATTTAGCACTAAAGCATACCTTGATTAAAACCTTGGTATGCTTTTCCTATACCCTGTTATAGACCTAAAATTTAATACCTATACAAGAGGTATCTGCCATAAGACATCTATTGATAACTTATATATGCTATTTAACTATTACTTACTTTTCTATATACACTAAGTATCTTTTTTGTTTCCCGCCCTTCCCGCTCCAAATTTAAAACACTTGGTAAAAGTGGTACAGTTTACGGAGCGGAAAACTGTGATTTTTGAAAAAAGATACTTATAGTAGGTATAAGTTACTACCTTTCCTGATTATAGTACCTTGTATTCACATAGTCTGATGTGGCAATCTGCAATGGTGTATAGGCTTTAAGGGCGGGTTGTAAAAACTACTAAAATACAAGGCTTGCTATACTATACATATATTAAAAAACAACTCCATATAGTATAAACTATCTATACAAGGAGTTGTTTTATATGGATAAGCAAAAATCAATACGAGGACGTCAGGATACTATAGACTTTGTACGTATGGGAGCCATTATTAAACAGGCAAGAAAAAATGCAGGTATTACACAGGAACAATTATCTGAAATGATAGATGTTACTCCAGCGTTTGTCGGTCATATAGAACGTGGAGAGCGTTCTGTGTCTTTAAAGACGTTATTTGCTATTGCAGAGAGGTTAGATATAAGCTTTGACTATTTGCTGTCACAGAAGGTCATTTTGGACACCACACAGCAAAATGTAGTGGCGTTTGAGCAATTAATCAAGGATAAGTCCCCTGATGCACAAAAGGCTGTCTTAGACATTGTGCGTACTTCGCTAAAGTATATAGATTAATTATATGTCTGCAATCAGTTGTTTAAAATCATCATACGAAAGGATGCCTTTTAAGGCATCTTTTTTTAATTTAGACGCTTTCTTCACCCAGTCATCAAATTGGTTCTGTGTAACAAGACCTTTGCGTTTCCGTGCATAAAATCTTTTATACACTTTCTCGTATTCGTTGTATACGGGATTGTTTTTTACTTTGTCTTTAAAGCTTTTTACCGCTCCAATTTTTTGGCATACTTTTTCTCCGTTTACCTCTCTTTCACAATACTTCATATCGTAATTGCCTTTAGGGATGAAATACTTCCCGCAATTTTCACAGACAGAAACAGATGCATTGTTTTGTATCATCTTCATAAACTCAATATATAAAAGAGAGGATATGTCAGATGCCATAAATACCTCGTACATTATACCATCAGATACCTCAAATACAAGCTCTGCTTTTCCGCCTATCATTTCTTTGTTATTACCAAAGCGTTGTATAGCAGTTAAGTCAGAACCATCCTTTAAAAGACAATTTTTCATTATCTGTTGGTATCTCTTTTGTAAAGAGACCAAATCAAATACGGAAAGAAGTTCCTTATAATTGAGCTTTGATATAGATGGGTAGTCTAATACTTCAAAATACTTATGGTCTACGGAAAGCAAGGCTTTATATATGGCGTATACAGTATATTTTTGCTCCAAAGAGTTTTCGCCTGAAATATCGAGAAGCTCATAGGCTAACCCTTTATATCCCTTTTTTAGCTCCTTTGCAGTTAACTCGGTAAATTGCTTCATAACCTCTTGATTATTTTCGTTTATAATACCTTGAATATTTAACCGCTCCGTTTCATATTCACTAAAATCAAGTTCAAGAAAGTCTAAAAATAGTTGTCCTAAAGGATATGTTCTCCCTAAACAGCTAACCTCTTTTCCCGAAAATGATATTGTATATTTATCAGACATAACAACACCTCGCAAATATAAAATCTATAATTTGTTTTTATATTATAAATTATACTTGACAAATTGTCAATATTTAGTTATAATAAATCTATAATATAAATTATTATATTAAATTATCGAATTGAGGAGGTGCTACTATTATGAAGGTACAAAAGAAATTTACTTCTTTTGATGCTCTTCCCGTTATTATGAACGTGGATGACGTTATGAAAGTTTTAAGAGTTTCAAAACCCAATGCTTATAAGATAATGGGTTCTGACACATTCCCAAAGCTTTCTATTGGAAAACGGGTATTAGTTCAAAAAGAAGCATTTTTACAGTGGCTTAATAACCCGTCATTCTAAATGGGTATAAGCAAAACTTTTGTAGCATTAATAGTAGCATTTATCGTAGCAAATATTGAAGTATTAAAGGAGCAGTCATTATGGCAAAGAAGAGAGCAAACGGAGAAGGGACTATCAGACAGCGGAAAGACGGACGCTGGGAAGGTCTTTATACTGTTAATTATAAGCGTAAGAGCGTATACGGCAAAACACAGGACGAAGTCAGAAAAAGGCTGAATAAGGTATTAAATGACATCGACAGTGGTATGTATATTGAAAATGCCAATATTACTTTTGGAGCGTGGCTTGATGAATGGTTAGAGGTATACGCAAAGCCGTCTGTAAAACTGTCTACTTACGGAAGCTATGAGGGATATATAAGAAATCACATAAAACCTGAAATAGGCAAGATTAAGCTTTCTGTTTTAAGAGCCGATATGCTCCAAAAATTTATTAATCAAAAGCTTACAAACGGCAGATGTGATAAGGTCAAGGATACTGAAACAAAAAAGCTTGTTACACGAAAAGGCGGTCTTTCTGAAAAGACCATAAAAAATATGTATAATATGATACACTCTGCTTTAAAACAGGCATACCGCAACGGTCTTGTCAATCAGAACGTCAGTGAGCTTATCACTCTGCCAAAGCAAAAAAGAAACGAAATGTGCGTTCTGACCGTGGATGAACAACGGGCATTACAAACAGCCGTACAGGGAGAACGGCTTGGAATAGGTATCATTCTAAGTCTTTTTACGGGTATCCGTCTCGGTGAACTTTTAGGTCTAAAATTTGAGGACATAGACCTTGATGCAAAAACAATCACCATTCGCAGAACTCTTAACCGCTTAAAGGTGTTTGACAATCCTGACAAGAAGACGGATATCGTAATCGGTGAACCCAAGACCAATAAAGCGAAAAGAGTAATACCCCTGCAAGACTTTCTTATCCCGCTCCTGAAAGCTCATAAAGCGGAAATTATAAAAGAACGTTTTAAAGCGTCCAATCTGTATAAAAATGATGGCTTTGTTATCTGCAATGAGTTTGGAGGTTATATCGAGCCTCGTACATACCAAGATTTCTTTAAAAGGATGCTAAAAAAGGCTGAAATAAAAAATACCAATTTCCACACGCTCCGTCATACATTCGCCACAAGAGCGTTAGAAAATGGGTTTGATGTAAAGGTTTTAGCGGATATTTTAGGACACGCAGACGCAAGCACAACGCTAAATAAATACGCCCACGCACTGCCTGACCACAAGAAAACATCTATGGAAAAACTAAGCTGTTTATATGAGAGGGGGTGTGTAAGTTGTGTGTGAGCTACACGTGAACAAGGTTAAAAATAGAGAAAGTTATACAATTATTGATAATACCATTCTTAGAGATAAAAATATCTCATCAAAAGCAAAATTAATATTATGTTTCGTGTTAAGTTTACGACCTGATTGGAATTTTTCACGAGAAGGTTTAATTAGTTGTGTTAAAGAAGGAAAAACAGCCGTGGACACAGCTCTAAAAGAACTTGAAGAATTTGGGTACTTAAAAATAACTAAAACGAGAAAAAGTGGTAAGTATTACACAGTGTATGACTTTTATGAAATTCCTATTAACCAATATTTAGCCGTTTCTAAAAAGCCAAAGCGGAAACTCCGCAGTCGAAAATCCGTAATGGAAAAAACAACACAAATAAATACTAATAAAATAAATACTGAGAGTAATGAAATAAAATATAGAGTCGACAGCGAAATCATAGATGACATCAAAACTAAAATTAACTATAATATTCTTGTGGAAAAATACGAGGAATACAATGTTAATAAAATAGTTATGATTATTGCTAACATTATCACTTCAGATGAAGAAGACGAGAGTATCAAGACCCTTTTTAGCAGTTTGACCTCATATCAAGTTGAGCAGGCTTTAGAAAAAGCTAAATCCAATTCGGCAAATATAAAGAATTATGATGCGTGGATAAAAAAGGTCTTGTGTAATATACCTCCCAAAATTATATATCGAATTAGAGAAACGGACTGGTCAACTCACGTTGAGTCAGAAGATGGCTGGTAATGTTGATTTTAGGTCTATATACGAAAATACCGCTCCTATTATGGAGCGGTTTTAAAATCTGGTAAAGTATCTCCTGGAGCGGTTTGAAAGTATTGCCAAGTATAATCAGACATAAAATAATGTCCATCTGAACTAGCAATCGATAAATCTCCAATAACGTTCATTTGCAGATATAATTGAATTACATACAGAGACGCTAAAGCTCCAATAGAATTTTCTAAGTTAGCTTTATGAAGATTTTCAAATCTACTATGCTTTAGAGAATTATAATCATCCCACCAAGGCAGTCCAGCAACCCTACTATCTTCGTTTACTGACCAATTTTTAAGTGGGCAAAACACATCAAAATCTGTTGATATTTCACAATCAACTATTTGTGGAAACTTGTCTAATATTATTCTGCTGATATGAGATATATTTTTACTTCTATCATTTACATCAAAAGTATTATCTATTTGATTGCACAATAATTTTGACACCACTTCAAATTCAGAACAGGCTGACAGCAAAATCTTTAAAAAAGAATTGGAATATGTCTTTTTATTATCCGTTGTTTTAATGATGCCGTCTTCTTCGTATTCGCATTCTCTGTGATTAACGAATTGAGTTGTGTTTTCTAAATCCAAACACAAAGAACTGAAATACAACCATAATTTTTTTAAATCCTTTTCCTCAAGAGCCATTATATTCACACCCCATTGTGGTCAAAATTGTGGTCAAAAGACCATTTTATCATAATGTTATAAAAAGTAAAAATCCCACAAACGCCGTGTTTATGGGATTTCAGTGTGGGTGCAGGGGCCGGATTTGAACCGACGACCTCCGGGTTATGAGCCCGACGAGCTACCAAACTGCTCTACCCTGCGATATAAAATTTTGTGTAGTGGTGCCGGAAACCGGGATCGAACCGGTACGGGAAATTAATCCCACAGGATTTTAAGTCCTGGGCGTCTGCCAGTTCCGCCACTCCGGCACGTCAACATCACTAACTTCTATATATTAGCACAACATGCGCTATTTGTCAATACTTTATATTCAATTTTAGAAAAATTTGTTTTGCAGTGCCACATTTAATTATATGCGGCACTGCAAAAATTATACATTTAGTTGTTGAAAAATGCATTATACCCCTTGTACGCCATATAGATGTCAAACTTCCCTGCCACCTCATAGGGCGAATGCATTGCCTGAAGGGGAACGCCGGCATCCAAAACCTCAATATCAAGATTGGCAACATAGCAGGCAATTGTTCCTCCGCCGCCAACATCTATTTTGCCGAGCTCGGCACATTGCCACAAAACGCCTGCCTTATCAAACATTCCGCAAATCTTTGCCATAAACTCTGCATTTGCATCACTTGCAGCACTCTTACCTCTTGCGCCCGTATATTTTGTCAGCAAAAGACCGCCATTCACATAGCATGCGTTGTTCTTTTCATAAACCTCGGCATAATTTGAGTCATAAGCCGCTCCTACATCCGCAGAAAGGCATGACGAATGCGACAGACACTCGCGAAGAACAAGGTCGTTATAGGTTTCCTTGCAAAGACTGCAAACTTTAGCAAGAGTGTTCTCGAAAAATCTTGACTGCATACCCGTGTTGCCTTCGCTGCCAATCTCCTCTTTATCAACAAGCAGGCAAACTGCCGTCTTTACAGGAGTTTTAGCATCAATAACCGCTCTGAGTGCGGTATATGCACAAACCCTGTCATCCTGTCCGTATGCTGCAATCATGCTTCTGTCAAGACCTAAGTCCTTAGCGGGAAACGCCGGAACAAGCTCTAACTCACTTGTTATAAAATCCGCCTCACAAATGCCGTATTTTTCATTCAGCAATTTCATTACGCCGTACTTCAATTTATCCTTATCTGCATCCTCGCACGGAATATTGCCTACAATCACGTTTAATTTTTCGCCCTCAAACGCAGCAGACAGTTTTTTTTCTGCCTGAAGCTGTGCGAGGTGAGGAAGAAGGTCAGCAATACAAAATACAGGGTCGTTTTTATCCTCACCTATTGAAACGGTAATTTGCGTTCCGTCACGTTTAACCACAACGCCGTGGAGCGAAAGCGGAATACTAAGCCACTGGTATTTTCTTATTCCTCCGTAGTAATGAGTTTTGAAATACGCCATTCCTCCGTCTTCATAAAGAGGATTTGGCTTTAAATCAAGTCTGGGTGAATCAATATGCGCACCCACAATATTACAGCCGTTTTCAATAGGCTCACCGCCTATTACAAACGCAACAATTCCCTTGCCGCGATTAACGGAATACACTCTGTCACCCGGTTTAAGCTGATTTTTGCATGACAGCTCAACAAAGCCTGCCTTTTCCAAAAGGCTCACCGACATATCGCTAAACTCTCTTTCTGTTTTTGCAACAGTTATTGCATGGCTGTATTCGGCACAAAAATCAAAAATCTCTGATTTATCTTTTGCAGAAATTCCGTCAAATCCGTTTTTTCTTTCATATAGCAATCCATCCATTATATTTTCTCCTCCGCAAATTTTTTATATGTTGTTATACTTATACAGGTTATTATAAGTTTCGTAAGCTTTTATAACCTTTTTTACATATCTTTTTGTTTCAGAATAAGGAATGTCCGAAAGACCCCCTTTTCCATCCGCCAAAGTTTTGTCCTTTAGCCATTTATCCACATTGCCCGTACCGCCATTATACGCCGTAATTGCAAGTTTTATATCACCATAATTATCCAACAATTGTCTAAGATAATAGCAACCTAACCGGATATTGTGTTCTGCAACAAACAAATCATCAGGGATTGTATATCCGAAATCTGCCTTGCTGTTGCAATCCTGTGCAGTTGTTTCCATCAACTGCATCAAGCCCTTTGCACCGGCAACCGAAACCGCATTTTCATTAAAACCGCTTTCGACTTTAATCACTGCATATACAAGGTATCTGTCAAGGGAGTATTCTTCCGCATACCTCTCTACCGCTTCCTGATACTCTATTGGATAAAGCTTTTTTAAAATAAATGTTTTGCCGTTACCTACCGTAAAATACAGCAAAAACACTGCAAGCAAAATAAATATAATGGGCCTCAAGCAGCCGCCTCGTCTTTTTTTCACCGTTAAAATCCTCTGATTAAATATTTTCTCTAATTTTCACACAGCTTATTCGCAAATTCTTTTATTTTTACATAATCTCCGTCATTTACAAAGCACACATCCGCTGCCGCTTTGTACTGTTCATCGGTCATCTGATTATTCATTCGCGCTGTCGCTAAATCCATAGTGATTGCATCACGCTGCATTATTCGCTTAAGTCTGATTTTAGGGTCGGCAAGAACAGCAACTGTCAAATCACACTTGAAAGGAAAATCACTTTGAAACAGTAGTGGAACATCAAGAACCGCAACTTTTGCTTTGCAATTATCAAGCTGCCTTTGCATCTCTGCAAAGATATGTTTATGCGTAATTTTATTAAGTAATTCCAACTTACTGTCGTCATTGAATACTATTTGCGCCAAGGCTTTTCGGTCAATCACACCATCTGCTGCAAGTATTCCGCTTCCGAATGCCGCAACTATTTCGTCAAACGCGGCTCCGTTTTTTTGAGTGACCTGCCTTGAGATGCGGTCACTGTCAATTATTGCAGCGCCGCATCTTTCAAGTTCAACGCAAAGGGTGGACTTTCCTGCCCCTGTTCCGCCTGTTATCCCGATTATTTTCATATAAACCAAATTCCTTTTCGGGTCTGCAAAAACCATACAAAAGTTATGCAGACTTTATTTAGTATCATACCATGTTTTACCAATATTGCAGTCAACCTTTAAAGGCACCGAAAGCTTCATTGCATTTTCCATTTCTGAAACAAGAATTTGCGACGCTTTTTCTGCTTCGCCCTGTTCTGCCTCTACAATAAGCTCGTCGTGTACCTGAAGGATAAGTTTTGCCTTAAGACCTTCTGATTGCAGACGTTTATACACATTAACCATAGCAATCTTGATAATATCGGCAGCCGTTCCCTGAACGGGAGCATTGAGCGCAACACGCTCGCCAAAGCCCTGAGTTATCTTATTGCTTGCACGAAGCTCCGGAATATACCGTCTGCGGTTCAGGAGTGTGGACACATATCCTTTTTCTCTGCCGCATGCCACAATATCTTCCATATACTGCTTGATTGCCGGATACGTGTTAAGATAATTTTCAATATACCGTTTAGCCTCTTTGATTGAGATTTTCAAATCCTGAGAAAGCGAAAACTCGCCTATTCCGTATACAATTCCAAAATTAACAGCCTTTGCACCGGAACGCATTTGAGGAGTAACCTCTGAAAGCGGAACAGAAAACACCTGCGACGCCGTTTGTGTGTGAATATCAGTTCCGCTTAAAAAAGCATTCTTCATATTTACATCGCCTGCGATGTGTGCCAAAACTCGTAGCTCAATCTGTGAATAGTCAGCATCTATCAGCATGTTATCGCCTTCAGCCACAAACATTCTGCGCATTTCGCGACCGCGTTCTGTACGCACAGGAATGTTCTGAAGATTTGGCTCTGTGCTGCTTATTCTTCCGGTTGCCGTAACCGTCTGGTTGAAGTTTGAATGTATTCTTCCTGTTGCTTTATTTATAACAGGAAGTAATCCGTCTACATAGGTGGATTGAAGCTTTGTAAGTCCGCGGTATTCAAGAATATTATCTACTATCGGGTGAATACCCTGCAGCTTCTTCAGCACCTCAGCATTTGTAGAGTATCCTGTTTTGGTCTTTTTGCCGTGGGGCAGCTTTAAACCATCAAACAAAATATCGCCAAGCTGTTTGGGCGAATTTATATTAAACTGTCTGCCCGCAAATTGGTATATAGAATCTTCCAGTTCCAAAATACGGCTTTTCAGGCTATCGCCAAATTCTATAAGCGCAGCTTTGTCAACCGACACGCCTGTATACTGCATATCCGCCAAAACTTCTACCAGCGGAAGCTCAACGTCATAGTACAGGCTGTGCTGATTGTTGCTTTCTATTTCATCAGATATTTTTTGCCACAAGCCATACAAAGCAAAAAGCTCCCACGCAAGGAAATCATCCTTACTTTCCGATTCATCAAAATCAAGGAAGAATTGACCATTGTCTTGTTCATTTTGCTGTTTTTGCGAAGCAAGCCCCAAAAAGTCAAACGCAAGTTCCTCTATCTCGTATCCTGTTCGGCTTGGCTGCAAAATATATGCGCCTATAGCAACATCAAATTCAATACCGCAAAAGTCTATTCCACGTTCTTTAAGCCACAAAATATCGTCCTTTATATCAAATCCGATTTTTCTGCAGTCTTCACTTTCAAAAAAGCTCTTTAACGTTTCGTCTGATACCTCATCAACACAGTAGAACTTTTTGCCGTCGGCGGTTAGTGCAATATCCGCAGCAAGCTCGCCGCGTCTGAGGCTGTAGACAAAGCTGCCGCCATTTTTCAAAAGCTCGAAAAAAGTTTTATTATCTATTTTTTCGCACTCACCCTTAAAGACGGTTTCTTCTTTTAAGGGCTGAGCTTTGAGTTCAAGCTTACTCATAAAGGATTTAAAATTGAGTCTTTGGAATATTGAAGCAAGAAGCTCTTGATTATATTCTTTCATCCGGCATGCTTCAATATCAAAATCCATGGGTACATTTCTGTCAATTGTTGCAAGTGTGCGGCTCAGATATGCAGAGTCCCGTCCCTCCTCAAGCTTTTTGCGTACTGATGGCGAAACCTCAAGTTCGTTTAGCTTTTCATAAATATTGTCAATACTTTTGTAGTTCTCAATAAGTGAAAAGGCGGTCTTTTCGCCAATGCCTTTTACTCCGGGAATATTATCCGAGGCATCACCCATCAGACCTTTTACGTCGATAAATTCTGTCGGTGTAACCGAATATTTTTCATACACCTCGTCCGCACCATAAATCGTAGTTGTGGTACTTCCCATTTTTGAAATAACAAGCTTTATTTTTACCAATTCCGATGCAAGCTGAAGGTCGTCCTTATCACCGGTAAGAATTGAACACTCTATGTTTTGCTCCTCACAAAGTCTCGACACTGTTCCTATAATATCATCCGCCTCAAACCCCGGCTTTTCAAGGCACACAAGATTCATTGCACCCAAAACCTCCTTCATCAGCGGAAGCTGAACAAGAAAGTCCTCAGGTGCAGGCTTTCTTTGAGCTTTGTACAGGTCATACATCTTGTGTCGGAAGGTTTTTTCCTTAACGTCAAATGCCACACACACATAGTTGGGCATATCCTCTTCAAGATTTTTAAACAGAATATTCAAAAAACCGTACACAGCATTTGTAGGCGTTCCGTCAGGTGCAGTAAGCATACGGATGCCATAATATGCACGGTTTAAAATACTGTTTCCGTCAATTATAAGTAACTTTTTCACTTTTTTCAGCCTTTCGGATTACTATTATGTAACAAAGCGGCTTCGCCGCTCGCCGCAGGCGGCGGTCGTTGCTTTAACGCTTTGTTTACCCATGTGCATTTCGGCAAATCCGAAAATTTTGCACGGGTATCAAATTTGTGTTTTTATATAATAGAAAATTACATAATTCCCTATTATATAAAAACATCTGCGGCGGCAGCGTTTATGCCGTCGCAGGGTTTTCAGGTATTATTCAGCACTAAATTCTGAAATTGCAGAGTTGTCTGATGCCTTTTTAGCTTCTCTTTTTTCAACAAAATCGTCTTTAAGCTCCACCAGCTTGTCAATTGCCGCAGGCACCATATCTAAAATTCTGTCGTATATTGTGTTTTCAGGGTTTACAGGCATAAGTCTTATCTGACCTTTGCCTACCACCATAAATGCAACAGGGCTGATTGAAACCCCGCCGCCTGCTCCGCCGCCAAACATAGTCGGGTTGCACTCTGTTGCTTTGCCGTTCTTTGACGCATAGTCCGAACCGCCTACGCCAAAGCCCAGTCCCACTTTGGAAATCGGGATGATAACTGTTCCGTCAGGTGTTTCAACAGCGTCACCTACTATTGTATTTACGTCAATCATATCCCTTATGCTTTGCATTGCTGTATACATCAAGCCTTGAATTGGATGTTGTTCTGCCATTTTAAACGCTCCTTTTGTATTTGATATGTTTCATTATTAATATTTTGTCTAATCAGCTTTTCCTTTTCTGATTAGCTTAAGAACACATATTATAATATGCACAAGCCGGGTTGTAATTATTCCCTGCAACTCTATCTCAAACGCTTTTCCGTCGAACACAGGTTCCAGTTCTACATTGGGAAACTGTATATAAAAATGTCGGCAAAGATAAGCATAGACATTTCCCACAAGCGACCATATTCCACCGTATAAAATACCGGTACTTGAAGCATCGCCCGTGCCGTATCTTATTCTGATATATATATCAGAAAATCTTACTCTGTTTTCGGCATTCTTAATGATTTCGGTAAGAACTGCCTTTGCCCCGCCATATTTGTTTTTCAATTTTTCAAATTCGGAAGGTTTTTCCATGCGGACATCCTTTTGAGGCTTGTCCTTTTTGTTTTTTCTTTTTTTACGAAAGGCTGAGTCGCTTATTGAAAACCTAATAAAAGCACATCGAAAAGTTAGTCTTAATTTTCGATTTCTGTATTCGGCATTGATTTTCAGCGGAGAAAAAATCAACACCGCCAATAAAAGCAAAACTACCGCAACCGCAATTATAAAAAATTTCATTTAAATCACCGATATGCCGGCATCTTAAATAACCGGTTCTTCAAGACTTACTTCAGATGCAAGTCTTTCTTCTTCCTTTATTTCAGAGGTTACTTCTTTAGCCTTTGCAAAATACTCGTCTTCGCCTTCAAGAGAAACCTCATCAGAGCTTATCTTCTCGTATTCGGGAAGGTCGGTAACGCTTCCTATGCCAAAGCATCTGAGAAATTCCTCGCTTGTCCCAAAAAGCATGGGGCGTCCCGGGGTATCCATTCGTCCAACCTCTTCTATCAGCCCTCTTTCAAGCAGCTTATTCACCAGCGCATCACACGAAACTCCACGAATCTGCTCAATCACCGAGCGCGTTACCGGCTGCTTGTACGCAACTATTGACAAGACCTCCATTGCAGCATTTGAAAGGCTTTGGGCACGTCTTGGTTCTGCAAGCTTTGCAATATATTGGTGATAGTCACCTCTTGTACACATCTGGTAAGATTCTTCAAGTCGTATTATCTGAAGGCCTCTGTTCTCTTCATCATATTTATCTGCCAGTGCAGTCATGATGGCTCTTGTACTTTTAAGGTCAATATCCAAAATGTCAGATATTCTTTCTATATCCACCGCATCTCCTGCGGCAAACAAAACGCCTTCTATGATTGCTTCTGCTTCTTTAAGTTTCATAATCCTTTGTTTCCTCCAAAGCGGCTGAGGTTAATCCTCTACGCCCTCAAAATCAAATCCGTCGTCATCGGAAATTTTTGTAATGGAATACTCTCCTTTTGTGTCGGTTTCCTCAACTGCTATTTTGTTCATTTTTATCATTTCAAGCACAGCAAGAAACGACGCCACAGCCTCGGGCTTTGATTTAACACCTTTAAAAATATCCATAAAAAACACCTTGCCCCGACTTATAAGCTTGTGCCAGATATTTTTTACCCGTTCTTTAACCGAAACCTTTTCGTGACCTACTATGCCCGAAAATGACCGTTTTGGCGGTGGAAGCTTGCGCTCCAGCTTGGCAAAAGACATCCTGTAGGCTTCAAGCAAATTTTCAACCGTCAACGCAGAATAGTCAATCACAGCTGGCGGACGCTCTATTACATCCGGCAGTTTAAAAAATAATGCTGCATCGGAATTTTCATGTTCTCGAAAAAAATCAATGCTTTCTTTGATTCGCTTATACTCAACAAGGCGTCTTACAAGCTCGGTTCTGGGGTCTTCTTCCTCCTCGTCTTCTTCCTGAGGTAAAAGCATTTTTGATTTAATCTGTAAAAGAGTGGCTGCCATAACAAGAAATTCGCTTGACATCTCCAAATCAAGCTCCTCCATTTGCTGCATAACCTCTAAATATTGTTCAAGTATTTCCGCAATGGGAATGTCATATACACTGACCTTATTCTTTTTGATAAGCATCAAGAGAAGGTCAAGCGGGCCCTCAAACGAGTCCAGTTTAAACGAAAGCTGTGTCATTAATTTAGCTCCTGATTTTAAATTTTACAAAAATGGTATCAGCCCTATTACCCAGTTATAAAACACAAAAACCGCATTGGATAAAAATCCAAGCAAATTGCTGAATACAGGCAAATTTAACAACAAAATAAGAATTATAAATCCGTATTGCTCATACTGCATAATTTTAAAATACAGTCTTGCGGGAAGCACGGCATTGAGTATTTTTGAGCCATCAAGCGGCGGAACCGGCAAAAGGTTGAATATTGCAAGACCAATATTCATTTCCATAAGCACCGAAAGCAAAATCAGCAAAACGCTGAATATCATAGCCGAAAACTGACTTGATGCAAAAAAGAACGCTTCAATTATCCGCATAATAAGCAACGCAATAAATGCAAGCAAAAGATTACTGATTGGCCCTGCTATGGATGTAATGACCATACCAGACTTGCGTTTGCCCACTTTAAAATTGCCGGGGTTTATCGGCACAGGTTTTGCCCAGCCAAACCCGAACAAAAACAGACAGATTGCACCAATCGGGTCAAGATGGCTTGAAGGACTTAAGTTAAGCCTTCCCATACTTTTTGCAGTGTCGTCGCCCAATTTGTGCGCTGCATATCCGTGTGCAAATTCGTGTACCGATAATGAAAGAAATACACAAAATGCCGATATAAGTAAACTTACAATGCCTATCCAGCCGTTCCCGAACCAATACTGTAATCTGCTTATCATAGTCTTCTCCTGATACCTTTAAATTGTTTAAGTATATTCTGTTTCATTTTAGCACAATTATAAATATTTGTCAATCAAACCAACCATTTGTTCCAACAATATGGATAAAACATTTTAAATATGTAAATTTCATCATTTTAAGCTCTATTTTGTTGACTTTTCTTTGCAGCCTATGCTATATTGAAGCTAATAATACTGGGCTTTTAAGCCTGACACGGAGGTTTTAATTTTATGGCTATTCCTGTACCAAAAAAGTATATTTCAGATTTTGAAAAATTAGGTTTTGGAATGTTTGTTCACTGGGGTCTTTATTCACAGCAGGGCCGCGGAGAATGGACATTTTTAAACCACAAGCAGGACATGAACGAGTATAAAAAGCTGATGGATACTTTTACAGCTGAAGACTTTAACGCTGAGGAAATGGTTCTTATGGCAAAAAGCGCAGGCTGTAAATACATAACTCTTACAACAAGACACCACGAGGGATTTTCTCTGTATGACACTTGCGGGCTCAACGACTTTGATGCACCTCACAGTCCTGCAGGACGTGACCTTATCCGCGAATTTGTTGATGCCTGCAACAAGCATGACATCGTTCCTTTCTTCTATCATACAACTCTTGACTGGTACAATCCGGACTTTGAAAATGATTTTGATGCATATCTTGAATATTTGAGAAAAAGTGTTGAAATTCTTTGTAAAAACTACGGAAAAATCGGTGGACTTTGGTTTGACGGCAACTGGAGTAAGCCCGAAGGCACTGACTGGAAGGAAGACGAGCTTTATGCTACCATCCGCAAATATCAGCCTGAGGCAATGATTATAAACAACACAGGTCTTGAAAAGCGCGGTGCGCTTGGCAACCCTGAGATTGACTCTGTTACATTTGAGCAGGGAACTCCTACTCCTATGAACCGTGAGGGAATGCCCAAATATCTGGCAGCTGAAATGTGCTACACAGTTAACAACCACTGGGGCATAGGCGAACTTGACCTTAACTATAAATCTCCGGGCGAGCTGATACGTGCTCTTTGCAGCTGTCGTCGTGTTGGTGCAAACCTTTTGCTCAATATCGGTCCTACGGCTCAAGGCGGAATTGAACCATTCCAAAAGGAGCTGTTTGGTCTTATAGGAAGATGGATGAAGCTCTATGGAGAGGCAATTTACGAGGGCAAACCTTATGGTTCTTACGGCATGGCTAAGAACTTTATATTAAAGAGCGATGATTATCTTTATCTCTTCTTTCCCGAGCTTGGCGGCGGTGGCAACAAGCACGTTGACGTTCCCAATGACCAGTACGTTGGTGCTTACTGCTTTGGCGATGTTGCTGACGAAATTGAGTCTATCGAATGGATGGACAACGGTCTTGAGATTGCCTTTACACAAGGCAACGGAATGCTTGCAGTTGAAGCATCCGGCTTCAGATACGGAATGAACACTTGTGTTCGTGTCGCAAAGGCAAAAATTAAAAAATAAATACCGGACTGCAACTAAAAACGGCTTATCAGTTTGATAAGCCGTTTTTAGTTGCGAATTTAAAAGGACTGCTGTTTTTTCAAACAACAGTCCTTTTGATAAACAAACTAATACTATGCGTTAATCTGGTTTTTTGAGGTAATTGCCTTAATAACAAACAGTGTAGCAACCATAATTACTGCAGCGATTGGAAGAGCAATTATCCAGTTTTGAACATAACCTGCAATGATATATGAAACAAACGATACAACAGCAACGGTTATTGCATAGGGAAGCTGAGTTGATACGTGGTTGAGGTGGTTGCACTTTGCACCTGCAGATGACATAATTGTCGTATCCGAGATAGGTGAGCAATGGTCACCGCAAACAGCGCCTGCAAGACATGCTGACATACCAATGATAAGAAGCGGGTCGCCTGCTTCAAAAATAACAGTAACAATCGGTATAAGGATACCGAAGGTTCCCCATGATGTACCTGTCGCAAAAGCAAGGATACAAGCAACAATGAAGATAACCGCCGGAAGAAGGTTTGCAAGAGCACCTGCACTTGCAAGGAGGTTTTCAACGTAAGCTGCATAACCCAAAAGACCGTTTACATTCTTGAGTGCAGTTGCAAATGTAAGGATTGTAATTGCGGGAACCATTGCGATAAAGCCCTTGGGAACACATTCCATAGCTTCATTGAAGGTTATAAGCTTTCTGCACATAAAATAAGCAATCGTAAGAACTAGAACAATCAGTGCGCCCCACGGAAGGCCAAAGGTTGCATCAGTGTTTCCAAACGCACCTATAAAGTTGCCTGCATTGTCTGTACCTCCCCAAATGTCTGTGCCATAGAATCCACCAACATAAAGCAGAGCAATAACACAAACTATAATCAGAACAATAATCGGAAGTATAAGGTCGATAACCTTACCCTTTGAAGCCACAACTTCTTCTGTTTCATCAACACGGTCACCACTTGTAAAGAGGTCACCCTTTGTAATAGCGTTAAATTCATGAAGCTTCATTGGTCCAAAGTCGAACTTCATAAGACATATTGCAATAATAAACACAAATGTAAGCAACGAATAGAAGTTATACGGAATTGCCTGAATGAACAGTGAAATACCCTGACCCTCTTCAGCATAGCTTGCAACCGCAGCCGCCCAAGATGAAACAGGAGCAATCATACAAACCGGAGCAGCTGTTGCGTCAATAATGTAAGCAAGCTTTGCTCTTGAAATCTTGTGACGGTCAGCAACCGGGGTCATTACAGAACCAACTGTAAGACAGTTAAAGTAGTCATCAATAAACACAAGCACACCAAGCACAAAGGTGGCAAGCATTGCACCAATACGGGTTTTGATGTGCTTTTCAGCCCACGCGCCAAATGCTGCACTACCACCTGCTTTATTGATAAGCGCAACAAGTATACCAAGAACAACCAGGAATATAAAGATACCTGCTGTGCCCGAAACGGCACCTATAAGACCTGTGTCAAGAAAGCTGTTCATTGCATTAACGGGATTAAAGTTTGCAGAGAACAATGCTGCAAGCAAGATACCGATAAACAATGAGGAGTAAACCTCTTTTGTTACAAGTGCCAGAACAATTGCAATAATCGGGGGAAGAAGTGACACAAACGTCGCGTAGTAATTACTGGGAACAGGAACCTGACCTGAACCGGCACAATCTGCACAGTCAGCGCCCGCACCCTCGCAGGTTGCACAAGCTATTGTTTCAACTGAAGTATGTACCGTCATAGCACAAACAACAACTGCAATCAACGCCAGCAAAATCACTGCGATTTTGATAATGCTTGATTTTTTCATAAAAAATCCTCCTAAAAAATGATAGCTTTGTTTTTTACAAAGTTTACATATATGAAATAATTATCACATAATTTCCCTTAAAAGTCAATATTTTTACACGAAAATGCAAAAAGGTCTGCGAAATGCAGACCTTTCATCTATATTTTGTTTATGTAATTTCTTATTGCAGCATTTGAGCAAATAGCTTTATATAAAACCGTTGAAGCTGCAAGACCGAAAACTGACTGAACAATACTTCCGTATATTCCTGCAGCAGCAACCGCCGCACTACCTGTTAGCCATATTTCAGCAAGGAAATATCCCAAAGTCATTATAAACTGCCCTGCAATGCCACAAACAATCAGAATACTGATTTTATTTTTCTTTTTCATTATCACAAACAGCCGCCCCGCAACAATCGCCATAATGAATTTTATAATCAGCGTTGGCAAAGCAAATGATGCGAAACCTGCAACAATATCCGCAATACATGACCCAACAGCGGCTGCTACACCTCCAAACAAGGGGCCGAGAATATATGCCGAAACAAGAACCATTCCGTCACCCAGATTAACATAGCCTCCACCCATACCGGAGGGTATTTGTATAACCAATGTTGCGACGCATGTAAGAGCTGCAAACAGTGCCGTTATAACGAGTTTTCTTGTTTTCATTACATTGTTACTCCTTTACCAAATCTGTCATATTATAAAGACCTGCATTTTTTCGGTACATAAACATTGCCGCACGAACTGCACCAACCGCAAAGACCTCCTTGGAGGTTGCGCTGTGCTTGATTTCGATTACCTCGTCATTTCCGGCAAAAATAACGGTATGCTCTCCCACGATATTTCCGCCGCGAACTGCATGAATACCAATCTCTGCCTTATCTCTCTTTTGCCTTACCGAATGACGGTCAAACATATATTTGGGATTAAAGCTCACTGTATCAGAAATTGCATCTGCTATTGCAAGAGCAGTACCGCTGGGTGCATCAAGCTTTTGGTTGTGGTGTTTTTCCACAATTTCAATATCAAAGCTTCCGTCAAGAATTTTTGATGCACGGCACACCAAATCCATAATAAGATTTACGCCAATTGACATATTCGCAGAAAAGAAAACCGGTGTTTCCTTTGAATAAAATTCAAGCTTTGACACCTGCTCTTTTGAAAGACCGGTTGTACATATAACCGCAGGAATTTTTTTTGTCCTTGCATACTCAATTATTGAATCAAAAAGTGCCGGATGCGAAAAATCAATAATACAGTCAACCTTCTCACTTACATTGTCAAGGTTATCATAAACAGGAAAACTATCTGACTGTGTGTTTATGTCATAGCCTGCAACAATTTTCACCGTGTCCTGTTGTGCTGCAACTCTGGTTACTGCATTGCCCATTTTGCCATTGGCACCACACAAAAGAATATTTATCATTTGTTTTTCACCTCTTAGTAAAAGTGTGCAGAGTTTGACCTCTGCACGCCGTTTATTTTAATATTACCTTATATCAAAGCCGTAATCTGTAAGAACTTTTTTTAATTTCTCAAGATTTTGCTCCTCCATACTGCACAAAGGAAGTCTGAGTCTTCCTGCATTAAACCCCAGAAGATTCATTGCAGTTTTGACAGGGATTGGATTTACTTCAATAAACATTGCATCCATCAATTTAAGCAGCTTTATAAAATTCTCCTTTGCAATGCCCACTTCGCCTGCTTCAAAACTCACGCACAAACTGTGCATTTCCTCAGGTATAATGTTTGCAGCAACCGAAATAACTCCGCATCCTCCAACCGCCATAATCGGAAGTGTTACGTCATCGTTGCCGGAATATACAACAAGGTTTGTTTCAGCCAGTATTCGCGCCGCAAAAGCAACATCGCCGCTTGCTTCCTTAACCGCTGTAATGTTTTTATAATGCTCGTCGAGATACTTCATTGTATCAAGGGAAATAGAAACCCCTGTACGCGAAGGCACATTATAAAGTATAATAGGAATTTGTATACTTTGGGCAACCGTGCCGTAGTGCTCTTTAAGCCCCTTTTGCGTTGTTTTGTTATAATACGGTGTAACCAAAAGAACGGCATCATAGCCTATTTCCTCGGCATATTGGCTGAGTCTTACAGACTTTTCGGTGTTGTTTGTTCCTGTGCCTGCAATCATTGTGATTTTCCCCTGCATTTTATCCATGCAGAATTTAAGCACATCTTTATGTTCCTCCTCCGACATTGTGGAGGCTTCGCCTGTTGTTCCGCAAATTATAAGTGCATCCGTCTTATGTGCAAGTTGAAATTCAAGAAGTTTTTCAAGTCCGTCATAGTCCACACCTTTTTCATTAAAGGGGGTGACCAGTGCAACTCCTGAACCCCTGAAAACCGGTTTTTTCATAATTCGCACAGCCTTTCTGCCCACGCAAAATACTCAAACCTCTGCACACTGCCGTGGGTAACAGCACGCCTTTAACGTCTGTACGGTATTTTGTGTCAGTTAAACTCTATTTGTCAAAATAGCCTTTTGCCGCAAGAAGTTCTGCCATTAAAACAGCTCCGCCTGCCGCACCGCGAAGAGTATTGTGTGAAAGACATACAAATTTGTAATCGTACTGGCTGTCTTCACGCAGACGGCCTATGGACACTGCCATTCCGCCTTCCATATCGCGGTCAAGCTTTGCCTGAGGACGGTTATCCTCTTCAAAATAATTAAGGAACTGCTTTGGTGCAGACGGAAGCTCAAGCTCCTGAGGAACGCCTCTGAAGTCCTTCCACGCCTTCTTTATTTCATCAATTGTGGGTTTCTTTTCAAAGCTTACAAACACTGCAGCTGTATGACCGTCAGAAACAGGAACACGCAAGCACTGTGTTGTAATTGCAGGTGAAGTTGCATCAACGATTTCATCTCCTGAAATCTTACCCCAGATTTTAAGAGGCTCAACCTCGCTCTTTTCTTCCTCGCCGCCGATGTACGGAATGAGGTTATCCACCATTTCGGGCCATGTTTCAAAGGTTTTTCCGGCACCCGAGATTGCCTGATAAGTACAAGCCAGAACATTCTTAACCCCAAACTGCATAAGCGGATGGATTGCCGGAACATAGCTCTGAAGTGAGCAGTTTGATTTAACCGCAACAAAGCCGCGTTTTGTGCCAAGTCTTTTCTTCTGTGCTTCGATAATCTCGGCATGGTCGGGATTGATTTCAGGAATAATCATTGGAACATCCTTTGTATGTCTGTGCGCAGAGTTGTTTGATACAACCGGGCACTCTGCTTTTGCATAAGCTTCCTCAAGGGCTTTGATTTCGTCCTTCTTCATATCAACTGCACAGAACACAAAATCAACCATAGATGCAATGGTATCAATATCTGCTGTTGCATCATACATTACCATATCCTTGACCTTTTCAGGGATTTCGCCCTTCATTGCCCAGCGGCTGCCCACCGCCTCTGTATACTTTTTGCCTGCACTTCTCGGAGATGCCGCAAGAAGCACAATATTGAACCAGGGATGGTCTGCAAGCAGAGTTATAAATCTTTGACCAACCATACCCGTTGCGCCTATTATACCTACATTATATTTTTTCATCAAAATGTCCCCCTATATGTTTTTCTTTCTAATTATTATATGCTATCCGCTATTGATTGTCAATTATTTTTTGTAACACAATTTTAACATTTATTCAAAGGAATTTAAGGATTTTTTGTCGAATTTATATTAATGAGAAAAATACACTTTCTTCTTTAAGGATTGATTTATATATGAAATTTTTGTTAAAAATCTCTATTATTACAATGGTTTTGCTTGCGACAGTTGCAGGTCAGGCATTTGCTGCAGAATACGCAGACACACTGCGTGTGGGCATCTGTTACGGCTCGGGAGCAGTGGACTCACTCGACTTTGAAAGTTCATCGGACATATATGCGGGCATTTTAAACGGCAGAGAATTTATTCCGGTAAAACTAATTGACGCAAGCTTGGTCACAGCAAAGCCCGACCTTGTGGACTCTGCCGCAGCATATCATGTAATCTATTCCTCCCATGAAACGCCCGAAGACGCCCATTTGGCTGTTGCTTCACTTAATGAATCCGGCATTGAATGTTTTATAGGATATAAAAATTCTTCGTTTTGCGCAATGGGCGGGAATTATAAAAGTATGAACGATGCACAATGGGCAGCCGAAAACCTTGCGGCAGCCGGAACTCCCGTTGCATCTTCCGCATCAGCTGTAAGGCTTGTTGATGCATTAGGCAAAACACAGTTTTTAGTTGACGATACAGCAAAAGGTCTTGCGGTATATTCTTCGGACTTTGAAGACCCCGACACACTTTTAAAAATTTCAGGGCCTGCAAAAGGCACATACCGCGGCGGTTTTGAATGCCGTGCCTTGACAGCCGGAAAGCTGACGATTGTAAATGTTGTCCCTGTTGAGTCATACCTTTACAGCGTTGTTTGCCGCGAGATGTCACCTTCGTGGAACGTCGAAGCACTCAAAGCACAAGCAGTTTGCGCGCGCAACTTTGCACTTGGCAGAATAAATTATCACAAGCAATACGGCTTTGATGTGTGCCGCACAGTCTGCTGTCAGGCATATTCGACCGATGCCGACCAATCCCAAAATGTACACACAGCTGTAGACACCACAAAAGGCGAGCTGCTGTTTTATGAAGACCAGCTTGTTCAGGCAGTTTACTCCTCTTCCATGGGTGCATATACCGAAAGCGTAGAAAATGTATGGGGGTCTAAATTTCCTTATCTTGTAAGCGTAGAAAACCCTTACGAGGATACAGAGAACATTTATAACGGCAAGTGGACAAAAACTCTTACCGCAGACCGCGCCACCGAAATAATGCATTCAAAGGGTTACAACATAGGCGATGTGATTGAAATAAAGGTTATAGAAAATACCCCGGCAGGCGGTGTGTTAAAGCTTTTGGTACGCGGAACAGGCGGAGAGAAGGTTTTTGAAAGAGAAAGCTGCCGCAGTATATTCAGCGAAGCAACCTACAGCCAACGATATACCGTAACAAAAGGCGGTCAGACAATTAAACCTGTCTTATACATTGCAAGCGGTACAAGCAAAACCTCCCCGGTTACACTTGGCTCAGTTTCTGTGCTTACAGGCAGCAAAGCGGTAACATCAGTAAATGACGCTTGCACAGTTTCTGACGGCAAAGCAAAAAAGACCTACAAAACAACCCAAACCAACGGGGACGCTAACACCTACACCTTTAGCGGCGAGGGCTGGGGACATGGTGTGGGCATGAGCCAGTATGGCGCAAAGGGTATGGCCGAAGCAGGCTTTAACTACGAAGAAATTCTGACGCACTATTATACCGGCACACATATTAAGAAAGCATATTAAAAATTCTTTGGAAAGGTAAGAATTTGTTTTGGATATAAAAGACTTTTACTATGATTTACCTGAAGAGCTTATAGCTCAAACTCCGCTAAAGGACAGAACTGCGTCAAGACTTATGGTGCTTGACCGCAAAACAGGCGATATATCACACAGACATTTTTATGATATAGCCGATTATTTAAACGATGGTGACTGCCTTGTAATGAATAACACAAGGGTTATTCCGGCACGGCTTTACGGTGTAAAGGAAAACAGCGGCGGCAAAATTGAGTTTTTGTTGCTTAAGCGAATTGACCTTTATACATGGGAGGTTATTTTAAGACCCGGTAAAAAGGCCAAGGTGGGCAGCCGCTTTATATTCGGAGAAGGACTTTTAAAGGCTGAAGTAATCGAAGTCAGGGACGACGGCAACCGAATTGTCCGTTTTGAATTTGACGGTATATGGGAAGAGCTTTTGGACAAGCTTGGAGAAATGCCTCTTCCGCCATATATAAAAGAGAAACTGGAAGACAAAAACCGCTATCAGACAGTATACTCTAAAATCGAAGGCTCTGCCGCAGCGCCCACTGCAGGGCTGCATTTTACAAACAAATTGCTTGAAAAGCTGCACAAAAAAGGTGTAAAAACCGCATTTGTAACCCTTCATGTCGGGCTTGGAACATTCCGTCCGGTATCGGTTGAAAAAATAGAAGACCACAAGATGCATTCTGAGTTTTATGAAATTTCAGAAGAAACCGCCGATATAATAAACGAAACCCGAAGAAACGGCGGCAGAATTATCTGTGTCGGCACCACCTCGGTCAGAACTCTTGAAAGCAGTTCAAATGACGATGGTACTGTAACGGCAGGCTCAGGAGATACCGCAATCTTTATTTATCCGGGGTATAAGTTCAAAACAGTTGACTCGTTGATTACTAACTTCCACTTGCCTGAATCCACACTTATGATGCTTATATCGGCGCTATATGACCGTGACTCAATTATGAAAGCATACACAGAAGCAATCGCCAAAAAATACAGATTTTTCAGCTTTGGCGATGCCATGATGATTTTATAGCAGAAAGGCGAAAATATTATGTTTAAACTGATAAAAAAAGACGGCAACGCACGTCGCGGCGAGTTTCACACTGTACACGGCGTAATTCAGACACCGGTTTTCATGAATGTTGGAACTGCTGCTGCAATCAAGGGTGGTCTTGATGCGTTTGACCTTAAGGAAATTGGTTGTCAGGTAGAGCTTTCAAACACATATCATCTTCATCTTCGTCCCGGCGACGAGGTTGTAAAAGCTCTTGGAGGACTTCACAAGTTTATGAACTGGGACAGACCGATTCTTACCGACAGTGGCGGCTTTCAGGTGTTCTCTCTTGCAAAGCTCCGCAAAATTAAAGAGGAAGGCGTTTACTTTTCTTCTCACATTGACGGACGGCGTATTTTTATGGGGCCCGAAGAAAGTATGCAAATTCAATCAAACCTTGCATCAACCATTGCGATGGCGTTTGACGAATGTGTTGAAAACCCTTGCGAAAAGGACTATGCCAAGGCATCTTCTGAAATGACCGTACGCTGGCTTAAACGCTGCAAAGCGGAAATGCAAAGGCTTAACGCACTTGAAGATACAATTAATCCGCATCAGATGCTTTTTGCAATTAATCAGGGCAGCACATATCCCGATTTAAGAATTGAAAACATGAAACAGATTGCCGAGCTTGACCTTGACGGCTATGCAATAGGCGGACTTGCCGTAGGTGAGCCGAGTGAAGTTATGTACAGCATAATTGAAGCCGTTGAGCCTTATGCTCCGGTAAATAAACCAAGATACCTTATGGGAGTGGGCACTCCGGAAAATATTATTGAAGCAGTTTACCGCGGTGTTGACTTTTTTGACTGCGTTATGCCAAGCCGGAACGCCAGACACGGTACACTGTTTACATCAAACGGCATTGTCAACATCAACAACGCAAAATATGAGCGTGACGATACTCCGCTTGACCCCAAATGCAGTTGCCATACTTGCAGAAACTTTTCAAAAGGGTATCTTCGTCATTTGTTTAAGGCAAACGAAATCCTTGCACTTCGTCTTGCTGTTATACACAATCTGTATTTTTATAACAAGCTTCTGGCAGACATACGAAACGCAATTGACAATAACAAATTTGACGAATTTCGACGCGAAAATATCGAAAAGCTTTCGCAAAGAATATAGTTACAATTAAACAATTTGTAAATATTATAAAATTGTCTTGCAAATTATGGAAATAAAGGGTATAATACCAATATAATATTTAAAATCACTTAGGAGGTAACACAAAATGTTTACTACTGTTTATGCAACAGCAGCGGGCGTACCGGCTGAAGGCGGACTTGCTGCAATGCTTCCTTCTTTGATTATGCTGGTTCTTATGTTTGCAGTTTTTTACTTCATCCTTATAAGACCGCAGAAGAAAAAGGAAAAAGAACTTCGCAACATGCTTGCATCACTCAAGGTTAATGACGAGGTTGCAACCATTGGCGGTATCCATGGTAAAATTGTAAGAATCAAAGACGATTTGTTTGTTCTTGAATCAGGAATTGGTCAGAACAAGTCTTACATCACAGTTGACCGCAGTGCTGTAAGCCGTTTTATGAAGCGCGGCGAAGAGGCAAAGGCAGCAACACCTATCCCCGGCGAAATCGCTGAAAATACAGAAGCTGCTGAATAATTCAGAAATCTAAGCTGTAATATACCCCCTCCCCCTTTCATATATTTACGATAGGTAAATAAAAAGAGGGGGTATTTTTTTGTCAAAATTAAATCAAAGCACCACAAACGGAAGTTTTGCAAACGAGATTATGTTCATGCTGAAGGCTGTTGCCATTTCATACATAGTTTCAATAATTCTTTTGTTTCCGGCAGTACTGCTTGCAACTTTTCAGGCATACTCCGACAAGGGTATTGCAATTTTGGTAAACATAGTAACAGCTTTTGGAACAGCACTTGCAGGGTTTTTATCAGGCAGGCACACAGGCAGCAAGGGAATTTTCTTTGGCGCGTGCTGCGGTGTGATTTATACCGTTTTTTTGTGCCTTGCCGGAAATCTTATTGCGCAAAGTATGTCGTTTGGTCTTGACTTTGTTACTGCACTTATTATAGGCGTACTCTGCGGAGGGGTCGGCGGTATTGCAGGTATCAACACAAAACGCCAAAGACGCAGATAACAGCTTAAAATCCAACAAAAACTTTGCTATAAACTATTGACTAATCCTGTCAAAAAAGATATAATAATTTAGTATGTACTTTTAAAAATAATTAAAACACATAAATAAAGCCTTGATTTTTCAAGGTCGGCACACAAGGAGGAAAAAACAGTGTCAAGAAGTATTATTAAACTTACAGCCATTGTGCTTGTAATTGCAGCACTTCTGTTCGTTGCACTGTACGGACTTGATTTTACCGATTCTGTAAGATTCC
Source organism: Clostridia bacterium (assembly GCA_017546145.1). Lineage (GTDB taxonomy): Bacteria > Bacillota > Clostridia > Monoglobales > Monoglobaceae > SIG440. Next base: position 27,508 of record JAFYXN010000010.1, read on the forward strand.
CCGGTATTCTTGACCCAGACGGCGTTGTTCAGGGTCTTGACCTTAAGGGTGGTTCGGTAATCGTATTTGAAGCTCAGGAAGCAAATCCGTCAGACGACCAGATGAATACTGTTACAAACATGATGAGAACACGTCTTGACGGACTTGGCTATTCAGAAGCAACCGTTACAAGACAGGGTACCAAAAAGGTCAGAATTGAAATTCCTTCAGTTTCAGACCCCGAAGAAGCAGCAGCTACTCTGGGCGCAACAGCTCAGCTTCAGTTTGTTGACTATGAAGGAACAGTGGTTCTTACAGGCAGCGACATCAAGGACGCCGCAGCAGAATACGGTCCTGTCAGCCAGATGGGCAACAGCGAGCACTATGTAAGACTTACTCTTACAAGCGAGGGTGTTAAGAAATTTGCTGATGCAACTGCAAGAGTTTCTGCTCTTTCAGACGGAAACAACTACATTGCAATCATGATGGATAATCTGGTTATATCAGCACCCATGGTTAAGGAAACCATAAACGATGATGAATGTATCATTTCAGGTGACTTTACTGCAGACTCAACAAAGGCTCTTGCAGGTAATATCCGTTCAGGTCAGCTTCCGTTCTCTCTTGCACAGGTTGAACTGAGAGCAATCAGCGCAACACTTGGTGACACCGCACTTAAGACTTCACTTACAGCAGGTCTTATCGGTATTATCCTTGTTATGCTGTTTATGCTTCTTTTCTATCGTTTGCCCGGTCTTATTGCAGACATTGCGCTTGCAGGCTACATTGGTATTGTAGGTATTATCCTTGCAAACCTTCACGTAAACCTTACCCTTCCGGGTATCGCAGGTATTATTTTGTCAATAGGTATGGCGGTTGATGCAAACGTTATTATCTTTGAAAGAATCAAAGAAGAGCTTCGCCTTGGCAAGACTGTTCGCAGTGCTGTTGACGCAGGCTTTAACAGAGCACTTTCTGCAGTTATTGACTCAAACATCACAACAATCATTGCAGCTGTAATCCTTATTTTCTTAGGCACAGGTACAATCAAGGGCTTTGGTACTACACTTCTTATAGGTGTTGTAGTCAGCATGATTTCTGCAATATTTGTTACCAAGTTCCTGCTCAAGCAGATGATTGGTATGAATGTTAGAAATCTGTGGCTCTACGGCATAAACAAATCAAAGGATAAGGGGGACGCAATCAATGCTTAATATCGTAGGAAACAAAAAGATATATTTAGGTATTTCAATTCTTCTGATGGTTATAAGTGCTGCATCTCTTCTTATTCAGGGTTTCAACCTTGACACCGACTTTGCAGGCGGTATGGCTGTAACTTATGGTATTTCAAGTGAATTTGAAGTAAAAGACGTTGAAGCTGTTGTTTCAGAAGCTCTTGGTGTAAACCAGAAGGCTTCTTCCGTTCAGAAATCGGACAACGGTGAGGTTGTTATCAAGTTTGGTTATGATAACTCACTTAAAACAGACGAAGAAAGAACAACCTTCAGCAACGAGAAAATCGAAGCAATCACAACACACCTTACCGAAAAATACGGTGAAGTTGAGCTTAAAAACAAGGATGTTGTTTCACCTTCAACAGGTAAAGAGCTTGCAAGAAGTGCAGTTTGGATGTCAATCTTTGCAGCGCTTGCAATCCTTATCTATGTAACCTTCAGATTTGAGTTTACATCAGGTGTTTGCGCCGTTCTTGCACTTGTTCATGATATTCTTATTCTTTGCGGTATTTACTCAATTTTCAGGATTGCAATTGATACAAACTTTATCGCAGCAGTTCTGACCGTTCTTGGTTATTCTATCAACGCCACAATTGTTATCTTTGACAGAATCCGCGAGAACACACGTCACGCTAAAAAGCAGACATACTCCGAGATTGCAAACACAAGTATAAACCAGACAATAGCACGTTCAATCAACACGACTGTTACAACACTTCTTACAATTGGTATGGTTTATATCCTTGGTGTTACATCAATCAAGGTATTTGCACTTCCGATTATTATTGGCATTCTTATCGGAACCTATTCATCTATCTTTATGGCAGGTTCTGTATGGGCTACATGGAAGGATGCCGGAGTTAAAGCTAAGGCTAAGAACAAATAAGCTTTTTATAGGCAACACAAAACCGCATTGGATTTCCAATGCGGTTTTTCTTTTTTAAATATTTTGATTTATAGGATGCTTCCTCTGAGTTCTTCCGGTGTTTTTGAGCTGAGGTATATGGGAGCAATATCAAATACTGTTTTGCATCCGCTTACCCCTTCGCTGTTCAGACGATATGCAGCACGTGCATAGGCTGTAATCACAGATGCTGTAAACTCGGGATTTGAGTCAAGCTTAAGGCTATACTCAATAACATGCTTGTTTTCGCCGTTTTTACCTGTTTTGCCTGTTCTGAAAACAAACCCGCCGTGAGGAATGCCGCCGTGGTCACGGTCAAGCTCCTCCTGAGAAATAAAGTGTACGATGGTATCATAATCTGCAAAGTAATTTGGCATGGTTTTAATCTCGTTTTCAATCCTTGCCTTATCCGCGCCCTCTTCTGCAACGACAAAGCATTCTCTGATATGCTTTTGACGGGCTGAAAGTTCAGGATTTGAACCGCTGCGGACAGCATCGAGTGCAGCATCAACCGGTATGGTATACTGCTTGCCATCCTTTACGCCTTCGACCCTTCGTATTGCATCGGAATGACCTTGGCTTACGCCCTTACCCCAAAAAGTGTAGTCGTTGCCGTCAGGCAGTATTGCAGCAGAATATATCCGGCTTAGCGAAAACATTCCGGGGTCCCATCCAACCGAGATAATTGCGGTTTTCCCGGACTGCTTTGCCGCCTTGTCACAATTTTCAAAGTGCTGCGGGATTTTGGCATGAGTATCAAAGCTGTCAACAACATTGAATAGCTTTGCGAGCTCGGGCGTTTGCACAGGAAGGTCTGTTGCACTGCCTCCGCACAAAATCATTACATCAATCTTATCTGTCATATTCTTTGCTTCGTCTATGTGATATACGCAAACACCTTCGGTATCAATTTGGACCGATTTGGGGTCGCGTCTTGTAAACACCGCCACAAGCTCTAAATCTCTGTTTTGACGAATGGCATATTCAACGCCGCGTCCCAGATTTCCGTATCCGTAAATTCCAATTTTTATGCTCATTTTGTCTTCACTCTCCGTATTCTATATCTTAAAAAGTATACCACTTTTTTTAAAAGCTTTCAATGCTTTTATCAAAGTAAATTTAAATAAATTTTATAGCTTTTCAATGCTTTCAACTGTTATTTTGTCCCCATTTACCCTAAACTTCACTTCATACCCTGCAAATTCAAATCCGTATACACGGTCAGGGTCATTCTGATACGACGGTCTTGGGTCGCCATTCAAAACCGCCAATAGCGTTTCCCTCTTTTCTTCAGGAAAAATATTAAGCAATTTTTCATCAACATCAACCTCAAGCCGACGTTTTTCAAGGCCTTCTGTAAATCCTCCGACAGCATCAGGAATACTGTCTGCATACGGAAGATACGGCTTTATATCATAAACCGGTGTTTCGCTCATCATATCGCAGCCCGATACAATCAGCGAAAAGCCTTCCTTGGCGGAATAGTCTATTTTTTCAAGCTTAAGCACCGAAAGTCCTATTGGGTTTGGTCGAAACGGTGAACGCGTGGCAAAAACTCCAACCCTTTTGTTGCCGCCCAAAAGCGGCGGTCTTACCGTTGGTGACCACTTATCTGACTTTGCTTCAGAAAACTCCCATATCACCCATATATGTGAAAATTCCTCAAGTCCGCGCACCGCTGACGGGTCACTGTATTTCTTTTCAAGAACTATTCTGCCATGGCTTTGCGAAATAACTCCGCTTTGTCGCGGAACACCAAACTTTGTAGGGAAGTCGGTTTCAATATGCCCAATTGCCTTCAATATTATCAATCCTTGTTCAAAAAATTGTAAAACTCTCCATTCAAAAGCTTTGCCGTTTTTGTTAAAGTATCCTTTGGTGCATCCATTGGTTTGCCCGCATTTCTGTAGTCAAAGCTGTCGGCAAACTTTTTTATGTATGTATGATGCTGCTCCAATTTATTTTTCTGGATCTCTATAATCGGCTCAAACAGTTTCTTGAAGCTCTTGTCCGAAAGTTCTGAGGCTGCTGCCTCTGACAATCCGCAAAAATGCTCAATGCAAAAGCCGTTTCCTGACAAAACCTTATCCAAGAAGCCTTTTTCTTTTTTGAGCATGAAGATAAATGTATAATAATAGCGCGAAAGAGTGTGGTTTATCCTTGAACATACCGCACACTCCTTTACAACACCAGTGAGCCGCGACACAAAAACATCCTTTTGTTTTTGCTTTTTAAGAAAAGTTTTGCCATCATTTTTAAATTCAAAAAGCGATTTTAACGTATCAATGTGCGTATCCATAATAAGTGCCAGCGACAAGGCATTTCTCTTTTCTGTCAGTTGTTTTATATGGATTTTGCAAAACCCTTTTTCGTTAGTAATAACTCTGAAATCAGGTTCCATCATGGCAGGACCAAGGGTATAGTCCACCGCATCCTGCTCCAGTTTTTTATACAGATAGCAAAACGGACAATCGCAATCCGCTTCAAGAGCCTCGTTTATAGGTATTGTATATATCTGTTCCTTCAATTGTGTCCACCTCAACATATTATTGGGTTAATATGAATATATTATATAATTTGTTAATTGTTAAGTCAACAAAAAAATAGCCTTTCGGCTATTTTTTGACTATTTTAAAAGATTGTTTTCTGTATTCCATTGTATTGTTTCGTTTTCGGTATATTGAAATTCGTACATTTCTGTCATTTCAAAGTTCAAAACAAATTCTGTAAGAAGTGATGAATGGTCATTAACAAACCACTTCCAACGCCCGATATAAAAGTCTTCCGCCTTGCCGGCAATCTCAAAAATATATTCATGCCCCATTTGTGTATCTTTTTCACCGAATCGGCTCTTTAAAAATTCTGTTATTCTTGCAATTTCTGCTTCATTTACATCTGTAATATCCTCTGACGCAATTTTGCAGACATTTAAATTTTCTATTGTTCTTGCCTGTACTGACTTCTCTGCATTTTCGGGAATTAAAAAGCCTTGTTCATCATTTTGTTCTGATGCAACAGCTATCCTTGAATTTGTATTTTCGGTCTCTGACGAAGTGTCCGCTGCTTTAGCGCTCGCTTTTGATTCTTTTTTATTTTCCGCATACACATATTCCGTGCTTGAAAAGTTTTTATTTTCTGAGTTTTCAATCCCGACAGAATTTGTTTTCGGCTGAACACTTGGTGTTTCATTTGTTTTGTTAAGCCACGGATATACAACTGCTGTTGCGGCAAGCACAAGTGCCGCAGCAACCATAACACCGTAGCTTCTGCCAAATTTATAAACTTTTGATGGCTTTGTATTTTGTTTTTCAGCCTTTTCAAATATAGCATCAATAAGCTCACGGTTTGGGCTTATGTCATCATTTGCAGCTTTATAGTATTTTCTAAACAAAATCGTATCCTCCCTTCAGCTTTTCCTTCAGAAGCTTTCTGCCCCGACTAAGCTGTGATTTAACGGTTGAGGGGTTCATGGCAAGATTTTTGGATATATCTTCAATCGACATATCCTCATAATAGAAAAGATGAATAACCGCCCTGTACTTTTGCGGAAGCTCCATAACTGCATAATACACATCACTTTTCTCATGAGTATCAAAAATAATTTTTTCATCACGCTCTAAAAGCGGAACTGTTTTTTTGTGCCAGCTGCTTGCAAAAATGCTTCTGCTGCAATTTATGGTAACCCGAATCAGCCACGCCTTTATATGTTCATCGTTTTCAAAGTCTGTGTCTGATTTTATGTAGCGCAAAAAAACCTCCTGCACCACATCCTCCGCATGTTCACGGTTTTTGGTTTGAGCCAAAGCAAGCTTGTAAATCATATCAAAATGCTTTTCAACAATACGCCGCTTTTCATCCATAAATAACTCCTCATAACATAATACTTTTCAAGGCACTTAAAGGTTGCAAATTTCTGATAAATATATTTTATCCGTTGTTTTTAATCTTACAACAAAAGGATGGCAAATCACCATCCTTTTTATAATTAGTTTCTTAAGCTGTGAATAGGTGCAGGAATTCTGCCGCCGCGACTAATAAATTCATCGCTTGAATAGCCGTGAACAGGCATAATTGGTGCATATCCCAAAAGTCCGCCAAATTCAACTGTTTCGCCAACGCCCTTTCCGATTACCGGAATAATTCTGACAGCTGTTGTCTTTTGATTTATCATACCGATTGCCATTTCATCTGCAATTATAGCAGATATTGTAGATGCCGGAGTATCTCCTGGAATTGCTATCATATCAAGTCCAACCGAACAAACACAGGTCATTGCCTCAAGCTTATCAAGCGTAAGCGCACCGCACTCTGCCGCGGCTATCATGCCTGCATCCTCGCTGACGGGTATAAACGCACCGCTTAATCCCCCTACATAGCTTGATGCCATAACGCCGCCTTTTTTAACCGCGTCGTTAAGGAGTGCAAGTGCTGCGGTTGTTCCGTGAGTTCCGCATTTTTCAAGTCCCATTTCCTCCAGAATATACGCAACGCTGTCGCCTATTTCAGGTGTGGGAGCAAGCGACAGGTCAACAATACCAAACGGTACATCAAGACGTCTTGATGCCTCCTGTGCGACAAGCTGTCCCATTCTTGTAATTTTAAACGCTGTCTTTTTTATAACCTCGGCAACCGTGCCAAAATCTGCGCCCTTTACTTTTTCAAGAGCAGACTTTACAACACCGGGGCCGCTGACACCGACATTAATGACGGTATCTCCCTCTCCGACGCCATGAAATGCACCTGCCATAAACGGATTATCTTCAACTGCATTTGCAAACACAACCAGCTTAGCACAGCCAAATGAATCCTTGTCCGCTGTGAGTTGTGCCGATTTGGTAATTACATCGCCCATAAGCTTTACGGCGTCCATATTTATGCCCGCCTTTGTTGTTGCAACACCAACCGAAGAGCAAACTCTGTCTGTTGTCGCAAGAGCTTCGGGAATTGAATCAATAAGAATTTTGTCACCTTTTGTAAAGCCTTTATGTACCAGTGCAGAAAATCCGCCGATAAAGTTTACTCCGGTTTCGATTGCGGCACGATTAAGCGTTTTGGCAAAGCACACATAATCCTTTGCGTCACTTGCGCCTGCAATCATGGAAATTGGTGTAACCGAAATTCTTTTGTTTATAATGGGAATCCCGTACAAGCGGCTGATTTCTTCGCCTGTTTTAACCAAATCCTTTGCCTTGCGCGTAATTTTGTCGTAAATCTTTTCGCAGGCACTATTTGCATCGCTGTCGACGCAATCAAGCAGAGAAATCCCCATTGTGATTGTTCTTATATCAAGATGCTGGTCATCAATCATCTTGATTGTTTCCATTATTTCTCTTGTATTTATCATATATCCTCCGCTTACGGCTTGTTATATTCTGTGCATAGAATTGAAGATATCCTCATTCTGCATACGGATGTCTACCCCTATCTCCTTGCCGATTTTCTCAAGGTCCTGAAGAAGCATTGCGTCCGCTCCGTCACTTTCAAGCTCTACAAGCATAATCATTGTAAAAATATTCTGCATTATTGTCTGGTTGATGTCTAAAACATTAACGCCGTGACGATACAGGCAGTCACTTACCTTTGCAATAATACCTGTGCGGTCAATACCCATTACTGTAACGATTGATCTCATTTTGCTCTCTCCTTTATATCCGCTTTCCACCATAGTTTCAAGCCCGGATTGTTATTTTTGTGTCAGCCTTTATTATACAATGTACACCGCTCTTCGTCAAGTAAAATTTATACAAAAACATGTTGAAAAATTTTTAATTTTGTGGTATACTATAGGTAATTATTTCTAATATATTGAGAGGCTTTTTGATATGTTTCTTCCTGTTTCGAAGGACGATATGAAAAAACTTAAAATAGACTGTCTTGACTTTGTTTTTGTTACAGGCGATGCGTACATTGACCATTCCAGCTTTGGTCATGCTATTATCTCACGCGTTTTAGAGGCTGCCGGCTTTACCGTTGGCATTATCCCTCAGCCTGACTGGCAAAGCTGTGATTCCTTTAAGGTGTTGGGAAGGCCAAGGCTTGGCTTCTTGGTTTCTTCAGGAAATATTGACCCGATGGTTAACCGGTACACTGTTTCAAAGAAGGTACGTTCCACCGACCTTTATTCTCCCGGCGGAAAAATCGGTATGCGGCCCGACAGAGCAACAATTGTATACTGCAACCGCATCCGCGAAGCATACGGCAAAAAAACTCCTGTTATAATAGGCGGAATTGAAGCAAGCCTCAGGCGATTTGCGCATTACGACTACTGGTCTGACAAGGTAAGGCGCAGTATTCTTATAGACAGCGGTGCCGACCTGCTTATTTACGGCATGGGCGAGCACCAGATTGTTGAGATTGCAAAGCTTCTTGATATGGGTGTTCCCATTGGTGAAATCAAAAGCGTCCCCGGTACTGTTTACATCGAGGACAGCAACGGGATTTTTCCTGATAAGTCAATAAAAATCCCTTCATTTCAAGAGGTATCCGAAAATAAACGGCTTTATGCAGAGGCAGCAAAGATACAATACGAAGAACAGGACGCCTTTCGAGGAAGGCCCATTGTTCAGCCAGACAACGAGGATAAATGCATTGTACAGCTTCCTCCGTCGCCGCCACTTACAACCGAAGAGCTTGATGCTGTGTATGAGCTTCCGTACGAAGGAACATATCACCCGATGTATGAAAAGTTTGGCGGTGTACCTGCAATTGCCGAAGTTGAATTCAGCATCACCTCATCACGGGGTTGCTTTGGTGCCTGCAATTTTTGCACTCTTGCATTTCATCAGGGAAGAACTGTTACCTCACGAAGTCACAAATCCATTCTGCTCGAGGCAGAAGCAATGACAAAAAAGTCCAACTTTAAGGGATATATTCATGATGTCGGTGGGCCTACTGCGAACTTTCGCTCACCCTCCTGTAAAAAACAGCTTAAATTTGGTGTCTGCAAGGACAAGCAGTGTCTCTATCCGTCGCCGTGTAAGAACCTTGAGGTTTCGCACAGTGATTATCTTGAGCTTTTAAGGAAGCTTCGCAAACTTCCAAAGGTAAAAAAAGTATTTATCCGCTCGGGCATACGGTTTGACTATCTTCTTGCCGACAAGGACGATTCATTCTTCCGCGAATTATGTGCGCACCACATAAGCGGTCAGCTGAGGGTTGCCCCCGAGCACATCTCGGACAACGTTTTAAAATATATGGGCAAACCGTCGTCTGAGGTTTATGAAAAATTTATGCAAAAATTCGAGCGCATAAACAAGCAAAGTGGCAAGGAACAGTATGTTGTTCCGTATCTTATGTCCTCGCACCCGGGAAGCACTTTAAAGGATGCAATAAAGCTTGCCCGGTATCTTAACCAACACAAGCTTAATCCCGAACAGGTTCAGGACTTTTACCCCACTCCCGGCAGTATATCAACCTGTATGTATTATACAGGAATAGACCCAAGAACCGGTAAGCCGGTATATGTCCCGACAGACTACAAAGAAAAACAACTGCAAAGAGCACTTTTGCAGTTTAAAGCGCCGGAGAACTATGACAAGGTTCTTGCGGCACTAAAAAAGGCAAACCGCCTTGACCTTGTAGGCTACGGCCCGCAGTGTCTTATAAAACCAGAAAAAGGAGATAAACAAAAAAATGGCAGAACTACTCAGCGGAAAGACAGTTTCCGCAAGAATAAAGGAAAAGCTGAAAAAGGAAATCGAAGAATTGAAGACTCAGGGCGTTCTTCCCGGTCTCGCCGTAATCATAGTAGGTGAAGACCCTGCATCCAAGGTTTATGTCGGCAGAAAAGAAGCAATGTGTCAGGAGCTTGGAATGCACTCTGAAAAATTTGCCCTTCCGGAAGAAACCACTCAGGAAGAGCTTGTTGCACTTGTTGAAAAACTCAATTGTGACGAAAAAATTCATGGCATTCTTGTACAGCTTCCTCTTCCCAAACATCTTGACGAGAAGGCTGTAATAAACACCATCCGTCCCGAAAAGGATGTTGATGCCTTTCATCCTGTAAACGTAGGCAAGATAATGATAGGTGACTATGACTTTGTTCCCTGCACACCTGCCGGCATTATGGAGCTTATTGCAGAAAGCAAGGTTGAGGTTGAGGGAAAGACCTGTGTTGTGATTGGCAGAAGCAATATCGTAGGCAAACCAATGAGTATGCTTTTGCTCCACAAAAACGGAACTGTTACAACCTGTCATTCACGCACAAAAAACATTAAGGAAATTACAAAAACTGCTGATATACTTGTTGCAGCGGTTGGCCGTGCCAACTTTGTTACTGAAGATATGGTCAAGCCCGGTGCGGTTGTAATTGATGTTGGCATGAACCGTCTTGACGACGGACGTCTGGTTGGTGATGTTGACTTTGAAAATGTTGAAAAAATTGCCGGAGCAATTACACCCGTACCCGGCGGTGTTGGGCCGATGACAATTGCAATGCTTATGCAAAATACCTTTACCGCAGCAAAAAACACATTAAAATAACCTTAAAAAAGGATTTTCACTATGAAGCTTAAAACCGTTTACGTTTGTTCTGAATGCGGAGCGCAGTTTCCGAAATGGATGGGAAAATGCACCTCCTGCAATTCGTGGAACACCATAATTGAAGAGGTAATCAGCGAAGCCCCCGCAAAATCCAAGGTATCGGTATTATCCACTCCTGCAGCTACATCTTCATCACCCAAAACAATAAAGGATATAGACTCTGCTGATGAAGAACGCACCTTAACCGGCATGGGTGAGCTTGACCGTGTTCTTGGCGGAGGTCTTGTCAAGGGTTCTCTGGTATTGGTCGGTGGTGACCCCGGAATAGGCAAGTCCACTTTGCTTTTGCAGATTTGTGAAACAATGGGCAAAGCAGGTAAAATTCTTTATGTTTCAGGCGAGGAATCACAAAGACAAATCAAGCTTAGAGCAAACCGTCTTGGCATTACCACCGAAAATCTTAAAATTTATTCCGAGACAAACATGAGTCTGATAATTGACTGTGTTTTTCGTGAAAACCCCGATATACTTATTGTGGATTCCGTTCAGACCATGTATAATCCCGAAATCCAATCCACTCCGGGAAATATTGCACAGATACGCGACACCGCATCGGTGCTTATGAAAATTGCAAAAGAGAACTCCATATCGGTGTTTTTGGTTGGGCACGTTACAAAAGAAGGTTCTTTGGCAGGGCCTAAGGTTTTGGAACATATTGTTGATACTGTTCTTTATTTTGAGGGTGACCGACATCAATCCTTCCGCATTTTAAGAGCAGTGAAAAACCGTTTTGGCTCAACCAATGAAATCGGTGTTTTTGAAATGCGGGGAAACGGACTTGAGGAAATTCCAAATCCGTCGCAAGCCATGCTCTCGGGAAGGCCTGAGAATGTAGCGGGGTCATGTATTATATGCACCATGGAGGGTACACGTCCTGTGCTTGCAGAGGTTCAGGCTTTGGTTTCGCCCACCGCATTTGGTAATCCGCGAAGAATGGCAAGCGGTCCTGACCTTGGACGGTCACTTATGCTGATGGCAGTTCTTGAAAAGCGCGGCGGGCTGAGAATGTCTGCATACGATGCATACGTAAATATAGTTGGCGGACTTCGTATAACCGAGCCTGCAGCAGACCTTGGCTTGGCTTTGGCAATCGCCTCAAGCTTTTGCAGCACTGCAATAGACAGCGAGACAGTTGCCATTGGCGAAATAGGGCTTACCGGAGAACTCCGAAGCTGCAGCTTTTTAGAGTCCAGAATTGCCGAATGCGAAAAGCTTGGTTTTAAAAAGTGTATTATACCATCTTCGGGTACGGGCAAGCTTAAAAAGTTCAAAAACATTGAGCTTTGTCCGTTTTCAGACATAAAAGGTGTAATCGACAAATTTTGTAAATAATTAAATAAATTTAAAATATATATATAATATAAAATGTTTGAAGGGAAGTTTTTGCGTGTTTCACATAGGCGACAGAGTAGTTTATCCAATGCACGGAGCCGGCATCATTGTCGACATTGAAGAGAAAAAAATTCTGGGCGAGATACACAAATATTATATTGTGCAGATTTCGGTCAGCGATATGAAGGTCATGCTCCCCGTAAACAATACAGAAAACATCGGCATCAGAAAGATTGTATCCGAAGATGCCGCCGATATGGCTATCAACCATTTCCAGACCTGCAACGAAGAGTGCAATGACAACTGGAACCAAAGATACAGAGAAAATATAGAAAAGCTTAAAAACGGAAATTTGATGGATGTTGCAACTGTCGCAAAGACACTCCTCCTTCGGGACAGAAAAAAATCTCTTTCAAATGCCGAAAGAAAAATGCTTTCAAACGCTAAAAACATTCTTATTTCCGAGCTTATTCTTGCCAAAGAGAAAAGCTACGGAGAAATAGAAGCTCTTTTGATGAATGAATAATACCTCAATGGAGGAACCACTATGTTCTCAAAAAAACAAAAAACCTGCGCTACGGCAATCATCGTTGCCGCAGGCAACAGCCGCAGAATGGGTCAAAACATAAACAAGCAGCTTTTGCTTATTGACGGCATTCCCGTTCTGGCACACACTCTAGGCAAATTTGATGCAGCAGAAACAATTTCTGACATAATAATTGTTACAAAGCCGGAGGATATTCTGACTATTCAGGATATGGTAAAGGAATTCGGCATACGCAAGGTTAGTGATATTGTTCCTGGCGGTAAAACCCGTCAGGAATCAGTAAGCCGCGGACTTTCCTGCGTCCTTAACGAAAGTCTGGTTGCCGTACATGACGGAGCGCGTCCGTTTATATCACCAGAAAAAATAGACGAACTTGTAATGGCTGCAAAAGCTTTTGACGCAGTGGCACCCGGAATAATTCCCAAAGACACTGTAAAATCCATAACCTCTGACCGCGTTGTATCACATACTCCTGACAGAAATACGCTTCGTCTTATCCAGACCCCTCAGGTCTTCAGAGCCGATGTTCTTAAGCTTGCATATATCCGTGCTGAAGAATGCGGATTTGAGGGTACAGACGATTGCTCTGTTGCAGAAAATTCAGGCATAGAAATTCACATCATTGAAGGCGAAAATACCAATATAAAAGTCACAACACCAGAGGATTTACCCGTTGCAGAAACAATCTGCGATTATCTTAATTCAAAAAAGGAAGAAAGGAAATACCTATGAGAATTGGCTTTGGATATGATGTTCATGCACTTGTCAAGGACAGAAAACTGATTTTAGGCGGCGTTGATATTCCGCATACCATGGGACTTTTGGGTCATTCAGACGCAGATGTATTGCTTCACGCCATAATGGATGCCCTTTTAGGTGCAGCAGCCCTTGGGGATATAGGCAAGCACTTTCCTGATACTGACCCGGCATTCAAGGATGCAGACAGTATTATCCTTTTAAGAAAAGTCGGCAAAATTATTGCCGATGCCGGATTTAAAATTGAACATATTGACTCTACAATTGTTGCTCAGGCCCCAAAGGTTGCTCCTTTTATTGATGAGATGCGCAAAAATATAGCCGGTGCCCTTGGCATTGACTTAACCGCAATAAGTGTTAAAGCAACCACCACCGAGCATCTGGGTTTTGAAGGCCGCAAAGAGGGTATTTCTGCGCTTGCAGCGGTACTTTTAAAGTAAAAATAACCGCATTTTCAAGATTTTGGTATAAATTTTGCAATAATCAGCCATAATCACCTGTAACCGCTTATAATCCGGGTTGATTTATGGCACTTTATTTTGTATTATATACTTTGTTAGCACTCAACAAATCAGAGTGCTAACACATCTTAAAATGATAATAATTTAAAGGAGGAAATAAATATGAACATTAAACCATTGGCAGACAGAGTTGTTATTAAAATGGTAGAAGCTGAGGAAACCACAAAAAGCGGTATTATCCTTACCGGTTCAGCAAAAGAAAAGCCCGAGGTAGCAGAGGTTGTTGCAGTTGGTCCGGGCGGGGTTGTTGACGGCAAGGAAATTGTTATGGAGCTTAAAGTCGGTGACAAGGTTCTTATGAGCAAATACGCAGGAACAGAAGTAAAGCTTGACGGTCAGGAATATACTATTCTTCGTCAAAGCGATGTTCTTGCTAAAATTGAAGACTAATATAATTTGGGGAGGTCACAGAAATGGCAAAACAGATTTTATTTGGAGAAGAAGCAAGACACGCTCTTGAAAAGGGCGTTAATCAGTTGGCAGATACAGTAAAGGTAACACTTGGTCCCAAGGGCAGAAACGTTGTTCTTGACAAGAAATACGGCGCACCGCTTATCACAAATGACGGTGTTACCATTGCAAAGGAAATCGAGCTTGAAGACCCGTTTGAAAACATGGGAGCACAGCTTGTAAAAGAAGTTGCATCCAAGACAAATGACATTGCAGGTGACGGTACAACAACCGCTACACTTCTTGCACAGGCTTTGGTACGCGAAGGACTTAAAAACGTTACTGCAGGCGCAAACCCCATGATTGTAAGAAAGGGCATTGCCTCTGCTGTTGAAACAGCAGTTGCAGAAGTTATAAAGAACAGCAAAAAGATAAACGGACGTGACGACATAGCAAGAGTTGCAGCAGTTTCTGCAGCAGACGAAAATATCGGCGAGCTTATTGCTGATGCTATGGAAAAGGTTACAAGCGACGGTGTTATCACCGTTGAGGAATCAAAAACTGCTGAAACATATTCAGAGGTTGTTGAAGGTATGCAGTTTGACAGAGGCTACATCACACCTTACATGGTTACAGATACCGACAAGATGGAAGCCGTTATTGATGACGCATACATTCTTATCACCGACAAGAAAATTTCAAGCATTCAGGACCTTCTTCCTCTTCTTGAACAAATCGTACAGTCAGGCAAAAAGCTTATGATTATTGCTGAGGATATTGAAGGCGAAGCGCTTTCAACACTTATTGTCAACAAGCTTCGCGGAACATTTACCTGTGTTGGTGTTAAAGCACCCGGCTTTGGCGACAGAAGAAAGGCTATGCTTGAAGATATTGCTATCCTTACAGGCGGAACAGTTATCACAGATGACCTTGGACTTGACCTTAAAGAAACAACAATCGACCAGCTTGGCCGCGCACGTCAGGTTAAGGTTCAGAAGGAAAACACCATTATTGTTGACGGCGCAGGTAACCCTGACGCAATCAAATCACGTGTTAACCAGATTAAATCACAAATCGAGGACACAACCTCAGAGTTTGACAAAGAGAAGCTTCAGGAAAGACTTGCTAAGCTTTCAGGCGGTGTTGCTGTTATCAAGGTTGGTGCTGCAACAGAAGTTGAAATGAAGGAAAAGAAGCTCAGAATTGAAGACGCTCTTGCTGCAACACGTGCCGCAGTTGAAGAAGGTATTGTTGCCGGCGGCGGTACAGCATTTATTAACGCTATGCCCGCTGTTGAGGCTCTTATGAACACTCTTGAAGGCGATGAGAAAATCGGCGTTAAGACCGTTCTTCGCGCTCTTGAAGAACCTGTTCGTCAGATTGCATTTAATGCAGGCGTTGAGGGCAGCGTTATTGTAAACAAGATTAAGTCAAGCGAAGTCGGAATAGGCTATAACGCTCTTACCGAAGAATACATGGATATGCTGAAAAGCGGTATTGTTGACCCGACAAAGGTTACACGTTCAGCACTTCAGAATGCAGCATCTGTTGCATCAATGGTTCTTACAACAGAGAGTGTTGTTGCAAACAAGCCCGACCCCGCAGCCGATGCAGCCGCAGCTGCTGCCATGGCAGGTGCAGGCGGCGGAATGTACTAAAAACACATTTCCCTTTAAAAACTCAGCCGTGTGGATTTTTCACACGGCTGTTTTATTGGCTAAAACACTTGACAAAAGTTACCTTATGAATTAAAATAATTATATCTTATCATACCTTTAGGAGGAATACATAAAATGAAAAAAATTATTGCTTTAATTCTTGCAGTTATGATGGCTGTTTGCTGCCTTGCAGGCTGCGGCAGTGCAAAAAACGACAACACTCTTACAATGGCAACAAACGCTGAGTTCCCTCCATACGAATATATGGAAAACAACGAAATTGTGGGTATTGACGCTGAAATTTCAAAAGCAATTGCTGAAAAGCTTGGCTGCGAACTTGTTATCGAAAACGTTGACTTTGATTCACTTATCCCGGGCGTACAAACAGGCAAGTACGACTTTGCAGCTGCAGGTATGACAGTTACAGATGAACGCCTTGAACAGGTAAACTTCACACAGTCATACGCAACAGGTATACAGTCAATCATCGTTAAAGAAGGTTCTGCTATTACTTCGGCAGATGACCTCTTTAAAGATGGCGCATCAACAAAGATTGGTGTTCAGCTTGCTACAACAGGTGACCTTTACTGCACATGGGATATTGAAGACGAGGGTCTTGGTACTGTAGAACGTTACAACAAGGGCGCTGACGCTGTTATGGCTCTAAGCTCAGGAAAGGTTGATTGCGTTGTTATTGACAACGAACCTGCAAAGATTTTTGTTCAGAACAACCCCGGTCTTAAAATTCTTGACACAGAATACGCTGTTGAAGATTATGCTATCGCAGTATCAAAGGATAAGCCCGAACTTCTTGAAAGCATCAACAAGGCTTTGGGCGAATTGATTGCTGACGGTACAGTTAAAAACATTATCGAAAAATACATTCCTGCTGAATAATATTTAAGCTGATTATAAGGGCTGTATCGTAACGACACAGCCCTATTTATTTGTTATGAAAGGAGCATACACAAAATGCCTGAATGGATTACAAAGCTGATGCAGGACTTCAACACAGCATTTATAGTTGATAATCGCTGGAAGTATCTTGTTGAGGGTGTGCAGAATACCCTTATTCTTACCTTTTTTGCACTTATCTTAGGCGTTGCACTTGGTGTTATTATTGCTGCAATTCGTGTTACCCACGACAAACAGTACACCCAAATGAAAAAAGGTGTTTCAAAATTTTTACTCTGCATCGGAAATATAATTTCCAAAGTTTACCTTACGGTAATCCGCGGTACACCTGCAATGGTTCAGATTCTTATTATATTCTTTATTATAATGGCAAGCTCCAGCAATAAAATGCTCTGCGGTATAATTGCCTTTGGTATAAATTCCGGTGCTTATGTCGCTGAAATTATCCGTGGCGGTATTATGAGTATTGATGAAGGACAGGCCGAGGCAGGGCGTTCTCTTGGTTTTAACTATACCCAAACCATGACGTTTATCATTCTTCCTCAAACATTTAAAGGTATTTTACCGGCACTTGCAAATGAATTTATTGTACTTTTAAAAGAAACAGCCATTGCCGGATATGTTGGCGTTACCGACCTTACCCGCGGTGCTAATATAATCCGGGGTATTACATATCAAAGCTTTTGGCCGCTTCTTTCAATTGCCGCAGTTTATCTTGTTATGGTAATGTTTTTCACTTGGCTTGTAGGTATTTTGGAAAGGAGGCTCCGCAAAAATGAACGATAATTTCATTATTAAAACAACCGACCTTTGCAAACATTATAACAATGGCAAAATTAAGGCTTTAGACGGAGTTACTGCAGGCATAAAAAAGGGTGAGGTTGTTGTAATCATTGGCCCCTCCGGCTCAGGTAAGTCTACCTACCTTCGTTCTCTTAATCTGCTTGAATTTCCCACATCCGGAACCATAATTTTTGAAGATACAGATATAACCGACCCAAAAACAAATATTAATCTTCATCGCCAAAGAATGGGAATGGTTTTTCAGCAGTTCAATCTGTTTCCGCACATGAACGTTCTTAAAAATCTGACCATTGCACCTATGAAGCTACTTAAAATGGACAAACAAGTTGCCGAAGAAAAGGCTATGGCACTTTTAAAAAGAGTTGGTCTTGCCGACCGTGCAGAGGCATATCCTGCGCAGCTTTCAGGTGGTCAGAAGCAGCGTGTTGCAATTGTTCGTGCGCTTATGATGAGTCCTGATGTTATGCTTTTTGACGAGCCTACTTCCGCTCTTGACCCAGAAATGGTTGGCGAAGTTCTGGATGTTATGAAGGAGCTTGCAAAGATGGGAATGACAATGGTGGTTGTTACCCACGAAATGGGTTTTGCAAGAGAAGTTGCAGACCGTGTAATATTTATGTCTGACGGAAAAATTGTTGAAGAAGGCAAACCCGACGAAATCTTTACAAACCCTCAAGACCCAAGAACAAAGCAATTTTTACAAAGCATTCTATAAAAAAGTGTTTGATTAAGGTACACTTTATTTGTAATATAGAAAAACATAACAAAACGTTATATTTTCTTATAAGATAAAAACTTATGTACAGCACACCTTCAATCTTTGGTGTGCTGTTTTTTTACCACAAGAAATTGATGTTTTATGTTGATTTTTATTACGAATAGTGATATACTCTTTTTGAGATAACGACACAGAGAGGACTGGTTCATTATGGTACTTGCAATTGATATTGGAAATACAAACATTGTGCTTGGCGGCTTTGTTGATGACGATTTGAAATTTGTTGCCCGCATTGCGACAAACGCAAATAAGACCGAGGACGAGTATGCAACTAAAATCCGAAGCGTTCTTGCAATCCACGATGTTGATAAAGCAGCAATCAAAGGTGCAATTGTATCTTCTGTTGTTCCACCTCTTAACTCTGTTATGAAAAAAGCTATTAAGCTTGTGTATGACGTTGAGCCGATTATGGTGCAACCCGGAATCAAAACAGGCATAAGCCTGCATTGTGATAATCCGTCAAGTGTGGGTGCAGACCTGATTTGTGCATGCGTGGCAGCACACCATATATACGGCAGCCCTGCTCTTGTTATTGATATGGGCACAGCTACCAAAATGATGCTTTTGGATAAATCCGGCGCATTTGTGGGAGCATCTATTATCCCCGGTGTAAGCATTGGTCTTAAAGCTCTTGCCAGCGGCACAGCACAGCTTCCCCAAATCAGCTTGGAAGCACCAAAATCCGTTGCAGGTAAAAACACCGTTGACTGTATGCGTTCCGGCGTAGTTTTTGGTAACGCTTGTCTGATTGACGGTATGATTGACCGATTTAACGAAGAGTCCGGCGAAGAGCTTAAGGTATATGCAACCGGCGGTTTGGCGTCTACGATTGTATGCCACTGCAAGCACGATATTATCCTTGATGTCGATATGGTTCTTAAGGGCCTTAACATTTTATATAAGAAAAACAGCTGATATTGTGTAGAATATTGCTCTGCAGCGCAGAGATAATATATAAAAATTTTATGCGTTGTATCGCATTTTGCGAACGACAGCAAGGAGGAATTTTATGAAAACACAAAAAAACAAAATGTCAACTCAGACTATGGTTCTTGGCGCAGTCCTGACCGCATTGGTAATTGTTCTTCAATACCTCAGCATGGCTATTCGCTTTGGAACCTTCTCTATCACACTTTCGCTTACACCTATTGTAATCGGCGCAGTAAGCTGTGGCATGGGCATGGGCGCCTGGCTTGGATTGGTTTTTGGTATAACCGTTCTTTTGACCGGCGATGCAGCACCGTTTTGGGCTGTAACTGCAGGCGGAACTTTTATTACGGTTATTGTCAAAGGCATTGCTTGCGGATTTTTCCCTGCCTTGGTTTTTAAGTTGCTCAAAAAGCTTAATCAAACAATGGCCTCAGCAATTGCTGCAATTATAAGCCCCATTGCAAACACCGGAGTATTTTTGCTGGGTTGTGTAATATTTTTTATACCAACGCTGATTGAATGGTATGGCAATGTAACTGCTTTTTTGGTTACTATATTCAGTTTTAATTTTGTTATTGAACTTCTCCTGAATATTGTCCTGACTCCGGTTGTTATAAGATTAATTAACATGAAGGTTAAAAATTAATACTATGCCTGATAAATTTATACGAACCGAAATGCTCCTTGGAGCAGATAATATGGAAAAACTCAAAAATGCACATATAGCAGTTTTTGGCCTTGGAGGTGTCGGCGGACACGCGGTTGAAGCACTTGCCCGTTCCGGAGTAGGGCACTTTACACTTTTTGACTCTGACACGGTTGCAGAATCCAACCTTAACCGTCAGATTATTGCAACTGTTGATACAATTGGTATAGCAAAAACAGAAGCAATGAAAAACCGCATTTTAAGCATCAACCCTGATACCCGTATTGAAACCTTTAATATATTTTACTTACCTGAAAATGCGGATAATTTTGATCTTTCAGGGTATTCATACATTGTTGATGCAATTGACACCGTAACTGCAAAGCTGGAGCTCATTGTTCGTGCAAAAAACGCAAATACGCCTATTATAAGTTCAATGGGAACAGGAAATAAGTTAAATCCTGCCAAGCTTAAGGTAACCGATATTTACAAAACATCAGGTTGTCCGTTGGCACGTGTAATGCGCCGTGAGCTGAAAAGCAGAAACATCGAAAAGCTAAAGGTTGTATACTCCGAGGAAACACCTGTTAAGCCCGTTTTCAGCGACTGCACTGACGCCAAAAAAGTAACCCCCGGAAGCACATCATTTGTACCGTCCGTGGCAGGCTTGATTATAGCAAGTGAAGTCATTAAAGATTTGTGCAATATATAAAAAAGCAGTAATTTCCTATAAGATAAAAAACACGTCACTGAGGATTTTCTCAGTGACGTGTTTTTTTATACTCTTAAATCAACATCCAATCCAAGAACAGCACGTCTTGCCATTTCAATTGCAATCATTGCCGTTTGCTGTCTTACACGATTGCGGTCTCCCTTAAATAAAAATCTAAACGCTTGATGCACGTTTTTTCCGCAAACGCCTATCCACACTGTTCCGACAGGTTTTTCAGGGGTTCCGCCGCCGGGTCCTGCAATACCGGTTACCGAGACAGCAACATCTGCACCGGATATTATTTTTGCACCCTTACACATTTCCAAAGCGGTTTCCTTAGATACTGCCCCAAATTTTTCAAGAGTTTTAGCATTAACCCCCAAAAGTTTTTGCTTTTGTTCGTTTGAATAGGTCACCACGCCGCAATCAAAACACCCCGATGCTCCGGGAACCGCTGTAATCTTTGCCGCAATCATTCCACCGGTACAGCTCTCTGCCGTTGCAATCTTCATATTTTTCTCTAAAAGTGCCTCACACAAAAGGACTTCGGGGCTTCTGAACATTATATTGTCGGGATTGTTATTCATACTCCACCTCTTATTTAATCACAAGAACTTCCTCTTGTGCAATTGCCTCAGAAATAAGCTCCTCAATATTCTCAAGAGACTCTTCTGCTTTTATTATCTCGTCAAGCTGTGGCTTTGTTTTTGGATGCTTGGGAACAAAAATCGTACAGCAATCCTCGTATGGCAAAATCGAAGTTTCGTAGGTTTCTATTTTTTTTGATATTGTTACTATTTCTTCTTTATCCATTCCTATAAGAGGTCTGAAAACCGGAATTTCCACCGCATTGTCGGTACACACAAGGCTTTCCATTGTCTGGCTTGCTACCTGACCGATGCTTTCGCCGGTGATAAGCGCTGCAGACCCTGCATTCTTTGAAATCTGTTCCGCAATACGCATCATTATTCTTCTCATTATAACCGTAAGGTAATTTTCAGGACACTTTTCTATAATGTCAAGCTGAATTTGAGTGAAAGGAACAATATGCAGCTTTATTTTTCCGCAATACTGTGCCATTTCCTTTGCAAGGTCAATAACCTTTTCCTTTGCACGGTCACTGGTATAGGGATGGCTGTGAAAATGCACCGCCTCAAGCTCTACTCCACGCTTTGCAATCATATACCCTGCCACTGGACTGTCTATGCCCCCCGAGAGGAGTATGGTAGCCTTGCCGTTTGTTCCAACCGGCATACCTCCTGCGCCCTTAACCTTTTGGGTGTAGATATACGCTTCCTGTCGTACCTCGACATTTACAACAAAATCAGGGTTATGAACATCTACCGTTAATCCGTTCACAGCGCCCAGTATTCTGCCGCCAAGCTCCATGCAAATTTGCGGAGAGTTAAGCGGAAACTTTTTGTCCTCTCTCTTCGCCTCAACCTTAAAGGTTTTGCCATGATAATTTAATTGATTAATACATTCCACAGCACACTTTGCAATGCTTTCCATATCCTTGGCACACTTTACAACAGGGCAGATATTTACAATTCCAAATATTTTTTTCAGAGTTTTAAGTGCCTCATACATATCAGCAGTTTCTTCAAGAGGTTCAACATAAACTGTTGATTGAGCACGTCTTACACTGAACTTGCCCACTCTGTCAAGACGGCTTTTAATGTTGTCAAGCAGTTTTCTTTCAAACAAAGGCTTATTTAAGCCTTTGAGTGCTATTTCTCCGTATTTTAGTAAAATCAAGTCTATCTTTTGCATGGTATACTACTCCCTTTATCTATCTTTTCATCAGTTTTCTGATTTTTTTAACGTTTTCTGCAACTCGTTCAATTGTATAGTCTATTTCCTCCTCGGTAGTAAACTCAGACAAGCTGAATCTGATACTTCCGTCAATCATCTTACGGTCTGTACCAATTGCCGTAAGCACATAGCTTGGGCCTTTTTTATGACTTGAACACGCAGACCCCGAAGAAACATAAATCCCGTCAGTTTCCAGCGAATGAAGCAGTACCTCGGAACGGACATTCGCAAACGAAACATTCAGAATGTGCGGTGCCGAATTTTCAAGCGGTGTATTTACCGCTACATCGTCAATCCGCGACACTATGCCCTGTCTTAGTCGGTTTTTAAGAAATTCCATTCTGGCACCGTTTTCAACAACCGCCAAACACGCCTTTTCTGCCGCAAGACCAAAGGCAGCAATTCCCGGGACGTTTTCTGTACCGGGGCGAATATTACCTTGCTGTCCTCCTCCAAACAGAATTGGTGCAACCTTGGATTTATTTTTAATATACAGCGCACCCACGCCCTTTGGGCCATGAATTTTGTGACTGCTTAACGAAATTAAATCAGCATTTACCGATGCCGCTGTAAACGGAATTTTTCCGTATGCCTGAACAGCATCAATGTGAAATACCGATGTAGGATTTGCCGACTTTACAATTCTGCTTATCTTTTCAACAGGCTCGATGGTTCCTATCTCGTTATTAACAAACATCGCAGTAACCAACGCAGTATCCTTGCGCATCATCCTTGAAAGCCGTTCAAGGTCAACAATACCGTTTTTCTTCACCGGCACAAGTTCAAGCGTGTATCCCTTCTTTTCCAGATGATGAAGAGTGTTTAAAACTGCCGGATGTTCGATGTTGGTGCTGAGAATATGCTTGCCACGGCTCATGCCGCAAGCACCCATAATAGCAAGGTTATCAGACTCTGTTCCCCCGGATGTGAAATAAATTTCAGCAGGCGAAACCTTTAATGTTTCAGCAATCTGTTCCCTTGCCCGTTTTATCAGTTTTTCCGCTTCAATACCCTTTCTATGCAACGATGACGGATTTCCGTAAAGATTATACATTATATCGGCAGCAAGCTCTGCACCTTCTTTGTACACACGGGTGGTTGAGCTGTTATCCAAATATACTGTTTTCAATGCTATCATCGCCTTTCTTTCCGCCCTTTACTGAAAATAACGCTTATCAGCGGAACCGGATAAGCGTACAGTTTTCCGAGATAGTATTTTATAATACTATCTCTATTATATATTATGTTTAAATTTTCTTATTTGTTCTTTATTAAAAATTAATCTTTCAGCGGCTCAACAATATGAACAGGGATAGCGCGCTCAACGTCATCAAACGCCTCCAACGCAGAGCTTGTTTCTGCATAGTCTATTGCTGAATTAACATACGATGTGCTGTTATCTGTCATCCGTCCAACCTGACGAAGCTCCATTTCAAAACGGCGAATCGCGTCAATGGACGCCTCTCTCATACGCTCAACCTCGCCGCGTATCTGGTCAATCTTTTTATTTTCATTCATGTAATAATTTTTAACAGCTCTGCGCTTAATTTCAATTTCGCGGTTAACGGTTTCTTTTTGCTCACGCGCATACGCTTCAGCCTTTTCACGAATTTCTTCTGCTTGCTTCTTTGCATCTGTAACCATTTCTTCAGACTTTGCCTCGGCAATGCGCAGCACACTCATAACAGATTCACGCTCGTTGCGCAGTTCCTCCACTTGAGCCTTAAGTTCTTTAATTTCTTTATCCTTTTCGGCAAGCTTTGCTTCGGCTTTTTCGTCCATTTCGTAAATATAGCTGAACACATCAGCCTTTTTAAATCCAAAAAGACGACTTCTTAATTTCTTCCCTGCCATGGGTAATTCCTCCAAAAAAACATAATATATCAAAATGCGATTTTAAAAATGTCTTATTAACATTATACCTTCTTTTTTTTCGATAGTCAACTGTTTTTTCACATACCTATACCGTGATTTTCTGTAAAAAAATCTTTTTGTTGAGATTTCAATGTCAACACAACTAATAATGGCTCTTTTTGCATTAAATTGAATCTCCATTATTAGTTGCTTGTTTTATATTTGCATATAGAGACTGTATAATCCGGATGCCAAGGTTTTTCCAAAGCAGGTCATATTAAGTCAGGAATAAAAAATCACTTCTTGAATTTATTTATCCATCCTAATATTTCATCATATTTCATATTACCTGCTGCAACTGACAGACCAAAATCAACCACATCGGAATTGGTACAATTCATTTTTATCCCCTCTGCTTCCAGAAATGTAAGCATAACATATACACCTATTCTCTTATTTCCATCGACAAATGCATGATTAGATATCAAAGAAAATCCAAGACTTGCTGCTTTTTCTTCTTTTGTTTTATAAAGTTCTTCTCCGCCAAATGTAGCATAAGCGTTATTGAGTGCACTTTCTAATAATCCAACATCTCTTACGCCGATACTGCCACCCGTTTCTTCCGCTATTAATTGATGCAAAAGCAAAACCTTTTCTTTACTCAACTTAATCATTTTGCCAACTCCTCAAAAGCAGGTTTGAATCTATTCATAATTCTCTTTGCTGCTACATCAATTTTCTCATCATCGGTAATATCAAAATAAGAATTTGACTCTACATCAATAAGTAAAAATTTTGGTTTGTTGTTTTTAAATATAACCGCTTGACCATTATTTTCCGCAACTTTAGCAACCTTTGAAAAATTTTGATTGGCTTCTGTCATTGTTGTGATTGTTTCAGTATTTATGTTCATAATTACCTCCTATTATTTATACAATAAATATATCCTACAATTTATATTATATACAAATTGCAGGATATTGTCAACTTATAAATTTCAGCAGCCTTACTAAATCCCTTTCAAGTTAAGATCAAAATCTTCTTGTTAAAGTTCTACCGCACAATAGATTCTACCTATATCATATCATTGCAAACCTTCATAATTTTGTCTGCTGCCCCTCTTGCACCAGAGCAGCTCTTAAAACCTTCAGCAATTTTCTTGGCATTTTTCTTATAAGTGCTATCGCTAAATATTTGATTTACAGCACTTAAAATAGAATTTGCATCAGACTTATCAAGCTTTATCCCTGCACCAAGCTCTAAAACTCTCTCGGCAACACCCTTTTGCTCTGTTGTTTGTGGGAACATAACAAGTGGAACTTCAAAATACAAACTTTCACTAACACTATTCATTCCGCAATGCGATACAAATGCATCAGCCTGTTTAAGTACGGCAATTTGGTCAATGTATGAACAAACTGATATATTTTCAGGAATTTCTCCAAAGTCCTCGATACACACTATATTACCAACAGACATAATCACCTGATAATCTGTATTGGCTAAAGCAGATATACAAGTTTTATAAAAAGACATCATGTCATTATTGACAGTTCCCATTGAGATATAAATCAGTCTATTTCTCTTCTTTTCTATTTTCTCGGTTGTAGACCTAATTAAAGGACCCACAAATTCATACTTCTCTGAAAAAGTCTCAGAACATGGCTGAAACCGTCGAGATGTATAAACAATCGTGTGGGTACTATCATCATTCCCAATAATATCAAGAATGTTTCTGACAGGATACCCTTTATTTTTCAGCCTCCTGACTTGCTTAGAGGTTTTGGGTATTGAGAAAAGCATCTTCATCAAATCTACAAAACCTTGTTTCATAATCTTTGCTGAATGCTGGTTAAAAGCAAAAGTCGTTGTCGAACAAACAAAAGGAATCCCGAGCTTCAGCGCAATAGCTTTTCCCCATAATGCCATCGAATCCGCCACGATACAATCAGGCTTAAGTTTTGCTATCTCACTGCAAACCTTATCATCAAGCGCCAATGTTGTATCTACCAATATCTTTGTAGAGAACGCAAGGTCTTTTCCTACGCGAGCAGAATCTTTGGCGCTTAGTTTTTGCTCTGTATCATAATCATCGCAAGATATAAATGTTGCTCCTGCCGACTCAACTTTTTCACGCATAATGTTATATGAATAATACCAAACCTCGTGTCCGCGGGAAACTAATTCTTTTACAACACCCAAAGTGGGGTTAGTATGTCCGTGTGCAGGAATACAAAAGAAAATAATTTTGCTCATATAACCTCACCTGCTTTCATTCTTCTATTTCACAAAAAATCTTTTTAATAAATTCTCTTTCCTTTTCTTTAGGAAGAATTGCTATTCCTCTTTCTTTATCGCCAAGAACTAAAATTTCATCTCCAGGCTGTAAGTCAAACAGCTCTCTTGCTTGTTTGGGAATAACAAACTGCCCCTTTTCCCCGATTTTGACCATCCAGGCATATTTTCCTTCATTTATATCCATATCCAGCTCTCCTTTGTATGATTTGTATGAATAATCATACCACAATATTATATAAACGTCAATAGGCTGTTAAAGAATTATACCCATTACCACATTTTCAGCAAGGTGCCCTGTTATGCTTATGTCCTTTTGGTGTATATCCACAACCGACACCTATATAATTAAAAGCAGCATGCAGAAAAACCGCTGCATGCTACTTTTATATTAGCAAAAATTATATTATTTTGTCCTCAACTTCTTTGCCGAGCATTGTCATAAATTCGTCCAAGGTCATTGTTCCAAGGTCGCCATTCTTTCGTGAACGTACCGAAACTGTGCCCTCGTTCATTTCTTTTTCGCCCGCAATAATCATATAAGGAACTTTTTCAAGCTGCGCCTCACGAATCTTATAACCAATCTTCTCGCTTCTGTCGTCCAAATCAACACGAAAGCCCTTATCCTTTAATTCATAATATAGCTTGTCTGCATAGTCCCTATAATTATCTGAAATCGGAAGAATTTTAACCTGTGTAGGTGCAAGCCAAGCAGGAAACGCACCTGCGTACTTTTCAATAAGAAGAGCCAGTGTTCTTTCATAACAGCCGATTGAAGTTCTGTGGATGATATAAGGATTCTTTTTGCTGCCATCCTTGTCGATATACTCCATGCCAAACTTTTCAGCAAGCATCTGGTCAATCTGAATTGTGATAAGAGTATCTTCTTTGCCAAATACATTCTTTATCTGAATATCAAGCTTGGGTCCATAGAACGCAGCCTCGCCAATACCAACCTTGTATGGGATTTCAAGATGGTCAAGAATCTTTGCCATTGTATCCTGTGCTTCATCCCATTGCTCTTTTGTTCCTATATACTTTTCGGTATCTTCGGGATCCCACTGAGAGAACCTGTAAGAAACATCCTCATAAAGTCCAAGAGTCTTGAGCATATAAATTGCCATTTCAAGACAGTTTTTAAACTCTTCTTCAAGCTGGTCTGGACGGCACATAAGATGCCCTTCAGAAATAGTGAACTGTCTTACACGGATAAGACCATGCATCTCACCTGATGCTTCATTTCTGAAAAGAGTTGATGTTTCACCGTATCTAAGCGGCAAATCACGGTAGCTGCGCATTCTGTTGAGATACGCCTGATACTGGAAAGGACATGTCATGGGACGAAGTGCAAAAACTTCTTTATCCTTATCCTCATCACCCATTACAAACATACCGTCTTTATAATGATCCCAGTGTCCTGAAATTTTGTACAGGTCACTTTTTGCCATATAAGGAGTTTTTGTTCTTACCCAACCATGCTTATCCTCATGGTCTTCAACAAATCTCTGAAGAATCTGAATGATTTTTGCTCCCTTTGGAAGAAGTATCGGAAGTCCCTGACCGATTGAATCAACCGTTGTAAAGAGTTCAAGCTCACGACCAAGCTTGTTGTGGTCTCTTTTCTTTGCTTCTTCAAGTCTTTCAAGGTATTCGTCAAGGTCTGACTTTTTGGGAAAAGCAGTACCATATATACGTGTGAGCATTTTATTATTCTCGTTGCCGCGCCAGTATGCACCTGCCGTATACTGAAGCTTTATTGCTTTGAGCTTGCCTGTTGACAAGAGATGAGGTCCTGCACAAAGGTCAGTAAAATCGCCCTGATTATATATAGAAATAACTGCGTCCTCGGGCAAATCCTTTATAAGTTCAACCTTATAATCCTCGCCCTTTTCCTCCATAAGCTTTATAGCCTCTTGGCGTGGAAGTTCAGCACGGACAAGTGGAATATCTTCCTTTATAATTTTTTTCATTTCAGCTTCAAGTGCATCAAGCTCTGAATTTGTAACCGAAGTATCAAATTCAAAGTCATAATAGAATCCATCATCTATTGCAGGACCGATTGCCAGCTTTGCAGTTGGATAAAGTCTTTTTACAGCCTGAGCTAAAACGTGTGATGCTGTGTGTCTGTAAGTTCGTCTGCCGTCCTCATCATCGAATGTAAGAAAATTCACCGCACAATCTTTTTGGGGTATAAAATCCAAACCGCAAACTTCACCGTCCACAGTTGCAGCAAGAGCCACCCTTGCAAGTCCTTCGCTTATAGACTTTGCCATTTCGATAAGGCTGGTTCCGTTCTCAAAAGCCTTTACATCTCCGCCTTTGAATGTAATGTTTATCATAGCAATCCGCTCCTTTCTTTAGTTTTCCTTTATACTGTATATCCTACAGCATCGGGTTGCTTTTTTGTAATTTAAGTTATATTTTACCGCATTTTTTTGAAAATTTCAAGTAAAATTAGTAATTTTGCAATTTTATTTAAAGTATTTTTGATTTATGCCATTTAGCCTTTTATTACTCTCTGTTTCATCAAAAGTCAGAGGCAAATCGCTTATTAAAATCAATCCATCACTATACAGCACTTCCTTATCAAGCGCATCCACGCAAGCTCTCAGTGGCAGGAAAGTCCTTTCATTTTTAAGAACGGGTGCAACATCGATTGTCACGACTTTGCCATTAACATTTATTTCTTTTTTTCCTATTGTCAAAGATATTTCTCTGTCTTCAAACACTATGTTAACAGTTTGAGTTTCGTCAATCCATTCAACTTTCCCGCCATAATTTTCACTAATAAATCTGACAGGTACATATGAACGGTCATCCTCTACAAAAACTGAAACATCCGAATTATTTGCATCCAACAGTTTTTCTGTTCCCGCTACATAAGCTTTGTTACTGCCCACAAATAAGGCTGTAAATTCAGCGATATCAATTAAATCAGCATTGTCATCATTAACCTTTTTCATATCAGTTGACGTTTCTTTGATTGCACCATTCAAACCATAAAATCTCTCAATTTCACGTATTTTTTCTTCTGTTTGCGAGTGGTCATCGAACTTTGATGTGCTGCTATCTATTATATCTTGTAATAATTCAATGTAGCTTTCTGGCGTAACATCATCCATCAGTTCGATTATAGTAACACTCCAGGATTTAACTTTAATAAATGTTTTTATAACATCTTCAAAAGAAAGGTTGTTACCCACGGCAATGCTCTTGCCTTGATACATATCCATAGGGTTGGTTATCCCCAGACTTTTGCAATATTCGATTTCTTCATCCGATATACCGCTTTCCCGCTTATGTCTTGCACGCAATTGCTCCCTGCTTGTTTCTGCTTGTGTAACTGACTCTTCTATTCTTTCTGTATCAGCATTTTTAAAAATCCTCAGCAACTGTCCCCTGAATTCGTCTGTTGTCATATTTCCATAGACGAATTCATTCATCAGTTTTGATTCTGATTCATCTTCCTTTTCTTTTTCTTCGATAAGTTCTTCAATAGTTCTGCCTTTTTTTATTTCTGCCCAACCATATTCATAGTCTATCCTATTGATTTCTAATCTGCTCACAAATTGGTTGCGTTCATGCTCTATCCAACCCTTTTGTTGCATCTCTTCAAAAATATAATCCGGAATTTTATCCAATTTTTCTTGCCATAGTTTTTCTCCCAACATATAACTTTCATACTTTTTTTCATCAACCTTATAATATTCTCTTACTTTCTTCCAGTCACCAAGCTCTTTGTATTTATTAACTACCAAAGCACTTACATTTTCATTAGATAGATACATTATAGCTTTGAGTTCAAGCTCATCTTGTTCAGTAAAGCCATTAAGTCTAAGTCTTTGTTCGTAAAGACTTTCAGTATCTTTTGCAAAACTTTTTAGTAACATTAAATTACCTAAAACAAGTATTAATGATATAATTATACATAGTCTTCTTTTCATAGTAAATTTTCCCTTTCTTAGCTATTCGGCTGTCAAAACTCAGTTTTTTCTTCCCATAAGGTACTTTGCGAATTCTTTCAGAAACTTTGCCTTTTCGTCAAAGCATTCAAGCGCCGCAATTGCGTTTTGCGTAAGCTCCTCTGCTTTTGTGCGAGCATTGTCAAGTCCTAAAAGTGTAACATAGGTTGTTTTTTCATTCTCTGCATCACTGCCTATTGGTTTGCCAAGCACATCTGCATTACCCGTACAATCAAGTATATCATCCTGCACCTGAAATGCAAGACCAATACCGTCGGCAAATCGTATCAGCGCTCCTGTCTTTTTCTCATCCGCGCCTGCCGCAATTGCCCCCGCAAGCACAGATACTCTTATCAACGCACCTGTTTTGCGATTATGCATATAGGTAAGGGTTTCCTCTGTAACATCTTGGCTGCCCTCACTTTCCAAGTCCACAACCTGACCGCCAATCATCCCCGCACAGCCTGCGGCTTTTGTTATTTCCTGAGCTGCCTTAAGTACGGTTTCGGCAGACAAGGTTTTAAAGGCAGAAAAATCCGTCAGCAATTCAAATGCCATTGTTAAAAGTCCGTCCCCGGCAAGCAGGGCAGTTGCCTCGCCAAACTTTTTGTGGCATGTGGGCATACCACGGCGCAAATCATCATTATCCATACAAGGAAGGTCATCGTGGATAAGCGAGTATGTATGTATACATTCAATGGCAACACCAATTTTCAGTACATCTTCAAGGTCTGCGCCAAGCATATCACCGACCGCTAATGCAAGCACCGGACGGATTCTTTTTCCGCCGGCTTTCACACTGTAAGTCATTGCATCGTATACACTCTTCTGCAAGCATTCTCTTTTGTAAAATACTTTGTCAATCCCGTCATTGACCATCTTTCGGTATCTATCAAACTGTTTCTGAAAATTCATAACTTCCTCCGCTGAACTATTCCACTTCAAACGGTGCTTCGCAGATTTCACCATCGCTATTCTTCATAAGTACTGTAATTTTTTGTTCTGCATTTTTCAACTGACTTGTACATTCCTTTGTTCTGCGAATACCTTCTTCAAAAAGCTCAAGCATCTCGTCAAGGCTGACGTCACCGCCCTCAAGCTTGTTTACTATGCCTTCAAGCTGTTTTATATTTTCTTCAAAACTAACTTCTGTTTTTTTTGTTGCCATTATTGTTCCTCCCTATTCTGCAACAGCCTTTATCTCGCCGTCACTGACTTTTATGGACAATTTGTCACCGGATTGTATCTGCCTTATACTTTTTACAACCTCGCCCTCTGCAGTCTTTGCGACCGCATAGCCACGCTTAAGCGTACCAAGAGGGCTTAAAGCGTCAAGCTTTGATGCCGCAACACAAAGCTCCTGGTTTTTTTTGTTTAAAGCTGTGTGTATTGCATTTCCAAACATTCTTGTCAAATGGTCAAGGTAGATGCCTTTTTCGTTTATCTTCAAAGTAGGTTCTTTCATTATTTGCTTATCTGCATATAATTTCAAAAGAAGTCTTCTGTTTTCCAGTATCTTTTTTACTGCAGCTTTAAGTCTGGATTCAGCACTATGAATTTTATCACATAGCTCTTCCTCGGAAGGAACCGCAAGCTCTGCTGCCGCAGAAGGAGTTGGCGCTCTTAAATCTGCTGCAAAGTCAGCAATGGTAAAATCTGTTTCGTGCCCCACCGCCGAAATAACCGGAATTTCACTTGCAAATATTGCCCTTGCAACAATCTCTTCATTAAATGCCCACAAGTCTTCAACAGAGCCGCCGCCCCTGCCTACAATCAATACATCTGCTGATTTTGTCAGGTTGAAATATTCAATTCCCCTGACAATGCTTTCTGCCGCACCGCTTCCCTGAACCAACGCCGGATACAAGCATATATCGCAAAACGAGAAACGTCTTGACAAAATATTGATAATATCCCTTACCGCCGCACCTGTAGGAGCCGTAACCACTCCAACACGCGACGGATAGCCGGGAATTGGTTTTTTTGCCGCAGGGTCAAAAATCCCTTCCGCTTGAAGCTTTGCCTTCAGCTTTTCAAACTGTTCGTAGAGGTTGCCCTTTCCGTCCTGTGACATTGAATTGATATAAAGCTGATATTGACCGTCACGCTCATACACCGACACTCTGCCCTCTGCAATGACCTGCATGCCGTTTTCGGGTCTGAAGTTCAGGGACATTGCCGCTGTGCGAAACATAACTGCGCGGATTACACCGCTCTCGTCCTTAAGCGACATATACAAATGTCCTGATGAATGATGCTTAAAGTTTGAAATTTCGCCCTTTATCTTTATTTTTGAAAAGAGCGGAACCTGAGCAAAAAGGTCTTTTATAAATAAATTAAGCTGAGTTACCGTAAAAACCTGTTTTTCGTAATCCACGCTCTTTCCTCCGACTTCATTTTTGATATTTTAATTTCCCAATTTGGCAAACTCCGACAGCATTATCGGTTGAAAACTCTGCCTCTGCAAAAAACACATTGGGCATATCCGAAAACTCACTTCTTAAAAACTTTGAGGAGGACACGCCGCCCACCATAAGCACGTTATTTACCCCATACTTGTTACGCGCAGATATAACAGACTGTTTTACCGACTGTGCAATGCACTTCATTACACAATATGCCGCAAGCTCCGGATTTCCGCCGTCCTCAATGAACCGCTCGTAGCGGGTTTCTTCGCCTGAAAAATTAATATATTCGTCCTTGACACAGGTTTTAATTCTTGATTTTTCACCGTTATATTCACAAGCAGAATAATCAAGATACTTTCCGCACGGAAAGTCCATGCCAAGCTTTACTCCTATGCGGTCTATGAACTGACCTGCAGGCAAATCAAGTGTGCCGCCGACAATTTCACATTCAAAGCCTGCCCTGCAAGGCTTTACCAACAGAAGCTCGGTTGTTCCGCCCGAAATATGGTATGTTAAAAACTCTTCTGACAGCAACGAATATTTATGACAGGAATGAATTGCCGCCATGATATGCCCTTCCTGATGCGATGTTTCAACGTAAGCTGCTCCGGTGACATCGGCAATAACTTTTGCAAAAGCCTGACCCGCTGTAAAAACAGGCATATACGAGCCATCCACATTGCGCGGCTTTGAACTTACAGTAACCGTAATATTATCAAATTTTTTGAAATCCACCTGTTCCTTCAGTTCATCCATACACAGCGGCAAGTTTTTTACATGCTGAAAAACCGCCTCGGATTGTCTGAGGCCGCATTCACCCTCTTTTACCCTCAGCGGTTTTTTTATATGAACAATGGATTCGCCCGTATCTGCTGCCACCGATGTTGTATAGCAGCTTGTATCAATCCCTATAAAAAGTCCAGCTTCGCTCATTTAACAGCACCGCTCAGCTTACCCAAAATTCCGTTCACAAACGGTGCCGCTTCCTCGCCGTCGTATTTCTTTGCAAGACCAACCGCCTCGTTAACCGAAACTGCAGCAGGTATGTCCTCACAATTTTCAATCTCAAACGCAGCAAGACGAAGTACAGCAAGGCTGACATAGGAAATACGGTCAACCTTCCAATCCTTGGACAAATCTCCGATTTTTTTGTCAATGTCTTCAATATTCTGAATAACACCGCGTACTACTCTTTGGATATATTCCTGCTGGTTTCCCGGCTGGTATTCCTCAACAAAATCTGCAATAATTCTTTCTATCTCATCAGGCTGAAATCTATACTCAAAAAGAAGTATAAATGCATATTCTCTCGCCTTAGTTCTATTCATTTGTATTCACTCAGCCTTTCCGCTATTCTTCTGCAGCAGCCTCGTCTGCCTCAACTTCGCTTTGTACTTCTTCAGGTTCAGATTCAACAGCCGGGGTTGTATTCACACCCTCAATGTTTACATTAACTGCGGTAACATTGAGTCCCGTCATTGCCTCGACCTCGTTTTTGGTCTTACCCTGAATTTCCCATGCAACATCAGGAATCTTTACGCCGTACTCAACAACCACATACATATCAATCTTAACATCCCGGTCATTAATTGTAACCTTAACGCCCTTGGAAGGGTTTTTCTTGCCCAGAAGCTCCGCAAAACCTCCGGTCAAAGAATTAACCATCCCTGAAACTCCGTCAATGCTTTTTGCCGCAATTGCCGCAATTGTTGCAATGACATCATTTGAGATTGAAATGTTGCCGTCTTTATCAATATTTGTATTTATAACTTTTTCTTCTACGCTCATAATATCCTCCTATAAATCATTATCAGAGTTTTACATTTTCAAGTATATCATAAAATATATAAATTTACAATTATTTTTTGAATTATTTTGCAAGGTATTACAGATTATTTTTTCCTGATAATTTTTAAAGCCCAAAAAGCACCCCGCACACCGCTCCGACTGCAATATAAACAAGAGGATGCTTTTTAAATTTAAACACTCCAAACACCAGCACAGCAAACAAAATCAATTTTTTATAATCAATTGAAGCCACTATACTTTCTGCTCCGCTTAGCATAAACGTCTGCAAGAAAACATTAAGCACAGACGCCGCAAGAAGTCCTGAAACCGCGGCTCTTAATCCGTAAAAAAGATTCTTCACTGTTTTGCTGTATCTGAATTTTTCCAGAATCCGTGAAATGATAAGTATTACAATTATACTTGGTGCTACCAGAGCAAGGGTTGATACAATTCCGCCAAGCACGCCGGCGCTTTGAAACCCAACATAGGTTGCCATATTTACACCTATCGGGCCCGGCGAGGATTCTGATACGGCAATCATATTTGTAAGCTCCTCAGCAGTAAACCAATCATATTTATTGGTAAGTTCAAACAAAAACGGCAAAGTTGCAAGTCCGCCTCCAATTGAAAACAGACCGATTTTAAAAAATTCGTAAATTATAGCAAGCAGAATCACTTTTGTCCGTCCTCCCCTTCGTTTTTACTCATCCTTTGAAGTGCTGACTTATACAGAATAGCTGCAGCACCGGCTAAAACTACAATTATTATTGTGGATACATCAAAAAACATTGAAATAACAAACGCAGCCGCCGCAATTATAATGGTAAACCAATCAAAAACCCCTGATTTGCCTATTTTAAGAACTGCCTGCACAAGAATTGCACTTACCGCAACCCCAACACCCTTAAACGCATGTTTTGCCACCGGATTGTCATAAACTACAGATAAAACAGACGCAATAAGTGAGATAATTATTACAGAAGGTGTTATAACTCCCAGAGTTGCTACTATTCCGCCTATTGTGCCATAATTTTTGTGACCTACGAAAGTCGCTGTGTTTACCGCAATCACACCCGGAGTGCATTGACCTATTGCAAAATAGTCCATTAGCTCCTCCATTGTTGCCCATTTGTATTTTTCGACTATTTCACGTTCAAACATAGGAAGCATGGCATAGCCACCGCCAAACGTAAACGCTCCAATTCTGAAAAAGGCAAAGAAAAGCTTTAACAGTTCCTTAAATTTATTCATTGTAAACTCAACCTCTTTTATATGTTAAAATTAAACAATATTTGTATTATATAACAAACCGGCGCATATTGCAAATACTTCTTTCACTACTTGACAAAAATTTTAAATAGATTTATACTTAAAAATATTCACTTAGGAGGCTTTACAGATGTTCAACAAAGAAGAAATTGCAAAATTTAACAATCAAAGTATGGGCGAAGAAATTGCAAATGCAATTTCTCATGGCGTCGGAACTTTGCTTGCAATTGCCGGCACAGCAGTCGCAATTGTATATTCTTGTCTTACCGGAGACGCAATGAGTACTGTTTCTGCAGCGCTTTACGGTGCAGGACTTATTCTTCTCTACCTGTCTTCGACGCTTTACCATTCTCTTACAAACATAAAAGCAAAGCGGATATTTCAGATTTTTGACCACTGCTCAATTTTTATACTTATTCTTTGCTCATATATACCCATATCACTTGCACTGCTCCGCGGGACACTCGGTTGGGTTCTTTTTGGAGTAAATGCCGCATGTACCATTGTGGGTATAGTTCTTAACTCAATAGATGTTAAAAAGTTTCAGAAGATTTCAATGGTTATATACATACTTATGGGATGGTCGGTTATATTTGTAGCATACCCTGTTTTAAGCAAAATTCCGCTTCCCGGTATCATTCTTCTTGTAGCAGGCGGTTTAAGCTACACCGGCGGAATATTCTTCTTCAGAATGAAGAAACCAAGATATATGCATTATATATGGCATCTTTTTGTTCTTGCCGGAAGTATTTTTCATTATTTTGCATTCTTGTTTTATGCGCTTCCCGTACGCTAAAACATTCATCGGAGGTTATACAAAATGAAACTTGGACTTGTGCTTGAAGGCGGTGCCAGCCGTGTTCTTTTTTCCTGCGGGGCAATGGACGCTCTGTTGGAGGAAAAGATTTACGCCGATTATGTAATAGGCGTTTCTGCCGGTATTGCGTACGGAACAAGCTATGTGTCAAGACAAATCGGCAGAAATCTTGAGCTTTCGCTCAAATATTTTCACGATAAAAGATATATGGGCCTTCGGCATCTTTTAAACCCCAAAAAGCGTTCATATTATAATATGGATTTTGCATTCAGGCAAATTCCCCAAAAGCTTGTCCCGTTTGATTTTGATGCATTTGCAAAATACAGCAAAGGCCAGACTGTTATTGCCGGCATTACCAATATGGAAACAGGAAAAATCGAGTACAGACAACTGCCGACAGATGACTGGGATTTGCACCTTCGTATTTTATGGGCAAGCTGTGCCTTGCCGTATATGTTTCAGCCTGAG
Source organism: Clostridia bacterium (assembly GCA_017546145.1). Classification (GTDB taxonomy): domain Bacteria; phylum Bacillota; class Clostridia; order Monoglobales; family Monoglobaceae; genus SIG440. The sequence goes on from JAFYXN010000010.1 coordinate 64,832, forward strand.
CAAATTGACGGAAACCTATATATGGACGGCGGCGTTTGCGACCCTATACCATTTAGGCACGCTATTGATGACGGCTGCGACAAGCTGATTGCCATTCTTACACGTGAACGAACATATTCAAAGCAGCGCGATACTTCTATAAAAATGGCAAGCAAGACCTTTAAAAAATACACTGAATTTTCAAACGCGCTTATTGAGCGTTCAGAAAAGTATAACAGCGCAAGAGATGAGCTTTTCAAACTTTCTGACCGCGGTGAAGCAATTGTAATTATGCCAAGCGATACAAAAGGCTTTGCAAGAACCGAGCGCCGACCTGAAAAGCTTCAGGCTATGTACGATGACGGCTACAACACTACAAAAAAAATGATGCCCGAAATAAAAAAATATCTTGGAATAGATTAGTATATAAAAGTCACCCCGCTAATATATTTAATATTAACGAGGTGACTTTTTTGAAGAAAATTTCTTTTATATTTATCATCATTTTAATATTTACATCAAGCCCCCTACACAGCTTTGCAATTTCTGCCCAAAGTGCCGTTGTTATAGATGCTGCGTCGGGCAGAGTTTTATATTCGCATAACGCAAATGAAAAACGCGGCATGGCAAGCACCACCAAAATTATGACAGCCATTACTGCTCTTGAAAATTCCGATATAAATAAGGTTGTAAGCATATCTCCAACCGCGTCAGGGGTAGAAGGCTCTTCCATGTACCTTGCAAAAGGCGAAAAGCTGACTTTGGGCGAACTTCTGTACGGACTTATGCTGGTTTCAGGCAACGATGCGGCAACTGCCATTGCAGAAGCAGTCTCCGGCTCGGTAAGCAGCTTTGCTGTCCTTATGAATAAAAAAGCTGAAGAAATAGGTGCACTCAATTCCAATTTCACCAATCCGCACGGTCTTTCTGACGAAAATCACTATACCACCGCTTATGACCTGGCAAAAATAACTGCATACGCATTAAAAAACCCAAAGTTTGCAGAGATTGTTGCAACAAAGACAAAAAAGCTTCCTCAAAACGAAGGCGGTTATGCACGAACCCTTGTAAATCACAACAAATTTTTGAGTATGTACGAAGGCTGTATCGGGGTAAAAACAGGCTTTACCAAAGCCACCGGCAGATGCCTTGTAACGGCAGTTAACAAAAACGGATTACAGCTTGTTTGCGTAACACTTAACGCTTCCGATGACTGGCAAGACCATAAAACCTTATACGATACAACTTTTTCAGAGTACTCTTCTTTTAAAATAAAAAGTATTGGTGAAAAAATAATTGATGCTAAGATTAAAAAAGGCATCTCCGACACTGTATCACTTGTTACACAAAACGATATATACATACCTATAAAGCCCGGGGAAGAACAATCCATAAAGGTTACACCGCAATGTTTTGAAGATTTAACTGCGCCAATTTCAAAGGGGGATGTTTTAGGTACGCTTACCATCGCAACAGACGGCAAACCCTGCGGAGAGTTTCCGCTTGTGTCGGACAGCGATATACCTGTTAAAAAAGTTATTTTTAAGGCTGCATCTTATGACCTTGTCACCGCCTTTAAAAAAGTGTTTTATGCATGGCTGACGTGCTTTCAGTAAAAAACCCCATTCAAAAAGCCAACCAAATATGCTTTGGTTGGCTTTTAATCTTATAGTTTATTTCTTTGGATTTTTCCGCTTACTGTTTTGGGCAGGCTTTCCTTAAATTCAACAATTCTTGGATATTTATAAGGTGCAGTCTTATCCTTAACATAAGTCTGGATTTCCTTTTTAAGTTCTTCACTTGGCTGTGTTCCGTTAACCAAAACGATACTTGCCTTAACAATTTGTCCTCTTACTTCGTCAGGAACAGCCGAAACACCGCATTCCAGAACATAAGGAAGCTCCATAATAACACTTTCAATCTCAAACGGACCAATGCGGTATCCCGATGACTTAATAACGTCATCCACGCGGCCAACGTACCAATAATAGCCGTCCTCATCACGCCATGCAACATCGCCTGTGTGATAATAACCGTCATACCATACTTCTTTGGTCTTTTCTTCGTCACCATAGTAGCCGGTAAACAAGCCGCAGGGTGCGCCGTCCTTGACATTAATAACAATTTCACCTGATTCGCTAGTCTTAACCGGGTTGCCGTTTGAATCAACAAGCTCAACATCGTATATTGGAGCAGGCTTACCCATTGCACCAATCTTGTGTGGCTTTCCAACAAGGTTGCCTATAATCATTGTACTTTCTGTCTGGCCAAAGCCTTCCTTAATCTGAAGACCGGTTGCCTTTTCAAATTGACGGTAAACCTCAGGATTTAACGCTTCTCCTGCTGTTGTCATGTGACGAACAGATGAGAAATCATATTTTGAAATATCCTGTTTAACCATCATACGAAGCATGGTGGGCGGTGCGCAGAAGGTTGTTATGTGATGCTTTGCAAACATCGGCAGAATATCTGCCGCGTCAAAGCGGTCAAAGTCATATACAAATGTTGCTGCCTCACAGAGCCACTGACCATAAAGCTTGCCCCACATAGCCTTTGCCCAGCCGGTATCTGAAATAGTAAAGTGAAGACCGTCAGGGTCAACATTGTGCCAGTACTTGGCTGTATGGAAGTGTCCAAGCGGATATTTGTAATTATGTGTTGCAATCTTGGGATAGCCCGATGTGCCTGATGTGAAATACATAAGCATTGTATCGTCGCCGCAAGGCGAATCTTCTGTGCGCTCAAAATGAGTGCTGAAGCGCTTGTAGTCCTCATCAAAGTTCTTCCAGCCATCCTTTTCGCCGCCAACAAGCATTTTTATCTGAAGCGTCGGACAATTTTCTGCCGCAATATCTACTTGATTTGAAACTTCACCGTCAGCTGTACAAACAATAGCACATACCCCTGCTGAATTGAAACGGTATTCAAGGTCATGCTCCTGAAGCTGGTCAACTGCCGGAATCGCAATTGCACCAAGCTTATTCAAGCCAAGCATTGCAATCCAGAATTGATAATGGCGTTTGAGTATCAGCATTACTCTGTCGCCCTTTTTAATTCCCAGTGATGCAAAATAGTTTGCGCACTGGCTTGACGCTTTTCGCATATCGGTAAAGGTGAAGCGTCTTTCGGTTTTGTCCTTGGCTATATGAAGCATTGCAAGCTTGTCCGGCTCGCGGCGTGAAAGCTCGTCCACAAGGTCAAATGCAAAGTTAAATCTTTCTGTGTTCTTGAATTTAATTGATGTAGGTGTCCCGTTTGCGTCTTCCTCAACATCAATAAAGTTGTGATATATCCTATCCTTGGTATCTCTGTGAATTGCACCGATAATCTGTTCTGTTGCAACTATATCCGCTGAAGCGTTTTCTGCGGTATCGACATCAGCCCTTAAAACAATTGCATAGAAGTTACAATCCTTGCCGTTTACAGCAATCATACCATGAGGCGTATCACTGTTATAATAAATGCTGTCACCGGGGCCAAGAACCTCCTTGTGCTCTCCAATCTGAACCATAAGGTGACCCTCTATTACAATGTCACACTCCTGACCTGCATGAGTAGTCAGCTCAATATCCTTGCTTTGTGCAGCCTCATCATAAACGCTGTGAACAAACAAAGGCTCTGCAATACGGTTTTTAAACGCATACGCTAAGTTGTGATATGTCATGCCATGCGCCTTTGCAATCTGCTGACCTGCACCTGCGCGAGTAACGGTATAAGACTTAAGATTTGGGCTGTAGCCTTCGATAATATCTGTTACATTTACCCTGAGTGCAGATGCGCAGCGGTAAATAAAAGCAAAGTTAAGGTCGCTTTCACCGTTTTCGCACTTTATATAGTCCTCAACGCTAACACCTGTTTTTTGAGCCATATCCTCCGGAGTATAGCCCTCAATTTCACGCAGCTCACGGATACGCTGAGCCATTTCTTTGATTTTCAAATTGATGTCTTTTAAATTTTCCATAGAATCAATTCTCCTCCTATTGCGAGGCGAAAAAAAAGCCCGCCCCAAAGTATTATCAAAACCTTTGAGACGAGTGCATTATCACCCGCGGTACCACTCAAATTGCGGCAAATCGCCGCCACTCTCAGGGTCAATCAACCCTTATGCCTTAACGCAGCAATCACGGAGAGGTTCTACTTGCACGAGGCTTTCTTCCCCCCGGCTCGGAAGCTACAAACACATTGTATCCACTATGGCTCGCACCAACCGCCACTTCTCTTCAAGCTTCAAACAAATGCGCCCTCTTCGTCAACGCCTTTAATATTTGTGTATAAGTATATCACAGCACAAAAAATCTGTCAATAGATTAAATACATTTTTTATACATTTGTATAAAAGCGTCAATCCTTTTCTTAAAAAAAAGCTGTACCAACCGACAATTTGTTGATACAGCTTTTAAATCTATACTATTTTAGGCAGACTTGCTGCTGCAACAGATTGACCCACTCTTCTTGCTTTTTCGTCAGGAATATGAAGTTCAATCTTTTCAAACAGTTCAGGGAACTCATTTTTCAGAACCTCATTTGCCTTGGACAAAAGAATTGTTCCGCCCTTTCCGCTTGTAACTCTGCCCATTATAAGGACATGCTTTATATCATAGAACATTGAGTAGTATGCAATGGTATAGCCAAAATATGTTCCTATTGTTTCATAAATATCGGCTGCACGGCTGTCATCGGCTTCCATAAGTCCCTGAACAACCTTCAGCTTTTCAGCAGGTGACAAACCCTCGTCCAGCTCTATTCCTGCTCTTGGTGCAAGCTTTATAACCGCATCCTGAGAGAAATATTTAACACCACAGCCATAGTCGCCGCTCCACTCGTCAACCATTGCTTCCTTATTAAAATCAACGGGAACAAACGCAAGCTCGTTTAGCCAGCCGGTAATGTTTCCGTCCTTATCAACATAACCCGCAGCCTCACTGGTACCCATTGCAACGCCTAAAACATTGTTGTCTTCAAGGCTCATTGCACCTGCAAGAGCGGTAACATCTCCGTCATTTGCAACCTCAACCGGAACATCACCTATCTCCTTAGCAACGTCAAGATACATATTTTTAACATGCTTTTCAAAATCATCGTCCGATACCTTTATAAACAGTGACGCAACCATGATTTTGTTATCAATATACACACCTGCAGACGAAACACCTATGGCATCAACCCTGGGCATGTGCGATGCCGCCGTCTTCATAGCACTTAAAATCCCCTCATAATGATACTTGGGGTCGCTTTCAAGCTTCGGAAACCAAACAACTTCCTCAGAATAAACAGTTTTTCCGTCAACAACAGCAGAAACCTTTCGGTCACTTCCACCTGCGTCAAAGCCTATTCGGCAACCATCAAGATGACGTCCGACAGGTGAAGACACATCATTTTCCTTTGGCGCATCAGCTACATCCGCAACATAAACAACCTCAAAAGGCTTTTCATACACCCGTGACATAAACTTATAGTCAAACTCTCTTGCACCGCCTATACGGTAATCGTTTGCTATTTTGCTGTAAATATACTCTGAGCCTGCAATAAATACTTTAAATCCGCCTTTTGCCCAAAGTAATGTCTTAATAATTCTTTCGATTATCTGATAATTTTCTTCATCGTGCCCTGTATTATCCTTATATGTATCAATGTTGTAAACGGCAACAAGCCCTCCGTTTCTTTCAACCGCAATAGAAACCGGCTGAGAGTCTGCGTTCTTTACCGCAGTCTTGTAATCGTTTATAACCTTTACCATTGGCATAAATTCAGGTTCAAGCTTTGCAATCATTGTCATTCTCCTTTATATCTTATTTCTCCGCCAAGAATTGTCATCGTAACGTTAAAATTATCATCGGCAATTATAATATCAGCACGCTTGCCAACTTCAATAGAGCCAATCTCGTTGTCTTCGCCCAACGCTTTTGCAGGGTTAAGCGACGCACAGGCAACTGCCTCATAAAGCTCAAGGTCACTGTTTTGGTATAAATTATACACCGCTTGGTTTAATTTGAGGACACTGCCCGCAATTGTTCCGTCAGGCATAAGGCACTTGATACCCTCTTTGTGCACCGGCTGACCGCCCAGTGTATACTCGCCGTCCGGCATACCGCCTGCTCTCATACAGTCAGTAATCAAACACAGCTTGTCACCCTTTATCTTTGCAAGAAGGTTAAACAATCCCTTGTTTACATGGAAGGTATCGGCAATAAGTTCTGTGCTCACATCAGCATTTGAAAGTGCCGCCCCGACAACTCCCGGACTGCGGTGAGAAAGTGCTGTCATTGCATTGAAAAGATGCGTTGTATGACGTACTCCCTTTTCTATCCCTAAAGAGGCTTCCTCAAAGGCAGCATCTGTATGACCCATAGAAACAAGAACGTCTGTCTCAGCAGAAACCTTTTCAATACATTCCAAAGCACCGTCTACCTCGGGCGCAACAGTAAAGAGCTTTACCACATCTGCGTTTTTGATGATAAAATCAGCATCAGGCTTTAATATATGCTCCGCTGCCTGAGCACCTTTTTTTGCAGCATTGATAAACGGGCCCTCGCTGTTTACCCCCAAAATCCGCGCACCATAATACTCGCCATTGCTTTTAACCGTTCTTACAGCATCAAACGCTGCTTCTATTTCAGCCTTTGAAACCGTCATAGTTGTGGGGCACCAAGCTGTAACACCATTTTTTATAATGCCTTCTGCCATGGTCTTAATCCCATCACAATCACCGTCTGACACATCAGCACCAAGATAACCATGGATATGCATGTCCACCAGACCCGGTGATACAAAGCTGCCACGGGCATCGATGACATCATACTCAGATAGGCTTACATCGTTTATATTTGTTATCTTTTGAATTTTTTCATCAAAGATAACAGCCATATCTTCAGCAATTCTGTCTTGCAGAAGAATTTTTCCGTTTATAATACACTTCATATATCTTCCCCCTTCAATCAAAGTAATCTCAGGTTAATATTATCATAACTCCACAAAAAAATCAATAAATTTTAACAAATTAACATCAATTTTACACACAATAACAAGTCACTTTTTATTTTGTTTTATTTCTTTTGTATTATTTCACCAAATTACGCGCAATAACAGCCCTGAATTTGTGTAAATTTTACATCCTTGCAAAAAAAAAGAAATGCATCGCCAAGGCGATGCATCACTTTTAACTTAATATTTTTTGTACCACTCGGGAGTTCCCGCTCCGTTTGAATGCCAAAGCGAAAAATCTTTTTTCATTTCAGCCATAATGGGTTTGATGAGTTCTTCACTCAGTTCCTCTTTAAGAAATTGATACAAAAGCTCATACAATCTTATGCGTTTTACACCCTGACCCACAAGGTCGCGTTTTTTCCAGAACTCCGACAGCCTGAAATAAAACTCAAACGGCGAATCAAAATTAAAAACAGCGATTTCAAGTGTTTTACAAAATCTGCCCGAATTAAAGTACCTCTCCAGCACGTCCTCAACCGCTTTTAAACACAAAATTTCACCAAAGGAAATCCAATCTGTTGCATAAACCTCATAAGGAGCACCGCTGTCAAACAACATTCCGTATTCTTTGGAGGCATTTCTTAGCGGAGAGCCTTTAAGAAGTTTTAAAAAGCCAAGCTGAAGAACGTGCGGCGACATCCTGTATGCATCATTAAAAGATTTGGCAAACGATTCAAAATTTTCAAAAGGAAGACCTGCAATTAAGTCTAGATGAAGTAATATGTTGGTTTCAGCCTTCAACCGTTTTATATTGTTTGCAAGACGTTCAATATTCATAGTTCTGCAAATCTCGGATAAGGTTTTTTTGTTTGTTGACTGAATCCCTATTTCAAACTGAAACCTTCCTTCGGGAGCAGCCTTCAAAAGCTCAATTGCAGCATCATCAATCAAATCCGCTCCAATTTCAAAATGAAAGCACGTGTTTGTGTCAAGTTCAATACAATACTGCCAAATTTCAAGCGCACGATTTTTGTCAGCATTGAAGGTTCGGTCAACAAATTTGACCGTCATTGCCCCTGCGTCCGAAAACATCTTTATTTCATCTTTCACCCTGTCTAAAGGTAAAAACCTTACTCCTTTATCAACCGACGAAAGACAATATGAACAGTTAAAAGGACAGCCGCGGCTTGTTTCGTAATAAACAAGCTTTTCGCCCTGCACTGTTTGTTTTAAATCATCCGGAGTATACGGAAACGGAGCTTCATCAAGGTTTTCAAGCTTGCTTCCATACACAACTTTATGTCCGGAAGGAAAGGCTTGGGCAAGCTGTGACACAGCCTTTTCGCCTTCTCCGCACACTATACAGTCCACAAAATCATTCTCCGAAAGGATTTCTTCAGCATCAAAAGATACCTCAGGTCCGCCAAGAAATATTTTCCGCTCCGGCACAAGCTGTTTCAAACTTTTGCAAAGTCTGAGTACATAATCAATATTCCATATATAACACGAAAAGCCGTATGCATCGCAATCGGCTTCATACAGCTTACCCAAAACATTGTTTTGCGGCTCGTTTATGGAAAACTCGCAAAAGTCAAAATCCTTGCCTTGACGTTTGGCGTATTCTGTTATATATCTTACCGCAATGTTGGTGTGAACGTATTTTGCATTTACTGCAACCATTAATACCTTCATGTTACTCTCCACATTCATAGCCGAGGTCGTTTTCGGTTTCCTCTGCTATTTTTTCAAGAAATGCCCTTGCCTCAGCTGCCGCAACAGCACAATCAAGATTTCTGTAATTTCCGCACTCTATTTCGCTTGCGCCCGGCATTTCACCTTTGTAAGCCGCAATCTCAGCAAGCACACGCTTAACCTCGGCAAGCACCTTTTTGTGGTCTGCGTTTCTTATCAGCAAATAAAATCCTGTTTGGCATCCCATTGGCCCAACGTAAATCACGTCGTCCGAAAGTTCACCATTTCTCATAAATGTAGCAAAAAGATGTTCAAACGAATGCATAAGTGCGTTGCTCATAACATTTTCTGTGTTTGGCTTTCGCATACGCACGTCATACGTTGTTATGTCACCGTCTATTCTTGAAACATATATCCATTCACGTATGTATCTGTGGTCTACCGTGAAGCTGGCTATCTTTTTCATTTGGTTTTCTCCCCTTTAACCGTCAGTTTAATGCCGTATTTCTCATAAAAATATTTCTTGTTCATCCCTTTATGTCCTACCGCTTTGGAAACATCCGACGCATCACAAAAAAACATTAGCTCTTTAATATTTTGGGTACTCGCATCAAATGTTTGCTCAATAATATCTCTGTAAATCAAACTGCTCACAAGCTCGCCAAACGCAGGATGATATGGTCCTGCAACTATATTGCCGTCACTTTCAAGCTCTTCTGACGAGTGAAGTCCCACACGAATTACTTCAATCCCCGCTTTATTAAAGAGTTTAACCGCATCTTTGGCAAGCATTGCCGCCTGCTCTACCGTATACGGAGTATATTTGCCGGAATTATAAAGTTCCTCAAGAGTTGTGCCTTTTATTGTCACAACGGGATAAATTCTTACACACGCCGGCTTTTGTGATATTATGTCGCTTACAGTCTGCATATCCTTTTGGGGTGTTGAGCCGTACATTCCAAGCATCATCTGGTGTCCCACGGTAATCCCTGCATTTTTTATCAGGTTTGATGCTTTGATTACCGATTGAAAGTCATGTCCCCGGCTGTTGAGCCTTAAAACCTCATCATTACTGCTTTGCACTCCAAGCTCAACCGTTGTTACTCCGTATCTTTTTAAAAGGCTTATTATTTCTTCATCAATATAATCAGGTCTCGTTGAAAGACGTATACCGTCAATTTTTGGGAAAAACTCAGCTGCAGCTTTTAAAAACGCTTCCTGCGTGGCTGTTTCAAGTCCGGTAAAGCTGCCGCCAAAAAACGCCACCTCTACAGAAGAATTCTCTTGGGCAACCGTATCAAGAAAGCTTTTAATCATATCACGCACCTGATTTGGTGTTACCTCGGTATCAATACCCGTTATTTTTCTTTGACTGCAAAATGCACAATCATGAGGACAACCCCTATGCGGAATAAAAATCGGCAGATTATACTTTCTCATTTTTATTTTCCATTCCTTCAAATGCCATTTTTGCCGCGTTTTGCTCAGCATGTTTAAGTGTCTTACCGCTTCCCTTGCCTATAACCTTGTTTTTATAGATTGCTTCCACATAAAACATAGGGTCATGGTCCGGACCGGTTTTGCTTATCAAACGGTAATTTACCACTTCAGAGCCTTTGTCGCGTTTCTGAAAATAAATCTGCAGCTCGGACTTGTAATTAATTTCACTTATAACCTGAACATTTTTTATCTTGTCACCAAATGTTTTAAGCGTCCAGTCCCTTGCCTGCTCAAAACCGCTATCCAGATAGATTGCGCCAAGAACAGCCTCAAAGGTATCGGCAAGTATTGAGTCTTTGTGTTTTCCATCGCTCATTTTCTCTGACCTGCCAAACTTTATTCCACTGCCCAAATCCAGTTCACGCGACAATTGTGCAAGTGACTTTTCACAGACAAGTGATGCACGGATTTTTGTCAGTTCGCCCTCATCGCATTTGGGGAATAATTTGTATATCTCCATTGCAATAATATGCGAGAGCACACTGTCACCTAAAAACTCAAGTCTTTGATTGCTTTCTCTTTTGGTATCATTCGCAAAAGAGATATGGGTAAGCGCAAGTTCAAGCAAAGCTTTATCATTAAAATTGTATCCTATATCCATTTTTTCACCCTATCCACAGCCGCACATGAAGCAGCTTTATGGTAATAAAATCAAACGAACTGCCGTATTGCTGCGGCAGTCCGAATTATTGATTTAGCATTTTGTGTTAATATAATTAACAGCATCTCCGACAGTTGAAATTTCTTCGGCTTCCTCGTCAGGGATTTCCACGTCAAATTCCTCTTCAAGTGCCATCATCAACTGTACCAAAGCCAGCGAGTCTGCCTCAAGGTCATTAATGAACGAAGCATCCATTGTAATCATGCTTTCATCAATGTCAAGCTGCTCTGCTGTAATTTCTTTTACTTTTTCAAAAACATCCATTTAGAAATCCTCCTTAATAGTCTGTACGAATAATATAACATATAACTGATATATACGTCAATATAAATTTTCGTTTATTTGCCTTAAAAAGTATTTTTTTCCTACTTGAATGTAATTAAATGTCGATTTTTTATAATATAGTCTATGCCGGAGTACACGGTAAGTACCACCGCAATAACAACCAGCCAGAAGGTGAGAGCAAAGCCACCAAAGCGCAGCGGAACAATCAAATCAATCATTACCGCAATAAGTGCCGCCATTTGAGAAACAGTTTTTGCCTTGCCCCACTGGCTTGCAGCAATAACTGTATTTTCGCCCATTGCAAGCTGACGGATTCCTGTGACAATCAATTCTCTTGCAATTATAATCATCACAACCCATGAATTAATAAAGTCAGCGCCAATCCCCATAAGACAAACCAGTGCAGAAATTGTAAGAATTTTATCTGCAAGAGGGTCCATAAGCTTGCCAAAGGTTGTAACCTGATTATTCTTTCGAGCCAGATAACCATCAAGCTGGTCTGTGAGCGATGCAATTATAAAAATCGCTACAGCCGCGATATAAAGCCCTGAAGTAATTGCCCACATAAATACAGGCACCATAATAACTCTTAGTAATGTAAGCATATTGGGTGTGTTCATTTAAGCTTCCTCCCTTTCGGCTTCGCCGTATAAATCGTATTCAGTATAATCTGAAATCTTAACCTTTACAAAATCTCCTATATCCGGCTTATCCGAAGCCGTAAAGAATACCTTTCCGTCAATTTCCTCTGAATCGCCATAGGTTCTTCCGTAAAACATCTTTACAATCGCATCATAGCCTTCGGTCAGCACCTCAAAGGTCTTTCCTACCTTCTTTTGGTTCAGTTCCTCTGAAACCGCCGACTGGTCGACCATTATCATCTCCTGACGGGCAAGCTTTTCTTCTTCATCAAGCTGTCCCGAAAGTCTTGCCGCAGGCGTTCCTTCCTCTTGCGAATATGCAAAAACGCCAAGCCTGTCAAATTCGGCATTGGTCACAAATTCCCGAAGTTCATCAAACTGTTCCTCGGTTTCGCCCGGAAACCCTGCAATTAGCGATGTTCTGAGAATGACATCAGGAATACGCTTTCTGAGCTTTTCGATAAGGCTGCAGATTTGCTGCTTATTGGTTTTTCTGCCCATAAGCTTTAAAATTTCATCGTTGCAATGCTGAATGGGTATATCAAGGTAGTTGCATATTTTTTCTTCGGTTGCAATGGTTTCGATAAGCTCATCCGTAACCAGCTCGGGATAGCAATAATGAAGCCTTATCCACCGTATACCGTCAATCTTGCATAATTTCTTCAAAAGCTCCGGCAACTTATACTCGCCGTAAAGGTCTTTGCCGTATCTTGTTGTATCCTGAGCAATCACAACAATCTCACGAACTCCGTCTTTTGCAAGTCGGGTTGCCTCTTCAACAATATCTTCCACACTTCGGCTTCTGTACTTGCCGCGGATTGAAGGAATAACGCAGTATGTGCAATGATTGTCACAGCCCTCGGCAATCTTAAGGTATGCCATATACCGCGGCGTGGTAACAACCCGCCGCAGCTTTGCATTCATATATGCATCGCCGCAATAAATCTCTGAACTTCCAGATTTATGGTTTTTAAGTACTTGTGCTATTTTATCATATTCATTTGTTCCTATAACAATGTCAACCTCGGGGATTTCGCGAAGCAATTCTTCTTTATATCTTTGGCTCATGCATCCTGTAACAACAAGAATGCGGTTTTTGTCCTGTTCCTTATACTTTGCGTGTTCCAGTATACAATCAATCGACTCCTGTTTTGCAGAGTCAATAAATGCACAGGTATTCACAATCATAATATCTGCGTCTTCTTCGCTTTCGGCTATCTCAAAGCCGCTATCCTCCAGTATTCCCAGCATCTCTTCAGCGTCAACAAGATTCTTTGAGCAACCGAGGGAAACCAGTGAAACCTTTTTCAAAATTCCTCGCTCCTAACTGTAATTTTCAAGTTTTTAAAGCATTTATTTATCTCAGAAAGGCTGTATCCGCGCCGTGCAAGATGCGCTTTTGCCTTTTCAAGCTCGCGCCTGTCCGAAAACTCTTTATCGCCAAATCTCAGCTTAACATAACCTTCAAGCTGTTCATACGCATCAACATCAACCGTCTCCGCCGCTTTGTCAATTACCGACCCCGCTATTCCTTTGGCATGAAGCTCCTGCTTGATACGAAACATTCCCTTCATACCCAAAACCATCGCATCGTGAATATAAAGCCGTGCATATTCTTCGTCATTAAGAATCCCTGCTCTGCAAAATTCTGAAACAGCAAGCTCTGCTGTATCTTGGTCAACCCCCTTGCGGACAAGACGCTGATACACCTCTTTGCAGGTATATGACTTGTATGACAAAAGTGCGGCAGCTATTTTTTTTGCTTTTTCAAGTTCCATAGCCTTATTTTTTCTTTGTTGGCTTTGGAACAGGCTTAAATTCGGTTGATACTGTTTCAGCTTCGTCGCTTTCAGCATCAACAAGCGGAAGTCCTGCCTTTTCTCTTATCTTGTTTTCAAGTTCAAGGCAAAGAGCCGTATCTTCTTCAAGAAGCTTTTTAACAGATTCTCTTCCCTGACCGAGTTTTTCGTCATTATATGAGAACCATGACCCTGACTTTTTGATAATGCCAAAGTCAACACCTACATCAACTATGTTGCCGGTTTTGGAAATGCCCTCGCCGTAGATAATGTCGAACTCTGCCTCTTTAAACGGCGGAGCAACCTTGTTTTTAACAACCTTTACTCTTGTATGGTTACCTATTGCGCCCTCGTCGCCCTTAAGCGCCTCTACGCGTCTTACATCAAGTCTTACAGACGCATAATACTTCAGCGCACGTCCGCCGGCAGTTGTTTCGGGATTGCCAAACATAACGCCCACCTTTTCACGCAGCTGGTTTATAAAAATCGCTGTTGTGTTGGACTTGCTTACAACCGCTGTCAGCTTTCTAAGTGCCTGCGACATAAGTCTTGCCTGCAGACCCACATGAGAATCACCCATAAGGCCTTCGATCTCCTGTTTGGGAACAAGTGCCGCAACAGAGTCAATAACGATTACGTCAATTGCACCCGAGCGCACAAGCTGCTCGGTAATTTCAAGAGCCTGTTCACCTGTGTCGGGCTGAGAAACAATAAGGTCATCAATCCTAACGCCAAGCTTTTCGGCATATACAGGGTCAAGAGCGTGCTCTGCATCAATAAACGCTGCTTCACCGCCCATTTTCTGTGCTTCAGCAACGATATGAAGTGCCACTGTGGTTTTACCTGATGATTCAGGTCCATAGATTTCAACAATACGACCTCTTGGAACACCGCCTATACCAAGTGCAATATCAAGTGACATTGAGCCTGTAGGGATTGCCTCTACCTCAGCATCGGTCTTCTCGCCCAGACGCATAACCGCACCTGCGCCAAACTGTTTTTCAATTTGTCCAAAGACATTTTCAAGAGCCTTTCTTTTCTCGTCCTGCATTATAAAAACCGCCTTTCCAATAAAGCTTGAACCAATAATTTTCATTATTTTTGCGGCAGAAACCCCATCTGCCAAAATCATACATATTGTATCATATATGTTATATAAAGTCAAGAATTTGTGTTTTTCTTCAAAAATCATCCTTTTTAAATATATCCGTCATTACAAAGGCTTGGTATCTCAATTTTAAGAATATCGTCCATTTTGATTTCTGTTTTTACAATTGTAAGTTTTCTGAAAACCTTGTCAATTGCGCATACAACGCCTTCCTCAGAGACATATTCTCCGTCCGAGTAATATACTGCCTTTACCTTCATTCCCTTTTTAATGCAGCCGAGCTTTCGCGAAAGCTCGGCTGCTTCCTCGTCCGAAATTTCAATCTTTTCAACAAGAATCCGTTCTTTTTCTTTCAGCGCCGCATCAAGACCCTTAAGAGGCGAAAACGGAACAAACTGTTTTGCGCGGTCTGCGGGCGACATTTTGGCTTTTGGTCTATTCGCCACTTTTATGACCTCCTATCTGGCGGTTACGTTCAAGCGTGGTCGCACTTTTTTCTAAATCCATACCCTTAAATACCGCATTTTTGCCAAACTGTTTTTTTATATTGACAAGTGCCTTTTGAATTTTGTTATGTTTTTGAGAGTTTTCATCCTCATCAAACAAACTAAGCTGCTGAAATACCTGTTCTTCCTCAATCAAATTGTTGCATGAGATATTCATCCTTCGCACAGGGTATGCAGGGTTTACAATTTTTCTGTAAAGCTGAACAATCAGCGGAATCAGCACCGAATCAGAGTTGGTTGGAGTATCAGGTGCAATACTTCCCCTTGCAGAATCAACCGTCAACACATTGGAATAACCGACATTCAGCGTAACCGACTTAGTCACCACCCTTTTATCAACCATTTCAAGGCATAAAAGGTCCATCATTTCCTTGACTATCAGCTCGCCTTCTGAAAATTCATAGTCACGCATAAGCACCTGTCCGCTTGTAAGGCAGGTTGTTTTTGGCTTATACGCTTTTATATCCTTCATCGTGACGGATTCCCTGCCCCACGCATGGTCAATTATCAGCTCTGCATCTATTCCAAATTTATTATACAGCAAGTCTTCATTGCATTTTGCAATACCCTCCATGGTATAAATACCCATTTGTGACAGGCGTCTTGCCGTACCTTCACCTATCCGCCAGAAATCGGTCAGAGGTTTATGCCTCCAAAGTGATTTTATATAGGTTTCTTCATCCAGAACCCCAATAAAATCACTGGCGTGCTTGGCTGTTATGTCCAGTGCAACTTTTGCAAGGTACAAGTTTGTACCTATACCGCAGGTTGCTCTTACACCCACCTTTTCAAGTACTTCATTCATCATTTTTTGTGCAAGCTGTTTTGCGGTTGTATTATACATCCTTAGGTAATCCGTAACATCAACAAACACCTCATCAATTGAATATACGTATATATCCTCTTTTGAAACAAAGCTAAGATATACAGCATAAATTTCTGCCGCATAGTCAATATACTTTTGCATTCTTGGCTCTGCAATTATATAATCTATGCTTTTGGGTATCTCAAAAATCCTGCATCTGTTTTTTACCCCATGCCGTTTCAAAGCCGGAGTAACAGCAAGACAAATAGTCTTTTCTGAACGCTCGGGGTCAGCCACAACAAGGTTGGTTGTCATGGGGTCAAGTCCTCGTTCAACGCACTCAACAGAGGCATAAAAGCTTTTGAGATCTATACAAAGGTACATTCTGTTTTCCATAAAGTTTCTGCCTCCTTTATCTTATTAGTTTTATTATATCAGACTAATAAAAAATATACCAGTGTTTTTATATTTTTGTACCGCTTATTTAATGCAAAGAGCAAAGCGGCTTTGCCGCTCGCCTTGCGGAGCTTGTAGCCGCTTTGTTTGCCTATATGTGTTTTGGCAAAGTCAAAATTTTGCCCAGGCATTAAATTGTTGTTTTATATATAAAAGCGTGATGAAAGTAAAATCATCACGCTTTTTGTTTATTATTTATCCAAATATACGATTCTGCATTTTTTTAAAATCACTAAAGCTTACACCTTTTGGTATATCCCCCGATGCTGCACTTAATGCCGCAAGAATCCCTGCTGCACTTCCCGTTTCAACCGCATTGCCGGTCAGCCTGAATGTGGAATGTGCGTACATTTCTCCGCTTATACAGCGCCCTGCCATAATAACTGAGTCGTTATCCTTTGCAATAAGCGCGCGAAGCGGAATCTGATAGGGTTTACTTATTCTTCCCACGTCCACAACCCCGCCGCCGTTTTCGCATTTGGGGGAATGGATGTCTACTCTGTTTTGCACATCACATATTGCGTCATCAAAGCAACTTCCCTCAAACACATCGTGTTCGGTTATTGAATAAACGCCCTCAATCTGTCTGCCCTCTCTGACACCTATCTGTTCTGCGGTAGCAACCAGATGAACATTCTTCCATGCACCGCCTAATTTTTTCAGTGCTTTTACCGTGTTATAAAGCTCATGTCTTGCATTTATTACCGACTTTGTAATTTTGTCGTTTTCATAGGCTTTTATGCCATATTCGTGATTGGACATAAGGGCAAAAATTCCGTCATCACTGAGCTGCATAAGTGTTGGCTGTGTATAGCTTGGTGTTATACCTGCACGCTGCATTTCAGCAAAGAGGTTCTTTTTGGGGTTGTTTCCGGCAATTGTTTCGCTGTTATTCATAAGCCTTACCTTTTCAACATCAACTCCGCAAAGAAGCGCGATAAGGCTCATTGGCTGGGTGTTGCCCTCAGCATCTCCCGAGCGGAAAGAACAGCCTGACATAGCACCCAAATCGCCGTCGCCTGTGGCATCAATATATGCTTTTGCACTAAAATATTCAATCCCTGATTTTGAGTTTACCGCTATGTACTTAATACGTCTTTCTTCACTTTTAACTCCGCAAACACTTGCCCCAAAAAGGACATCTATTCCTTCAGCTACGCACTTTTGCTCAAGATAATGCTTCATTTCCTCAACATCACAAGAGAACTTTACTCCGTCTGCAATAAACCTGCCTGCGCCAATCTCAGAAAGCTCTGTAAACATTTCTTTAAGCAAGCCTTTGTCCGACTTGTTCTTTATGTCAAGAATCCACGTCAAAAGACCTGCTGTCCATATTCCGCCAAGGCAACTGTTGCGCTCTATGATGATAGTCCTTGCGCCTGCCCTTGCCGAGCAAACAGCAGCAGAAAAGCCTGCAGGGCCTCCGCCACATACTACTACATCATAATTCTTTATATTTTGTCGGTTTCCCAAGCATTCAAAATCAAGCATTATCTTTTTATCTCCTCACTTAAAACCGTACCTGCTGACACTTTTTTAGTAATTGAATAGGTTTTATCAGAAAGTATAATGTTTATATTGTATGTTCTTTCTGTTTCAGAATTATTTTCTGCCGTAACTTTAATTGTATTGTCCCTTACGCTGCAGGCAAACTTATTTGTAACCTCCAAAGACTCAAGAAGTTCAAGCTTTGCACCAGTGTTTGCATAAAGCTCTATATCAAGCTGCGTTGGAATGTCGTTGGTGAAATACATCGACTGATTTTGATACGCAACACCGCCGCCCTCTTTCACAAACATAGGAAGCCCCTCTTTTTTTGTAAGAGGACAAACAACAGTCACGGTCTTGCCGCCCTCATAGCGTTGTTTTGTCCAAAGATTATACCAACTGCCCTCCGGCAGTTCTACCAATCTTGAGTCGGCATTCTTATCAAACACAGGGGCAATAAGAATATCCTTGCCAAGATAAAATCTGTCATCCGCAGAATAGAGCTTTGTGTTTTTGAAATCGGCATAATAAAGCGGTCTTATTATAGGCTCACCTGTTTTGCTTGCATTTAGTGCGTAAGAATAGATATTTGGTATAAATCTGTATCTGAACTGCAGGCAATCTTTATACAAATCTCTGCTTTCTTCAGGACAGTTCCATGGCCACTTTGGAACAGCCTTATCACCGTTATGCATTCTGGGCATAGGACAAAAGATAAGACTCTGGCACATACGGCGGCATATATTGTCCATATCAAACTGCTGCTCGTTGGGGTCACCTTCCTGCTTGTTGCGACGCATAAATCCGCCCAAATCATAACCGCACATTGAAAATCCAGCCATGGAAGCATTGATTATATACCATACATCTTCTTTAAATCTGTGAACACCAAACTCGGTGTCGCCCGCCCAAGGCATGGCATAACGCTGACTTCCTATACCGCCGCCACGTGAAAGTGACATGTGATTTTTAACGCCGTTTTCCGCCATTGTTTCGGTAATTGCTCTGTTCCACAAAACGCCAAACAGGTTTCTTGACGGTATTCCAGGCAGAATTTCTCCGCTTACACGGTCAGAATGGTCTGTCCACCATTGTTTTACACCTTCCTTAATTCTTGGAACAAGGAAGGTTTTATAAAACTCTATCCCCTCTTTTGTTGCAACATCGGGAACAGTTTCAGAATTTACCTGTCGCAGCTTACCTTGAGCAATACCTGATACTGCTGTTTCTGTTTTGAACGAACATGAATTTATATGAAGTACAGTTTTTATACCGTCTTTTTCAAGGTTTTTTATCATTCCGGGGCCATCGCCAAAATCCAAGTGCCAGTTATAGTCATCCGACGGATAACCCCAGCCCGAGCTGTAGCTTGTTATAAAGTTTTTACCGCCACGCCACGGGCCGTCAATAACTATAGCATCACAAGGGTAGCCCTCGCTGCGCATACGTGTCATATCCTCAATTGCATTTTCCGCAGAATCAAACCTTACGCTGCTGCACCAATAGCCTAAATGCCATTTTTCGGGAGCCGCATTTCTGCCTGTGATTTTTGTATATGTATTTAAAATATCGCCCACACTGTCATCACAAAAAACAAACAAATCGTAATCGCCGCCCGGCGCGCTTATAAACCATTCATCCGGATCTGATTTTGCCATATCAAAATACACATGGGGCCATGGATTGTTGAAAAACACACCATAACCTTCGGAGCTTGTAAAATACGGAACGGGAAAGCCGCCGTAATCGCCCACCTTTGTGCCGCCCTTTTCAGAGAATATATCCACTGTAGTACCCGTTCTGTCCGGATTAAACATACGTCCGCCAAAACCGGCAAACTTTTCTTCAGGCTTGTGTAAGAATACAGTATACGACCTGATTCCTGAGTATTCAGCCGCAACGCTCGAAAACCTGGCTCCACCGCCTATAGTCTTTAGCAAGACCTTTCCGGACTTATCACAAAAGGAATAGTCGCCTGTTTCAAAATTGAAGGTAAACACCATCTTTTTATTAGAAAACAGAATTTTGTTGTCAACATAAGAATAACTGTAGTCTGATTTTTTCCAATCGGTATTTATAAGTCCCAAGCTTTCGGTAGTTGTAGCAGCTACAACACTTCCGGGCTTTGTAATGCGAAACCTAAGTGTATTGTCAAAGCAGCTTTCCAAAATCAAGCAATGACCTGTCATTGTAAGGATTGTAACTCCATTGCTTCTTTCCATCTCGCCTTTATATGTAAGCAGGCAAGGCGAGAAATCATCTGTTTCCAAAATTTCCTCCTGATAAAATGAATCATACAACGCATCGGGGTGTATGGATAATACTTTTTTCATTAAGTCCACCTTCTAATCAGAGTAATTTATTTATAGATATAGCACGATACCACCTTGCCGTCTGCGGTAAGAAGCACCACCTTGATATCTGGCAAAAGGTCATACAGCTGCGCTTGTTTTACGGTATCATTGTCATAGATACACAGCGGAGCATCGTTTAAATTATAAACCTTTGTTTCCGAGCCAAAATTAATTTTTACAATACCGTTGCTGCTCGACAGCACAGTACCGCACGAAACATTAAACGCATTGAAATAATCACTGCGGCTAAGACTGCTGCTTGAATTTTGCTGTGCGTAGTGCTTCATATTTGGCACAAAAGTATTCTCCCTTGCAACCACACGTTCAATACGCAGGGTTATGTTTGAATTTTTTCTCAAATCCGAGTATCTTACAATATCTCCGCGTACTAAATCCATAGGCAAAATTTCAGTAGAAACGGCAGAATAGTCGGGATTCATTCCAATATCCGCAACAACAGAATCCTCTGCTGAAATAAACAATGTAGTATAGCTCTTGCCGTCGAAGCCTCTTACTTCATATACCATTTCATCATCCAGAAGCACCTGATATACATCCTGAATCATCATGTTCTTTGTGCTTTCATTGCTGATTACTCCGGCTTTTACAACCGGAACATAGTAATACAGAATAATCGGCGCTTCACCGTTATCTTTGATATTATAGGATTCCACTGTATACTTTGTAGAGTTGGATGCATAGGAGCTTCTGAAATAGATATAGTCTTCCTGGTCTTTGTTTCCTATATAAGTTCTTGAGCTTCCGGCAAAAGTCTGATTTGCTTTGTTTGTAGCCTTTGTTCTTGGAACACCAAGAATAATTGTATCTTCACCTACAGCAATATTTCCCCCAAACACATTGTTTGCGTACATTTCGGTTTGCTGATTGTTGTCATAGCAAAGAGTTTCTTTGCTGTTTTCATTTGGTGAAACATAATCCGTATCAATATTTTTCACATAGCCTTCGGAGTCAAGACGGTATATCACCAATCTGGATGCAAAATCCACCGTCACATCACCGCTGTACTGGCGCTTCATTGC
Source organism: Clostridia bacterium (assembly GCA_017546145.1). Classification (GTDB taxonomy): domain Bacteria; phylum Bacillota; class Clostridia; order Monoglobales; family Monoglobaceae; genus SIG440. The sequence goes on from JAFYXN010000010.1 coordinate 86,070, forward strand.
CGCAAACTGCTCGTTTGCAGTTTTTTTGCTTTCACCATCAATAATCATACGGTCAGCACCATACAATATTTTTGTGGACTTAAGTTTAAAGTCAAAAACCTTTAAAGCCAATCTTTGATTGCCCATTTCCTCATCGATTTTATCGCAGTCCACAACATATCCGTACTTGCTTCCTGCAGAAAGGCTTTGAGCCTTTTGCGTCATTACAACTTTTCCAAAAGCATCCATCAGAAAAACCGCTTCTGTTCCAACACCTATATCGGTTGCTTCGCCTTTGGTTATAGCATATTTCATTCCATTGGAAATCTCATATTTTTGGTCATTTATTGTAAAGAAATCCTTGTATTTTGCCTGAACTGTTCCTTCAACAGATTCTCTGCTGACAAGAATTTCAAACACTTCTGCCGATGCATCAACAAGCGGATACGCATTGTCATATACTGTTTTTTCTGCAGCCACAAGAAGAACATCGCCCTCCTGAATATCCTCAAAGTCTATTCTTCTGCCGTCAAGATATATATCCGTCTGCTTTGCTTTGTCTAACTTAAGAATGGATTTGTTGTATTTGTCGCTTATACACTTTCTTTCATAGTCTATAGAATCGGCGATATATAATGTATAGCTTTTTACATAAACAACATCGTATATGCCGTCATCATCCGAGTCATAAAGTTCAACGCTTCCGTTTGCAGGTTTAAAATCCTGATTCTGCGGTATTTTATACACGCCGTTATACAGGCAATCGGCAACAGGAAGAACATTTACACTTTTTGTGCTTGACGCATCTTCTGACTCATAGTATGTAAAAACATTATTTGCATAAGAATCTATGTTTTCTGAAGACACTGTAATGCTTTTTCTGTCATCTGCCTTATAATACACAACCGTTTTTTCGTCGGTTTCGCCCTTGCGCAGATAAACAGTTAAAAAGCGGCCTATTTTTTCGGCAATTTTTGTTCCGCCAACATTATAAAGGTTATTCTCAATCTTTACATAACCCTCTTTTGTTGTGCTTCCGCCTGTCAGTCCTGTAACGTTGTTTGCTGTAACCTGACCTTTTATTTTGCTGATATTTAAAAACCTTGTCAGTATTGTGACATCTTCTCTTACTTCATAAGAAACGCCGTCTTCCCTGTATACTATCACGTCAAGCAACGGCTCTTCCAAGGCATTGCAAATCATCCGAGCAAATCCGCCACGTGTAATGGGTTCATCCTGAGTTCCCAAAATGCCGTCATAAAGACCTCTTGCAACAATTATAGCGTTATAGCTTGTTTCGCCATTTTTATCAGCTTTTACAATCTCGCCATAACCCATAAGGTTTGAAAGCATTACTGCCGCCTGATACTTGGTAACACTGCTGTCAGGCTGAAACACACCGGGGGCAACCCCTGAAACTATCCCCGCCTTGCCCGCAGCCTCTATATACCCCTTTGCCCAGTGGCTTTGCGGCACATCATAAAAAGTGCTTTGCGTTGTATCGGGGATAACACCCATTATACCCGACACTGTAACAACCGCTTCGCTGCGCGTCAAAAGCCCATCGGGTCTGAACTCGCCGTCTTCGTAGCCACGCATTATACCTAAAGAGCAAACCATATCAATTGCATCGTCATATACCGATGCCGCAGCAGTATACAAAGAAGCTGCACAGAAAACAAAAACCAGAATAACTAATAAAACTTTTTTAATGTTCATATCTGTACCCTCCTTATATTATTCCTTTAAGCTTTAAATTATATATAAGCTGTGCTGCCTGTGCACGGTTTGAATTGTCATTGGGGGCAAATCTGCCGTCACCCATACCGTTTACTATGCCCTTCTCCATAAGCACCTTTACGGCAGTTTGCGCATAGTCTGCTATCTCTTCCATATCCAAAGGCTGTGCATCGCCTTCAGGCTGAACTCCGTCAAAGAAAGCTCGGTAAAGCATCACGGCAAGGTCCTGTCGTTTAAGGTCCAACCCTGCGCCAAAACTACTTTCGTCTATTCCTTTAACAATTCCGCGGCTCACCGCAATCTTCACATACTGCGCAAAATATGAATCAGCCGGAACATCCGCAAAATCAATACCCTCTGACAAAATCTCAAGCTTTGTGCCTCGGATAAGCATGGTGATGAACTCTTCACGTTTAAGGATTCTTGACGGAGCAAATTTGTTTTCTTCAACGCCGTTTACTATACCGTTTTTGTAAAGATATTCAATTGCCTCTTTTGCCCATGGCTCGTCATTGAGGTCACTGAACACAGCACTTTGCCCAGGTTTTACCACAGGTTTTGCATCAGTCGGTTGTTCTTCGGAGGGCTTTGGTATAAGCATACCGCCTCCGCCACCGCCGCCTCCGCCGCCACCGGAGCCGGGGTTTTGAGTTCCTTGCTGCTTTGCAGCAAGAACAGAATTTATAGCAGAAGTATACGCGGCTTCAACATCCGATACTAAAGAAAAGTTGTTTTTTGCAAGATACATTGCCTTATAAACATCTGCCGTTTCTGTATCTGAAAAGGTTGCCAATGCTGCCGCTTGTTCCGCTGCAAGATCAAACATCCCAAATGCTTGGTTATAGGTTGAAACCAATCCCGGATACGAATTCCATGCTGTAGCATTCTTAAATGTATCAACAATATAATCGTTTTGACTTTTAAGTGTTACGGACGAAGATGCCATATACGCGTCACCGCAGTTTGCATACACATATACCGTATTTGTAGTCTCAGGCTCGTTTGGCAAATAGCCTATACTGACCGGCATTTGAGGTACATAATCATACTGCATAAATGATATAATACTTCCTGCTGCATTATTCATAACCGAGAAATTATTTACTGGTCTTCTTGTAAGTATAAGAGTCAGGCGACTTGCACCTTCCGGAACAGATAAGGTAACATCTATAGTTTTATTTTCAATATTCTGCACACAGTTTGTAATCGCAATATTTTCAGCAGCATATACAGATAAACCGCACAAAACAGCTGTTATCAAAAGTATTGAAATTATCTTTTTCATTGTACCTGCTCCTTTCATTAGTCAATTATTGTTCCAACAAGAAAACCTTCTATTTTTATTCTGTTTCCTAAAGACATAGCGTCTTTTTTGTCGGAAACTGTAATTTTTAAGGTATGCTTTCCTGATTTAAGGTTATCGCTGAAAATCTGATAATGAGTCTTGCACTTTCTTACACCAAAGCGGTCAAACGCATTAAATGTACCCATTTTAACACCGTCGATTTCAACATCAACCGCACCTGTATCAATGCCGGATTCCCAAAGCACACCAATGGAGTTGCCTTCAAATTTAAGTTCCAAGGTTGCACCCACATTTGCAGTAATTGCTCCGTCTTCGTCTTTGAATCCATTTGTCTTTGCATTTTTAACATCAATCAGGCTGCCGTTTAAAGTTCCCTGCACTTTAAACGCTTTTTGCTGAGGTTTTGAAGGCGCTACAAACGCTTGCTCAACGAATGATGTTATTGCATCCGCATACACTTTATGTCCCAAATCGTTGGGAAACCACAAATATGTCATATAATCTGCATCTTTTTTCTTGTTCGCACTCATCTCTGCAGACATAATCATATTTACATCTATAAGGGGCAGCGAATACTCTTTTGCAACATAATCATAAGCCGCAACCGTCTCTGTTTCTGTCAAGCCGTCAAAATAACCAATTAAAACAACTATGTCGGTTTTGGGGCTGTCTTTTTTAATTTTTGCAACAACACCTTCAAGATTTTTCACAACAGCTTCATAGGTATTTTCGCTGTCCTCGGGTGCAAAATCTATAAACACAACATCCGGCTTGTCTTGGACAAGCTTTTCAATGGTATACACCGCTAACCCTGAATCTGCGTGCCAGAATGTATTGTTTAATTCATTAATCTTGCAATCTGTATATTTATTTTTAAACCATTTTATAACCTGTGCACGATATGAGGTTGCATTTTCTAACCCTGCACCCCTGCCGTACGCTGCGCCGCCGCCAAGAAAAGCAACTGTTGACTCTTTGTCATTTATCAGGCTGTATGCCAGATTTGAAAGAGCCTTGCTTTCGTCTGCGGTTTTTATTTTAATGGTTTTGTTTTCAATTTCAAACTCTGCGTCAAATGCACGGCAGATTGTTCTTACATCTGCAAAAAGCTTGCCGTCTGACACATAAACTTCTCTTATCGGCAAAAGCTTGCCGTTTACCTGAGCACTTTTTTCAGTTGCATTGAGAACAAGCTTCTTAAAGCCCTTTGCAAGCACTCTGTTATCATAATCAGTTTCTAAAAGAGCTGCCAATTCTGCAACTTCAGCAACCGCATAGCCATCCTTTACATTAAGCCATGCCGGATTTTCATAATAAACATCATTTATACTTATGCCGCCGTTTTTATTGACATAAGAATCAGTCGGGGCTACAGTACCTTTTTTGATTACCGAAAGCTCATCAACCAGGCACGAAACGCCCTCTTCCATTTTTGGAGCAATGCCAATGGTAATCTCTGCGTCTTCTCCTCGGTGAATATATGTACCCTTCACAAGTGTCCATTTTGTATCAGCGCTTTGGGTATCCACGCAAATATAATTCTGCTGTGCAATGCCAACACTTGAATAATCTCTTATATTCTGAGATTTGTCTATTGTTTTTGATGAAGAAAAAGCCACTAAAATATCAGCATCCGTTTCGCCCTGCTGTGACTTTACAAAGGCAGATATTTCGTATTTGGTATTTTTTTGAACAAAAATCTTCTGCCCCAAAAAGGCTGCTGAAGACTTTGCCTCAACCCTTACGCATTTTTCGGTATTGTTTGCACCATTGTTTTTTCCGGTTAAATATGCACCGTTTGAAATATAACCCGAAGTACCATTTTCAAAGCCAAAGTTTTCTATCAGTTCATCCGGTTTTACCTCTGTGGGTGAATATTTCTCTGTTTTTTCTGTAAGCTTTTCAACAGTAAGATTGTCCATATAATAGGCAATCGGTTCAAGCGCTCCGCCTACACGCACATAAAGCTGCGCCTCGCCTGTGCCCTCGCCGTCCCATGAATAGTATCCTGTAACTCTTGCCCATTTATCAGAAACATTTACATTCTTAACAACTGACAAGATAAGCGATTTATCCCCAAAGTTTCTGTGGTCAACAATAAGGTTTGCTGTGTTTTTGCCCTCATCAATACGGACATCTACCGATATAATATACTGAACATTTCTTTCAAAACGGAACTTATACATTGCTCTGCCATAAGCTTCCTTCATAACAACCTTTCCGTATGCACCGTTTGCACCCGTCTGCTGCACCACCTCAATATCAGCATTAACAGTTGTCCAGTTTGTTGTTCCATCAGAAAAATCACCGTTAGGCAAAGACACGCCTTCCGTCGCAAAGCAAACTGTATTAAGTGTAAATAATAATGATAAAAGAAGCAAAGCCGATACAAATTTTTTCATATCCAAGTTCCTTTCTGTCAGGGTTTAGTACCCGATTTGCGGGGATATGTAGCCATACCCCCGCAAACTACAAAATTTAATTTACCGGGTCAATAACATCACTTACGGGTATCATAGAGAATGTACTTCCATCATAACCCTTCCATACAAATATCTTAAACTCGCCGCCGCCCTGACAGTCAGCAGGAAGCTGAACTGACAGATTGTAGCCAAGTGTCTGACCTGCACCAATCTGCTGTTCTTCAAAGTCACAGCTAAGCATTGTATTATCTTCATAATATGCAGCAATAACAACTATCTTTTCAGCAGCACCGGTGTTGTTTTTAACATTTACTGTGTTTGTAATTGTTGCACCGCTAACAAGGCCTGACGCAGAAACAGTTGGCGGAGTAACTACAAAATTTCTGCTTACTGTACATACTGAAGATGTAACAACATCGCCATAAGTACCCTCAGAGTTTACAGGAATAACTGTAAGTGTAAGTGAGCCGGGCATAGCCGATGTATAAGCAGGAATGTTGTCGCCTGTTGCAAAACCGTTTGCAACCGTCTTGCCGTCAAGCTTGTAGCAATACTTATAACCTACTCCATCGCCGTTTGTGAAGTTTGCTACTGTTGTAGCAGCAACGCTTTGGCCCTGTACTACACTTGCAGGAATTGCAACTGTCGCCGAAGGCTTGGTAAACTTCTTAACCTTTACAAGACTTGCATTTTTTATTTCCATATCAGCTTTACCGGCACTTCTCTGACCGGAGAAAATAACGCTGGTAGCACTGTAGTTATTTGCAAGTGCAGTTGCATCAATATCATAAGTAATAGTCTGCCAACTATCAGTCAAAGTAAAGTTTTCAATTCTGTCATCATAATCAAGATATACTCTTCCACTTGCATTTGTAGATTCTGCAACCTTTTTAACATCAGCAGTAAGACGATACACATTTCCCTTTTCGTAAACTACATACTGTGCAGCTGAACGATCTGCCTGATACATACCTTCGCCCTTGATAACACCATCAGCTTCGGTAAGCGTTATATCTCCTCTTTTTATATAACCGCCAACTTCTGTTATATTATCGTTTTCACCATATACTCTAACACCGTTTTCAAGCAATAACATATTTTCTGAAGGTGTAACTGTAAATTCGTCAATATAGCAATCTCCACTTATCTCAAGAGTAAACACTGCTGCCGCAGTTTCTGCCGCTGTGTTCTTGTAGCTTCCGCTATATCTTGAAAGCTTTTCTGTGAGTTTTGTCCAGTTACCTGCGGTAACTGTTTCATTAAATATTCCTTTTGTAAGACCATTGCCAAAGTCAACTGTAAGTGTAACATTCACATTGTCTGATACAGGCTTTACAGAAAGATTTACATCATAAAGTTCGTTTTCGAAAACTGTTGCATCAATCTTAACAGTACCGCTTCCTGTAAGCTTTGCAGCTTTGAAAGAGCCTGCCGCAGCATTTTCAGTTTCCTCTGTCATTGTAACGCCTGACAAAGTCCATCCGGGCATACCGTTTTCAAATGTACCCTTTAAAATTTTGTTACCAAGTGCAGCATCAAGGTCTGCAACACCATTGTTTACCAACTGAGCAGCCTCATAAACAAGATTAACTGTTTTTGTTTCGCCGTAAGTTCCCTGTGAGTTTACAGGTGTAACATCAAGTGAAAGTGTACCTTCAAATCCGTCTGCTACAGTGTATGTTGGAACAGTTGCACCAAAACCTGTTTCTTTTACCAGACCGTCTTGGCTGTATCTATACATATAATAAGCTGTATCACCTGAATCAACTGTTGGTGTTACAACAGGTGCTACTGTATCTACCTTGTCAGCAGTAAGCGTGATTGAAGGTGCTGCATATACTGTTTCACCGGTTTTATCTTCTTTTATGCTTACGTTTTTAAGATAGAAAGTTGAATTTGCTGCACCACCGATTGAGAAATATATTCCTGCCATATCCCCATCGTCACCCGTTTCGGGGTATACATTATCAATATTCCATGTAAATGTTTTGAACTCCTGTGCAAGAGCAGCTTTCTTGATAACTCTACTACGATCTGCACTACTCCAATACAGGTAAAGAGCATTGTTTGTAGCAGCAGTGGAGTCAAGATAAATATCTGCAGATACAGCGTAGGTAACACCCTTTTCAACAGCAATATACTGAACAGCTTTTGCATTTTTTGAGGTATCAAGCTTTAATGCACACATTGTTTCGTCATAACTCATTGTACCTGTACCGGCTGAGCCAACAGCCCATTCAGTTAAACCGGAAGTTATTGCGATTATCTTCTCTTCAGCTTCTTTTACAATAACATCATCAATATAGCAATCGCCGTCAACTGTTACCGAAACAGTATTTTCGGAAGCATTAATTACGTTACCGTTTCCTGTTGTTCCTGCCATCTTAATTTTGCCTGTAAGGTTTGTTGATGTGGTAACAGTCTGGTTTATAACTGTGTCATCGCCGACCTTTACTGTTACAGTCGCACTTGCCCCAACAGGCTTTGCCCATACGCTTACATCGTATACTTCCTGTGGGTAAAGGCTTGCAGTCGTTGATACTGTGCCTGCACCTGTAAGTTTCATTGCTCCCGCGGAATTTTTGCTTGTATTAGCTATTTCCGCTGAAGGGGTTGTATCTGTTGCTGTCCAGCCATCAATCCCTGCTTCAAACGTTCCGTTTGTAAGCTCATTTCCTAAAAGGGTGTCGAGGGTTGGTGCAGCCGCATCAGCAAACGATACAACCGGCACAACGCTTACAAGCATAGACACTGTAATCAATAATGCAAATAATTTTTTCATTTTTGATTTCCTCCTATTAATACTTTTCGAGCCGTCTTATTACAGCAGCAACTTCGGCTCTGGTGATGCTGCTTTTGGGATTGAATTTTCCGGCATCGTCACCGGTCATTAACCCTTCCCCTGTTACGCCTCCCACAGAAGCTTTTGCCCATTCAGAAACTTTGTTTCCATCTTTGTAGCCATCCACTCCTGCGTTTTCCATAACTATATTTTTACATTCAACAAGTGCATTGGTAAGCATAACCGCAACTTCCTCACGGGTGATATACCGCTGGGGATAAAAGCATCCGGCATCTGCCATTTGCATTGGTATAACACCGCTGTCAAGAATTGTGTATAGGTAGTCTGCATACCATTCATTTTTGTCAACATCTTTGAATGAGGGAAAATAAGTTTTTCTTTCTAATTTAATTGCTTCTGCAAGAATTTTTGAAAATTCTGCTCTTGTTATATATCCATCAGGACGGAATGTTCCGTCGGGATAACCGCTTAAAACCTTTTTACCTGCAAGATATGCTATATCATTGATTGCCCAATGTTTAAGGGTATCTTTGAAATAAACCGAGCCTGAAACTTTAGCCTTTGCGTTGGCAATTCTCTCTGCATCAGGTTTTGGATTTGAAATATCCATACTTCCTGCCCAGACAACCACCCCAAAGTGTCCCTCGGTTTTGATTGCATCCGGTGAATAGTCAAAGTATTCAAATACCACCTGGTCATCACAGGTAAGCGAAAGAACAACACCGTCTTTATAGTTCACCGCGCCAAATTTGAGGTTGTAGGTATTGCCATGAGTCATAAGGATGTTATCACGCTCACCGCCTAGAGCCGAGTGGTTTGTGAGTTTGCCGTAAAGCATATAGCTTTTGCCGTTTATAACTCTTTGAAGTTCAATGCTGTCGGGCTTAACAACCACAAGATAACAACCTGAACCATCAAGTTTGCTTAAAGGGCCTTCCTTTGCGCCTTGGGTTCTGATTGCAAGCATACAGTAACCGCTTATACCGTTGTATTTATAATTCATATCAAATACAGTATTCAGGAATTTCTGGTCTGTATAAATTCCGTAGCCGCTGCCCGGTGTTCTGAACTTGGCACTGCCTTCTGTTAAAATCATTCTTTCGGCTTCGGCATTATTTGCGTAAAAATACCAACCAGCCGGATTTGAAATCATTTTTTCAATCGACATAACATCATAGCCGAACTTTTTAAATGCCCCGCTTTCGTGAACAGTTACAGGAATCTCTTTTGTGAAGCTGTCGCCCTTTGTTGACGCTGTAACATATAACGTAGCGTTGCCCTTGCTTATTCCTATAAGGAAGCCCTCGCCATCAACCGTCATAATATTGGGGTTGGATGTAGAATATGTAATTGTAACATCTTCTATTGTATCGTCATTGTATTTTGTAGCAAAGCCTGCTTGAAGCTTGAACTTGTTGCCCACAAACAATTCCTTGGGTATATCCTCAAGTACTATGCTACTTAAAGCATCATCAACAAAAACTTCAATATATGTCTTTTTTGTTACACCTTTATATTCGGCAACAACCGTTAATGTTGTTCTTCCCGAAGCCTTTGCCTTAAGAGTTTTGCCCGTCACTTCAGCTATCGTCGTGTCTGCCATTTCGTATGAAAATTTTGTATCTGTAATTATTTTGCCGTCCACAGTAAGGGGTGTCAGGTCAAGCCGGATGCTTTTGCCGCTTGAAAGCTTAATCTTTTTATCGGCAATTATTTTATCCAGAGCATCTCTCTTGATGCCGCCTATCTTTGCCCGCCAATTGGGGGTAAGTCCCGCATTGTCTATAATTTCAAGTGCATCCTTGGGCCATTTGCTGTCAAGGAAGATGTGCGGCTTTTCAAGCTGAATATCGGTTGCTTCATCGTGAATTCTGCTTACATCAGGCATATTTATATAATTGTTATATATTCTATGTCCATGAGCCTCCACATTTGAGAAGTTCCAATAGAGCTTACCATCACCGCTATGCCCTTTAGGATAACTATACTGGTCAATAACATTATCGTGAACATTACAATATGTAGAACCGTTATCAAGATAAATATCCGAATATACATCATTCTGGTCCTTTAGATAGTTGCCCGAAATTTCAGTCATATTATTCTCGTCGCCGCCTGATGCACCCAGTACATAAATGCTTCCGCCGTCAAAAATATCGTCGTTCATTGTGTTTTGAACAAAGTTATTGTTTATCTTTACATTTCTGAAAACTGTTCCTTCTTCAAAGCTGTAGGTCTGGAAACCGTAACAGATATGAAATCCGCTGTACGGAACATCCGTAATCTCGTTGTGACAAACTTCGGTGTCGATTACAAACCCTATTGAAACGGCAGCCGATGACTTATAATCAAGACCGACATCGTGGACAAAGTTGTTATTGACTTTGTTTCTTATTATATAAAGTCTTGTATCCATTGGATTCCAACGGGTATTTGTGTTATCCTGACAGGTTATATCGCCAAGAACAATACCATGAGCCGCACCGCTGTAGATGTGGTTGCCTTCAACCTTGCAGGAATCAATTCCCTCTATCATTTTCAATGAGATTGCGCCTGCATGCGCAAATTCACAGCCAATGAAATTGATGTTTTTACCACGCTCGACCTCAACCATTCCCGGTGGAAACAAATCTCTGGGTCCGTCGAGTGTATCTCGTATTGTAGCGTTCTGGTTGTCGGCAAAGCCTTTTTCACTTCCCGGTCTTAACCATGTTGTGTGTTTAAAGGTGATGCCTTCAAACGTAATATCGTGTATAAAGCTGTCAAGGCTTGAGCCTTTTGCCTGAATTAAGTTCTCGGCACAGGGGGCAATAACCTCAGCAGTTTTCATGTTCTGATTTTCACGGGGAATATAATAAAATTTGTCAGCCGCAAGGTCAAGATAAAATTCGCCTGGCTCATCAAGAAGCTCATAGGCATTTTCAATATACCACGGATATGTAACCGAGAGCTTACCTGTTTTTACCACCCGGACATTCTTCCATCCGGGCTGTTGCATAGCTATTATTGTTTTGCCGTTTGACTGCACAATGGATTCAACCGCGCATCTTGAATTTGTCCATTCGTTTTTATAGACAAGCTCAATATTTTTTTGGTTGCCCCAATTTATCATATCGGTAGCTGAACAGGTATAACCAACAACGCCGTTATCGTATTCGGCATCCTCCGGCAGAAGATTGCCGTCGCTCTTTGCACGCTGTGCACGCACACCGTCTATTATAAGCTGGCGGGTTTCAACACCCTTTGCAGATGCGGAATAGATGTTTTTGGCTTTATCGTGAATAGTCCAGTTGTCTATCTTTTTGCCACCGCTTATAACAGGCTTTTCATCTCCGTATGCTGTCCATTTAACCGTATAACCGTTGAATCCGGAATCCTTTTCGTCAAACTGCAATGCCGAATCGACATAATATGTACCGTCTTTGAGGTAAACCGTTATGTCGCTTTTCATTGAAGTATTTTTTGCTCTTACTGCTTTTTGTGCCTGCTCAATAGTTTTATAGGGCGAGCTGATACTTCCGTTACCCGAGTCGCTGCCGCAAGCAGCATCCACATATATGGCTTGTTCTGCGGCAGAAACCGGTATTACCAAAAATGAAAGCAGTAAAAGGATTGTAGTAAGAAACTTTCGCAAAGTCTTACCTCCTCTTATTTTGACATCCATTCCTTAATCTGTTTTGACTGTTCAGCAATAATGCTGTCCACCCCTGCTGTCTTGAGCTTTGCTCTGAATTCAGCAAGCTTTGTTTCCCAGTTTACTGCACCTGTACCAAGTGCAGGCATATATTCAGCAACAACTGCACTACACTGTGCAATTTCGCTTTTTACATTTGTGTTGTCAAAGCAGAAGCCCATAAGGTTTGATACTCTTGCTGATTCATTAAGTGCCTTTGTTTCTTCCCATACGTTGTCGTCCTGGTCAGGAAGCAAATATGCGTTAAACTGGCAGCCCCACATCCATGCAGAGTTGGGATTGTAGCCTGAATCGAGGATAAGCTCTACTCTGTTTTCGCCAACCTTGTTGTAGTGTTTCCCTTCAATACCGAAGCAAAGCAAGTTATAGAGGTATTTATCTGTATTGCAAAGTTCGATAAACTTCATGGCTTTTACAGGGTCTTTACAGTTCTTACCGATAACAGTAAGTGTTGCTGCCGCAAAATCTGTGTTTGCAAATGCATCTGCTGTAACAACCTGCATTACTTCCTTGCCGCCCATACGTGTAGAAGCCGCGGTCTGGCCGCCCGGCTTGATGTTGTTGTAAATCATACCGGTTTTACCCATCTGCAAAACGTCAACTGCATTTGTGATTGTTGCAGCGTCCTTCTTTATGTAGCCCTTCTTATAGAAATCGCTCATTGTTCTGCAGTAATCTTCAAATTCTTTGCTCTCAAACTGATTGAAAACAGTATTTGTGGGGTCATCAATTCTCACCATACCCGGTGTTGTGGTAGAAACAATCGGGTCAAAACCTGTCTGTGTAAGCATTGTTGTCCAGAAGCCTTGATTAAGTGCACCAAATGGAATCCATTCCGGCCCCTCATTTGCCTTGATTGCTGCAAGATAAGGCTCTATGTCTTCCAATGTTTTTGCGTTTTCTGCATCGAAGTTATACTTTTCAACCAACGCCTTATCATATACAAAGCCGTGCTTTCTGCCTATAATCTGGTAGTTCATTGTTCCGTAAATCTGACCATCTACCTTTGCAGCTTCCCACAGTGCCTCGGGAACAAGTGCATAGGTCTCGGGTGCATATTGGTGAATAAGCTCGTCAAGAGGCATCAACGCGCCATTGCGTGCGTGTTCAACATAGCCATGAGCAATTGCATCATACATAAGGTCAAACTGCTCGTTTGAAGCAAGCATCGTCTTGAGCTTCTGATTGTATGAACCGCTGTCAACTCTTACAAACTCAATTTCTGCACCGATTTTATCACGGATATAATCGTTCACTGCAGCTTCAACTGTAAGCAAGTCCTTTTGTGAGTTGAGTTTTATAACATACTTAAGCTTTGTAACTCCGTCTGCTGTCTTTTGTTCTTTGCTTGTGCAGCCGCATACCGAGCAAATCATCACTACACAAAGTACAACAGCTACCAGTTTAATTAGTTTTTTCATTTTATACTCCTCCTTTTTATCCTTTTACCGCACCTACAGTCATACCTTTTGCAAAGTATTTCTGGAAGAACGGGAAAACGCAAAGCATTGGTCCGGCTGCAACAACTGCCATTGCCATTCTTGCCGGTTCTGTGGGGAAGGTTTCGGCGCCGAGTCCAAGCCCCTCCATCATCTGACGTTGCATTTCTGAAATGTTATTCATCAGTCTGTAAAGCATATACTGAAGCGGAACAAGTGCATCCTGCTCAATGTACAAAAGACCAAGCCACCAGTCGTTCCAGTATTTAAGTACCTGCAATAGTGCAACGGTTGCAATCGCGGGTTTACTCATCGGAAGAACAATCGTGAAGAATATTCTGTATTCTCCGCAGCCGTCAACCGTTGCTGCCTCAAAAATTTCGTCCGGCAGTCCCTGAAAGAAGGTTCTTACCATCATTACATTCCAACCGCTTATAAGATAGGGCAGTATGAGTGCCCAGATTGTATTCTTAAGCTGAAGCATATTTGTCATCAACATGTATGACGGAACAAGACCGCCGTTAAACAGCATTGTGAAGAATACAATAAATGTAACCTGTTTTTTGTACCTGAAGCTTTTTTTCGACATAGGGTATGCTATCATAGCCGTAAACAGCACGCTTACAAAACCACCAATCAGCACAACTCTTATTGATACCCCATACGAGGTGAGTATCTGTCCCATATCTCTGAATATGTATTCATAGGCTTTGAAATTGAATCCCCTTGGTAAAAATGTATAGCCTGTTTCGTAAATTGCATCCATAGATGACAATGAAATTGATATAACCAACATAACCGGAACAATACACGCCAAAGCCACCAGAATAAGAACAATATTAACTATCAGGCTCGATATTCTGCCATTTCTGCTTTTATTCCCAACCATCGTAAGCCCTCCTTAAAACATTGCGTTCTCTTCGCTGAATTTTTTAACCAGCCAGTTTGACAAAAGCACCAGACACAAACCGACCAAAGACTGATAAAAGCCTATTGCTACTGTCATACCTGTATCACCACCTGTAACAAGAGCACGGTAAACATAAGTATCAATAACATCTGTTGCAGAATAAAGCGAACCTGCATTAAGCGGAACTATGTAAAAAAGTCCAAAGTCAGAGTGGAAAATCTTACCGACCTTCAAAAGCGCCATCATAACAATAAGCGCACCTATCTGCGGAACCATTATACGCCGTGCAATTTGGTATTTGTTTGCACCGTCTATAGCAGCCGCCTCATAAAGGGTTGGGTCTATACCGATTATTCCGGCATAAAATACTATGGTGTTGTAGCCAATAGTCTTCCAGAGGTTGAGCACCGGAATAATAAACCGCCAGCATTTTGGCTCTGAATACCAGAGAATCGGTTCCATGCCAAGCTTTTCCAAAATATTGTTGAGTATTCCGTAATCATATTCCATAAACGAGAAAACTATAAACGATACAACTGACCACGAAAGGAAGTATGGGAAAAAGTACATGGTCTGGTATGTTTTTAAAAGCTTTTTGCTTCTTACCTCGTAAAGGAATACCGCGATTATCAAAGCCCCGACCAAAGAAGTAATTATAAACACCACATTGTACGCAATGGTGTTTACTGTTACCCTCAATGCATCCTGACTTTTGAAAAAGAATTTAAAGTTGTCAAACCACACCCAGTCACTGCCGAAAATTCCTTTGCTGTAATCATAATTCTTAAATGCAAGAATCAATCCGCCCATGGGTATGTAATTGAATATGAAGATTAAAATCAATGCCGGCAAGCACATCGAAAGAAGGACAAATGTTCTTTTGTTTTCGTATTTACTGTGCCGTATTCTTATTTCTTTCTTCGCCGTTGTCGTTACCTTGCTCATCAAAAAACTACTCCTTTACACAATTTTCTTAACATAGTATAACATACCCTCAAAAGCTCCTACAACTGTTAAAATAAGACATTTATGTGAATTTTAGCACTTGCCAAAATAAACAGATAACCGCACAGCCTATAGGCTGTGCGGTTTCTATTGTTTAGTCAATTGTATAGGTTGCAAACCCTGAACTGTCCGAGTTGAAGACCCTGAATTCTTTTGGCGTCATGCCGGTGTGATTTTTAAATTTTTTGTAAAAGGTACTTTCATTATCATATCCGACCATTTCCATTACTTTTTTAATGGTATAGTTGGTGCTTGAAAGTAATCTTGCTGCCTCGTCCATTCTGATTTTATTAATATAGTCGGACACTGTCATACCTGTATTTTGCCTGAACAGTTTGCCAATGTATCCGGCTGACAGTTTCATCTCGTCGGCGATAGCCGCCACGCATAAAAACGAATTTTCATAGCTGTTGTCTATTATCATTTTCACAGCATCAACTATTCGGTCGGCTTTTATCTTTGCGATGTCCTCTTTCTTGTCCTCATTCTTCCTTTGATTGCTTTGTATAACCTCTTCAAACGCCTCATTGAATATAACGATGATTTCCCTGCGTGAATCTGCCGCCAGTATTTTTTTTGACATATATCCTGCCCTCATCGGGTTTTCTGTGTTGCTGCCTTCAAACAGAGAAAGCATAAGCTTTGTAAGTGCCACAAGAAAGTTATTAAGCGAATTTTGAGAAATATGCGTAAGAAAATCTTCAAAGCCTATCAGGGCTTGTTCAATGTTGTATTCATTGACAGCATTCATAATCCTTGACGCCTTATCCAAAGGATAAATAAATTCTTCGGCATTGGCAAGATTTTTTCTTATTGTTTCTTCACTTATTCTGACATTACCATATACCACTCTGTAAGAAGCATTAACCTCAAGCCTTTTAAACACTTCACTCACATCAGTGTCGGGGGTGATACCCTCGGACTCGCAGACCACAGCAACATCGTCTTCCTGACGAAGCCGGTCGCATACCTCAAAAACAGCATTGCCGTACTCGGCAATCACAACAAGGGTTGTTCCCCTCTCCATAACAACTGTTTCACAGGTAAGCTCTTCAAATTCGGCTTTGACCTCCGCCAAACGCCCTGCTTTTATATAAATCAAAGCAAGCTTTTCTGCCTGTCCAAGTCTTTCAGACAAGGACAACGCTTTTTTAAATGTATATTTATCGTTCTCACCGTTCAGCAGCACTTCCTTAAACATAACCGCGCCATTCAGCCTTGAAAGCACACTCTCTGACTCGATTACCGAATTAAGATAGTCTATTTCATCGTCGCCACTGTTTTTAAATCCAAATACATTTTCTGCCTTTGCAGCTATTGTACGCAACGGATTGTATATCCTCTTTCCAACAAACAATACCATTATAATACCAACCAACCCAAAAAGCAATGTCATTACTATCGCCATACTGCCAAGCTTGTTAAGCCCGCTAAACATTACATCATACAACGTAAGCGACAAAAACAACCACTGTCCGTCACTTATACTGTTATAAACCGCAGCGTGAGTTTTGCCCTCTTCGTCTTTGTATTTAAAGCTGCCGCTCTCATCTTTAAGATTTTTCATTAAATCATCAGGAATTTTTTTATCATAAATACTATTTCTGCTGTGAGCAACAACACTTCCGTCAGGGTTCAGCACCATAAGCACCCTGCTGTCATTCCCCTCATTTTTAAGGTCATTTTCAAGCCAGTCGTTTTTTACATTTACAAGAACAAATCCGTCTGTTCCAAATGGACCGTACATAACATACGTAAGAACTGTTTCGTCATTGTAATAAGAGCCCGTCGGCAAAGTTCTCCAAACAGGTCCCGTAAGGGTTATTTCTTTATTTTTTATGCTGGCAGCAAGCGGGTCGGTTGTATGAAGCTCGTCCCACGAATAATACATATCATCCACACCATTATATATTATTGTAGAATGTATAATTCCATAGGATTCTGACATGCGTCTTAAATGCAAAAGTGCCTGAATTCTTTCAAACTGGTCCTTGTCATTTCCCTCGCTGTAAAGAAGAGTATTCAGCCTGTTATCATTTATAACCATAGTCGTATACTTATTTACAATATCATCCATATACTGAATGTTTTTACTCAATTTTTCGACAACCTGCTGATTAAGGTTTTCAATCTCTTGCTGTGAAATATATCGGCTTGCAGAAAAGGCAAATGCTGCATAAACAATCAGCAATGTTTCAAAGCTGATTAACAGTATCAAAAGAATTCTTCTGTATGTACCCGAACCAACTATTCGCATTTTTTTGCCCCTCCCAATCACTTTTTTGTAAGATACATTTTATCAAAACATTCAAAATCCGTCAACTGTATAAATTTAAAATTCCTGTGAAAACAAACACAGCCGCAAAAGCTCATTCTTTCTTAATTCACAGTAAAAACGCGAATGAATAGTAGAAAAAAATTTTTTATTAAGTTATAATTAAATCATAATTTGTAAACGGAGGTAATCTGATGAACACAAAATCAAAAATCAAACTGGCATATATAGGCGGTGGCTCAAGAGGCTGGGCATGGAGCTTTATGTCAGACCTTGCAGCACAAAACGACTTATACGGAGATATATATCTTTACGACATAGATCATCAGGCTGCATTATATAATGAAAAAATAGGAAATAACATTGAAGAAAGCAAGGACAAATGGACATACCACGCATCTCAAAACATTGGCGAGGCTCTTGGAGACGCAGATTTTGTTATTATTTCCATACTTCCGGGAACATTTGAAGAAATGGAGTCTGACGTACATCTTCCCGAAGAATACGGCATATACCAATCTGTGGGCGATACAACCGGTCCCGGCGGCGTTATAAGAGCGCTGCGAACTGTTCCTATGTACGAAGTAATAGCAAAAGCCATCAAGGAGTTCTGCCCCAACGCATGGGTAATAAACTACACAAACCCCATGACAATCTGTGTGGATACTCTCTACAGAGTGTTTCCTGAAATAAAAGCTTTTGGTTGCTGCCACGAGGTTTTTGGCACACAGGTTCTTCTTTCAAAAATGCTTGCTGTAATGAAAGGCTTGGAAAAAATTGACCGGCACGATATAAAAGTAAATGTTGTTGGCGTAAACCACTTCACATGGATTACAGATGCATACTACAAAAATATAGACCTGTTTCCCTTATACAAAGAATTTGCAGATACATACTATATTGATGGTATAAATGCTAAGCAGGGCGAAAAACATATTAACAACTCATTTACCTGTCTGCAGAGAGTTAAATTTGACCTATTCCGCCGCTTTGGGTATATTGCAGCAGCAGGCGACAGACATCTTGCCGAATTTTGCCCGGGCGATTGGTATCTTAAAAATCCTCAGCAGGTAACAGATTGGAAGTTTGGACTTACCTCTGTTTCGTGGCGAAAAAATGACCTCCTTGAACGCATTGCAAGAAGCAACCGCCTCTATAGCGGCGAAGAAAAGTTTGAACTCCACGAAACCGGCGAAGAAGGCATAAATCAAATACGTGCCATCATGGGCTGCGGCGACTTGGTAACAAACGTAAATATAATAAACAAAGGGCAAATTCCAAATCTCCCTATTGGCGCTATAGTTGAAACCAATGCGCTCTTTACTTCAAGTACGGTTACTCCCACAATGGCAGGTCCTGTTCCCAAGGAAATCCACTCTCTTGTAAGCCGGGTTTGTGCTAATCAGCAGATTATCACCGAAGCTGCATTAAGCCGCGACCTTAACCTTGCATTTACTGCATTTTTAAATGACCCGCTTATGAAGCTTTCAACAGGCAAGGCAAAAGAACTCTATATTCGTATGCTAAACAACACCTCTAAATATCTTACCGAATACGATTTAAACAGCATCCGATAAAAGTTAAGACATTAAAATATAAAAAGCAAGTCGAAAGGGTGTCCTTAATAAAACAGTAACAATGTTTTCGTTGAAACGGCATAGGTTTTCTATGCCGTTTCTTCGTGGTTAAGTAATGATAGTGGCAGTATGCCGACCAAATCATATACAATATCAATTTCTTGTGTTCGTTTTCCGTCAATAGTCTGCGGTGCGTGAACATAAACACGCTTTACCATATCGTTTAATACTGACGGAGTTAATTCCTGTAAATCAAAATATCTATGTACCTTTGAAATAAATCTTTCAACATTGTCGGATTGTTCTTCCGTTTTTGATATTTCAGCAGATAATTTTTCGATAATTTGCTTTAATTCTGCCTGTTCAGTTTCATAATTTGCAGATAGCATTTGAAATCTTTCGTCCGAGATTTTTCCGCTGACATTATCCTCGTAAATACGCTGAAAAAGTAAATCTAATTCTTTAATTCTGCTTTCACTTTTTGAGAGCAGTTTTTTCTTTGCAGAAAGTTCCTTTTTAACCTCTGCCTTTTGCTTTGCACCCAATACCTTGCGGAATTGATTTTCATAACCCGCAACAGTTCCAATTACATATTTAAGATGTGCCAAAACACCCTGTTCAAGTATCGTTGCACGAATAAAATGTGTTGAACATTCTTCCTTGCCTTTGCGTGATGTTGAACATACAAAATGGTCTTGTCTGCTTTCAAAATATTTGCTTGTGCAGTAGTAGAGTTTCTGTCCGCAATCAGCACAATAAGCAATGCTGGAAAACATATTGGTTTTGCCTGTTCGTGTTGGTCTGCGTTTGTTCTTTCTCAACTCTTGCACTCTCTCCCAAGTATCAACATCAATAATTGCTTCGTGGGTGTTTTCAAATATCAGTTGATTTTCTTCGGGGTTATGTAATTTCTTCTTACTTTTGTATGATTGCTTGTAGGTTTTGAAATTTACAGTATGCCCTAAATACTCTTTCTTTTCAAGCATAGTTGATATTGTATCAGCTACCCAACGATAAGGATTTTCGGGAGTGGGTAAATTTGTTGTCCGTCCTATGCTTTGCCAATATGCAGCGGGGGTTAAAACTTTTTCTTCTCTCAATATTTTTGCAATTTGAGAAGGTCCGTAACCACTCATACAAAGTTTGAAAACCTTTCGCACAGTTTCAGCGGCAGGCTCGTCCACAATCCATTTTGTTTTATCATCAGGATTTTTCATATATCCAAACGGCGGAATTGTGGTTAGAGTTTTTCCCGATTCGCCTTTTGCTTTCATAACAGCTTTAATCTTTTTGCTTGTGTCCTTTGCATACCATTCATTGATGATATTAAGAAATGGAGTAAAATCACTGTCAGTTTGATTTGCACTGTCTATGCCATTGTTGATAGCAATAAAACGGATATTCTTTTCAACAAACATTACCTCTGTATAAAAGCCGACTTTGAGATAATCACGCCCAAGTCTTGACATATCTTTTACGATAATTGTACCGACTTTGTTATCTTCTACAAGAGCAATTAAATCATTCCAGCCGGGGCGGTTAAAATTCGTACCGGAAAAGCCGTCATCGACTATGTATTGAATGTTTTTGAAGCCGTTATCCTTTGCGTATTTACTTAAAATATTTTTTTGATTTACAATACTGTTACTGTCGCCCTGTAATTCATCATCACGGCTCAAGCGACAATATAAAGCCGTTATTTTATCAGACTGTCTCATAAAATTCTGTTCCTCCTTTTCAATCGGACAGTCTGTCAAAACAGGATTGCTTATATTTATTATATCGCTCATTTTATTATTTGTCAGCCCCTTTCGTATCGCTTTCGTCATTTTCCATAAGTCTTAATAATTTTGATGATACAGAACGGCAACCGTCATATACTCCGTTAAAGGTGTAGAGTGTGCCGTTATCCTCAAAAAATACTTTGACATCAGGCAGTTCATTATTCAACACAGTTAATGCTGAAATCCGTAAACTTTTCTTATCCATTCCTATCCAATCCTTTCCTTGATTTTTGATAAAACTTTTTAATAGCAAGCACAGCAAATGAGTACCCATTTGCGAAAAATGAAATTTTTAATACTTGCTATTTTGAGAAAACAGCAAGCATAGCGAGTGTAGCCACACTCACAAAATTTCATTTTTATTTTTGGGAATTTCCCAAGCCCTTTTTGATATAAATTCGTTTACACATAATAAACGAATTTGATTGTAAAATTACAACCTTTGAGAGAATAATTTTTGTTCTCATATAAGTAACACTTAAAAACTAAAAATAGCAACTTTTATGAAAAACCTATATTATTTTTTCTTTCATATAGGTAACATTCAAAATTGAATTTTTACACACATAAAAACAAAAATTTCTCCTCTCATTTATGACACAATCAAAGAAAGAAAAATATGCAGAAATGAAAAAATATTTATTGTAATTTTCGACATATTTCTATTAAAATCTTGAAAACACATCCTCTATGTGATATAATCACAGTTGCGACACAATCGAATAGATTTTTACCGTTGTGGGAAAATACTTTGGCAAAAGGTGTTTTCTCTATTTACTCATACCATAACGGTGGAGATTGTGTCGCAACAATGAGGGATTACACTTTTTCGGTGCGTTCTCTTGTTGTGAGGGCGCACTTTTTTGTAGCAAATATAATCTCCCATAATAAACTTTGTAAATTTCGCGAAAATTACAAAGACTATTTTGAGAACAGAAATGTTCAATAAAAAAAACAAGAGGTGTTTATAAATGAGCAGAAAAAAAGAACGAGGTTGTTTAGGATTGTTATTAGATTTAATCCTTACTGTATGTACGGGTGGATTATGGCTTATATGGATACTAATAAAGTATTTAAGAAATAATAGTTAAAAAACTTATAATACTTAAAGAAAGGATTGATATGTTTGAAATTTGATAAAGATAAACTGAGTGAAAAATTGGGTCAATTAACAAGTGCTACAGGCAAAATTGCCACAAATATTTCTGACAAAACAAAAGATATAATTACCAAATCAAAAGATACTGTTGTGACAACAATGGATGTAAATGGTGACGGAACAGTTGACATCGAAGATATAATTATTTTAGGATTAAAAACTCCCGGAATAAGTATAAGTAGAAGTCAATTTCTTTCAAAAGAATTGATGAAGAATTATTCAAAAGAAACGATTGAAAAAGCAATAGCGACAACGCCTGCCAAAGCAGACATTCCTATTGAGGAAATAAATTTAATTGCAGATAATGTTATACAATTTGAGAGAACTTGTGTAACAGGAATTTCAGCCGCACTCGGAACACCCGGAGGTGCTGCAATGGCTGCTACAATCCCCGCAGATATTATTCAATATTATGGGTATATGTTGAGAACAGCACAAAAACTGATGTATTTATATGGTTTTCCTGAAATAGATACAAACGCAGAAGGCGAAAAATTTGACTCTGAAACATTAAACATTCTTATCGTTTGCTTGGGAGTTATGTATGGTGTGGCTGGTGCAAATAATGCTATAAAAGCAATGGCAAAAGCACTTGCTTGTGGAGTTGAGAAAAAACTTATAAATGCGGCACTTACAAAAGGAACAATTTACCCGATTGTAAAAAGTGTAGCAAAATGGTTTGGAGTTAGAATGACAAAAGAAGTATTTGCTGGTTTCTTCAAAAAGGCAATTCCAGTTGTGGGTGGAGTTGTAGGTGGTGGAATTACATATGTTTCTTTCAAACCATGTTGCGATAAACTTAAATCATCACTACAAGATACATTATTGAGTAATCCAAATCATCAAGAAGTAGCTGAAGAAAATATCATTATCGAAGCTGATTATAGCGATATAATTGACAATGAATAGCAAAAAAGGAACAGGCAAGTCAAGGGTAAATACACGAGCTACGCTCGCCCTTGACAAACCTGTTCTTTTTCGCAATATGTCAGTTAAGGGGATTTAAGCCGAAAAACGGACTTAAATCCCCTTTTTCAAAAAAGTGCTTATTTTTAGATTTTTGCGTAACGATAGAAGCCGTTTTTGAGGTTTTGAATATAAAACCATTACCTTGTCAGTTTTGAGGTTTGAAAACCGCATAAAATGGGCATTTTTCAACCTCTATTGCGTGACATTTTACCTCATAAATGAGAAAAAGCACACCACATCGTAAAATGTGATATGCTTAACTCTCTGCAACCCTTTGACAGACCGTCAATACCTATACTGTTTTATTAAGGACTGTCAAAAGACTTGCTTTTTTTGCAGAGAAGCCAAATAAACTAGATACCTTTATCTTTTTATAAAACGTTTTTATATCAACCCCATACACCAAACAACAACCAGCGCCGTTAATGTTACCAATGTATCAATAGTAATTCCATAGAACATAGGTTTAAGTCCAGCTTTTTTAAAATCGTTAATACTCGTACCCAAACCTATTGCCGCTAAAGCAGTAACCATCAAAAACTTGCTCGTACCCTTTATGATTCCGGACGCTGCTACGGGAATACAGCCTACGCTATTCAAGATAGCCAACAACAGAAAACCGCCAATGAACCAAGGAATAATTTTCACAAGGTTTACTTTCTGACCGTTGTTTGCTGCTTTCAACTCTTTCTGCTTTATGCGAGTGCTTATGTACGCAAAAGCCAAGACAGTAGGAATGATTGCAATAGTTCTTGTAAGCTTGACCATTGTGGCGAAGTCACCTGCAATCTCGGAGAAAGCATATCCGGAAGCAACAACACTTGCAGTATCATTCACCGACGTTCCCGCCCATATACCATAGGCGATGTCAGACAAGCCTAATGCTTTGCCCATAAGAGGATACAGTGCAATCATCACCATATCAAAGAGAAAGGTTGCGGACATTGCAAAAGCAATATCTTTGTCATCAGCATCAATTACGGGAGCAATGGCAGCTACGGCTGAACCACCGCAAATACCTGTTCCTGCAGAAATAAGGTTGCCGAGCTTCCAATTCAAGCCAAAAAGCTTGCGGATAAAATAACCTCCGCCAAAGCACATAGCAAACGTAAATATCATTACAAAAAAGGTCATCTTTCCCACAGACATAATCGTATTGATAGACAAAGATGCGCCTAAAAGGATAATTGCAACTTTTAAGATTTTTTTAGATGCAAATTTGAGTGCAGGCTTTATCCACGTTGGATGAAAAAAGCTGTTAATGATTGTGCCCATAAACAAAGCAATGATGGATGCACCCAGTAACTCTCCGGGAATTAGTTTCTCTACAAAAACTGACAGTGCGGCTACCGCAAAGCATATAGCAATGCCTACCATGAACATACCGCGTTTTTTGGCTTTTGATTCCATAATTAAGCTCCTTAAATTTTCTTTATTTTGCATTTTTTAATTTTACCAAAAATTCATGATAAAGTCAAATTATCATTTATTATATACCGATAACATATAATTATAAGGTGTGATATGTTAGATTACAGAATATATACTTTTATAACCTTGTATGATGAAATGAATTACCGAAAGACTGCCAAAAAACTGAATATGACACAATCGGCTGTAACTCAGCATATACACTACTGCCATTGCCGTACATAATACTTTTTTCTTCATAAAATTCCATCTGGTATAATGTAAATGACTCATCTAACAGTCATTACAAATATACCTTTCTCCTTTCTATCAACCTTTTTAAGTCCGTGGTTGATTACGGTTTTGTATATTGATATTATATAAATAAGTGATGTGGATTTGTATTTCATCTTGTAGCTTTGACTACTTTTAGAAGAATCTCACCACACCTTGTTTCTGATTAATGATTAGTTAGATGAGTCTTTAAATTCGTATCTCGTACCAGATTTTATGAAGCAAGTGCTGTGGATAACACATTACATATTTTTACAAAAGGAATGTATTACCATGATTTTAGTTGGAATCGACATTGGTAAAACCAAACACACTTTTTCAATAGTTGACAAGGAAACTGGAGAAATTCTCTCTAAACCTTCTGATTTTTATAATAATCAGAAGGGATTTCTGTCGCTCATTAAACAGATTAGCAGCTATTCCAAATCAGATATTCTTATTGGTATGGAAGATACAGGGCATTATCATTTTGCCTTACTTAAATATCTTCTTGATAATCAGTACACAGTAGCATTGATTAATCCCACAACCACTGACCTTGCAAGAAAAATGCAGGGTGGTATCACCAAAAATGACCCTCTTGATACTCTAACTATTTGTGATGTAATTGCCTCTAATCAACGCAAAAAGCCATATCGTGTTACAAAGGTAAATTCCTTTGAGCTTTACGAACAGAAGCAACTAACTCGTCACCATCATAATTTGAAAGAAGAATTAAACATTTACAAGAATCGTCTTCAAAAATGTATTGACATCGTATTTCCTGAATTTAATTCTTTGTTTCATTCTAAATACGGTGTTGTTTACATGAATATCTTAAAAACATTTTCTTCTGCCGAAACTATTGCAAACGCTGATATTCGCAGCATTCGTAAATGTTTTGAATTCAAGGGACAAAGGAAACGAATTTCTCTTTCTGCCGAGCAGCTTAAAAGCGTTGCTAAATCCTCCATAGGCATACCTTCTGTTGCCGAAGAAATTCAAATCAGGCACTTGGTAAATCAAATTGAGTTATTGGAAGAACAACTCTTTGAAATAGATAAAAGGATAGAAGAGTTCTCCGTCCAAGGCAACTCTACTATCCTTTCGATACCGGGCATATCTCATTTTTCCGGTACTTCTATCATAGCAGAGTTAGGAGATATTTGCAACTACCAAAAATCGTCTCAGATAATTAAATTTGCAGGTGTCGCTCCTTATCACTACGAAACCAGTCAATATATGGCACAGCATACTGCAATTACTAAGAAAGGCTCCAAATATTTAAGAAAAACCTTGTATCAGATTATTTTACCTGTTATCAACAACAACGAGGTCTTTCGCACTTATTACAACAAAAAATTATCTGAAGGTAAAGGTCACAGATGTGCTCAAGGTCATTGCATCAGGAAACTTCTGAGAGTTATTTATCATCTTTTAACCACAGGACAAGAATTTAGTCCCGAACTCTTAGTGTAGTAAGAATCACCCTGCCTTTTACAAATCACCTTCATTTGAAGGTTTATTTGTCATGCCATAAAATCCACAATTATTTATATATTTTCAATGTACATACAGAGCTATCTATATTTTTAAAAATTATTTAAAAACTACTTGATTTTTATATAGTTAGCTCCTAAATTTGTATTTACCTTTTGGCAACACAAACATGCCACAGAAGCTTTGGAAAGTCTACGAAGGTTTTTCAAAGGTGCTTTTCTTTGGTTAAGGCGTATCGTATTTTGATATAGTAAAACCCTCTGAAACAATATTTATGTTATCTCAGAGGGTTCAAACAAAGTTTTTACGCAACAATAAAACCAGGATTACCTTTTAAAATCAATATTCTTCGATGTATAAGCTTTTGTAGGAAAGAAAAAGAAATTCAAAAAATTTACTTTTTTTGCAATTACTGCCGCTAATACCGAAAATACCAATCCGCAAACAGTACCCAAAATCACATGAATCCACCACTGTGCTATATTCATACGAAGCAATATGATTCTTATTCCTGCAGTAAATATGGTGTGTAGCAAATAAATTTGAAAAGAATACTTGTTTACAAAATCGAGAAAATGGGAAATAAGTTTCAAATCCTGAATGATAGAAATAAACATAATACTCGAATATATCCCAAACAGTATCATTAATTCTTTTATGAATGGGGCTTCTATTTTGTCTAATAAAACAAGCACAACACCTACTGCTATATGCATTAACACGATTAACCATTTTGCACGATTGGGAAGCTTTGTGAGATTTTTAAAATTCACAAATGTACCAACTCCGAAAGCAAGTGCTGAATAGAACACTACATCTAAACTTCCAAGCGAAATGCCAAAAAGCGGAGCTAAATAACCTATTAAAATAACAACAAGCGTAATATGCCAATTCTTTATTATTCCTGAAAGGAACGTCCAGATACAAAACAGAAAGAATAGCGCATAAAGATACCAATATTGAGCAACTGGGGTTTTCCATATATAAAAAATATCTGAAACTGCAAAACCTGTATTTGATTCTCCAACCAAACTGTTTATCAATATGTAAACAACTGAAAAAGCTATGTACGGAATACCAAGAGCATAAAGCTTATAGAGAATAAAACCTGATTTGGTTTTCTTGCTTTTCCATTCTCCGGTAACTTTATACACAACACCGCTCAAAAACAGAAAAAGTGCAACATGAAAAGACCATATAAACTTTTCCATTCCCCCAAAAAATTCAGGAATATCTATACCTGCAAGTCTTATTCCCATAATAACATGACCGAACAGAACTAAAAAACAGGCATATCCCTTCAGTCTGTCAACAAGCACATTTCTTTCCATTTTGCACCTCCTTAAAACTATGTTTATTTTTCTACTTTGCTCCTGCAAGTTGAAGAAACAATATATTTCGGTCTCCCTTTAATTTCATCATAAATACGAGCAACATAATATCCGATAATACCAAGACTTATCATCATGATACTTCCTATAAATATCAGGATAATTATAACAGTTGTTATACCTTCAAGGGCAATGCCACGAATTTTATCAATCAGTGCCCAAACGCTGAAAATAGCGGTAATAATAAGCATCATAACGCCAAGCACCGTTACTATTTGCATTGGCGCTGTTGAATAGGCAGAAATATTTGAAACAGCATATTTCAAAAGACCTATGGCAGACCATTTTGATTCACCTTCAAGTCTTTCATTTACCTCAAATTCAACCGTTGTTTTGTTAAATCCTACCCAAAAAGAAATTGCTCTGAAGAAACCTTTTCTTTCAGGAATTCTGTTGAGTATATCCACAACCTTGCGGTCAAGCAGTTTAAAATCAGAGGCGTTTGACATATCAAATCCTACTACCGAACTGATAACCCTATAAAACTTTCTTGCA
>JAFYXN010000011.1 GCA_017546145.1 Clostridia bacterium
ATGAATTAAAAAAGTATATTGATTACTACAACAACGAGAGAATTTCTATGAAATTAAAAGGAATGAGTCCGGTGCAATACCGAACTCATTCACAAGCAAGTTAATATTTAAATTTGTCTAAACTTTGGGGTTCACTTCATTATGGGGGTATTTATTATGATAGCTCTATTATTTCAAAATCCTTAATTGATTTTATATTAATCCTTATGCCATCTGCAAGTTGCTCTATTGGAAGTTCGCTTCCTCCCCTTGCGCTTTTTGCCTTTGTAATTCCATTAATTTTTATTGATATTTCCACATTATGAACTTCACATTCATAGTATTTTTCCATTGCCTGCAAAAATACCACCCTGTATTTTCCGTTGCCGTCATCATAAAGAAAAACATCCATCCAATCAGGAGCATTTGTTGTAAATAGTGGCACTTGCTTCATCATATATTTTACATGATTTGCAAAAACTTTTTGTTGTGCTGATTTTTCATCACATTCAAATGGTGACGAAATATACATTACCCTGCCCTTTCCGTACTTATTTATTGTTACTGCAGGATGTATGGTGTGCTCCCTTGGAGGATTTGATATAGCCGAAGAAAAAACATGTGCATCAAGAGAATGACTGCACGGCAACGTAAGCGTCGCCATTGTTTGGGCACTATCTGCCTCCACCACTGCAGATGAGCAATATGAAATCATCGGTGCGGACTTGCTGTATCCGTCAAAAAGCTGTGATGCAACAGGGTTAAAATACGAAAAGTCATATTCTGTTTCTCCTTTATAGTTTACACCCATAATATCCGCAAGCGCAAAGTTATCCCGTCTTCCCTCCTCCTTGTCAAACATACCTGTAAGTCCTGTTACAATTAAATTTCCGCCGTTTTTTACAAACTCACAAAACATTTCGACTTCTTCATTGTCAAGTATAAATACATCTGACAGAATAATGGTTTTATTTGTTTTAATTGCATCTTTAAGGTTTGGTTTGAAAATAAAATCATATAAAATATGCTCTTTTATCATACACTTTGCCAAAACGCCCAGATGCCCGCCTATCATGCTTCCACTTTTCAGGTAATGCGAGTTTCTTCCTCTGGGATTAAATCCGGATTTTAAATTGGTATAAAAAAACACATCCAACATCACCTTTGCATGAGGATTCCAGAATTCATAAAGAGGCTCTACTTCATTTTTTATTTCACCTAAGTTTTCATAAACCTCTTTTTCCATTGTACCATCCGGATTTATTGCATCAATCATTACAAATGCGGCATTATGTGCAATTGACGCATAAACAGAGTTGCGTAGCTCTTCCTTGCTCTTTATTGTAGTGTGGTCTTCCAATTCTACACATCTTGAAGTCATAAATTCAATAGGTTTATTTGGACTTAGGTTGTTTAGCACTCTGCATATAGTTGAATACGCAAGGGAATTTCCATAAAAATCTCCTGCAAGATATTCGTTTATAGTAAGAAAATCTTCGTCTATTCCTCCGTATATATTGTCCGACTGCCATGCTGCACAGTTAAATACTACCGAAATTTCAGAGTTTATTTCCTTTGCGGTATCTACTATCATTTTTGCAAATTCTACAACGCTTTCTTCACGAAATCTCATAAACTTTGCCCAGTCACCGGAATCCCAATCAGAGGTTTTGGGTATTGCAAGACCTGTTTTCTTCTTAAATTTTTCTTTACATGCATCACAATGACAAAGCATACCAAACCAGCCCAGCATATCTATCCACAAGCCTTTATTTGGGTAGTCTGTGACAAGCTGCGTAATTTGCTGTTTAACATAGTCTTTATAACCATCAGAATTTACACAGCAAATCCCAAACCGCGAGCATTCTTCACCATTTTTCCACAAAGAATTATGTCCGTCTGCAAGCACAATCCTCCACTCGGGATGTGTGTCAAACGCCCAACGGCTCCATATATTAAAATATATTATTTTTTCGCCTTCAATGGCAGCAAGGGTTTCGTTTGTCATATCTCTGCCCTGAAATGCCTTATGTTGATGACCAACACGGGTAGGGAAAAAGCACATTCCAAGGCAGTTTCCGGTATAAATCTCACTTAATTCAACCCCGCCGGTTTTCATATTTTCAGCATACTCTTTTGGATTAAACTTGCTCAAAAAATCCTGATGCCAATCAGGAATATGCATATCCACAAGACAACGCCATTTTAAATTTTCATACCACTTAGCCATAGTTCTTCTCTTCCTTTTATATATTCTAAAAAAAACATAGCACACTAACATTTTGTTGTCAATTCAAAAAAATACAAAAAGTATGTATTTTTGTATACTTTTATTTACAAAAGTGTATATTTATAGTATAATAAAATAAACTCTTATAAGGTGATTTAAATATGAAAAAAAATTCCGAATACTTAAAGCATCAGATTTCAAACATTATAAATATTCACAAAATAGTTACGCTAAACTATTTTGAATTTGAAAACAATTTTCAGTACAAAGGTGAAAAACACAATTTCTGGGAGCTTGTATATGTCGACAAAGGTCAGCTTTTTGTAGAAACCGACGACGGCACATTAACGCTTAATCAGGGGGAGTGTGTGTTTCACAAGCCCAATGAACTTCATAGCCACAAAGCAAACGGAGTTGTTGCACCAAACTATTTTGTTATATGTTTTGTGTGCAATTCGCCATACATGAATATTTTTAGAAAAAAACACTTCAAGCTATCAGAAAAACTTAAAAAGTTTATTGCTAACATTATAACCGAAGCCCAGCAGGTTTTTGATTTGCCAATAAATAAACCTGAGGAGAAAATTCTTAAAGTATCTTCCGGTGAGCTTTTGGGCGGGCAGCAAATGATACGAACATATCTTGAGCAATTTTTAATTTTACTTCTTCGGCAGGAATACGGCACCACCACCATACATCAGCAATCCGGAACAGAAAACCATATTGCAGCTCAAATGAAGCGAAAGCTTGATATGTGTATTTATCAGGATGTAAGTGTGGAAAACTTTTGCCGCGAAATGCAATACTCAAAATCCTATCTTTCCAAAATATTTTTAAATGAGCATGGCTGTACAATTCATGACTATATTACCCGTGCCAAAATCAAAGAGGCAAAAACCCTAATTCGCGAACATACATACAACTTTACACAGATTTCGGATATGTTGCGCTTCTCGAACCCTCTTTATTTTTCAAGGGTATTTAAAAAATTAACAGGAATGTCCCCAAGTGAATATAAAAACTCAGTAAAAGCAAACTAATACGGTGCCTATATGGCACCGTATTTTTGTGTATAAAAAGATATGTTTATAATACTTTTTTGTATTTAACTGTTATTTATATTAATGTATAATTTATTTATAAGGAGGTGGCATTTTGCGTATTGCTATAGGTTCAATCCAATGTGAAGGAAACAGTCTAACACCCGTAAAAACAAAATACAGTGATTTTGACTATGCAAAGGGTGAAGCAATGTACAAGAAAATTCAGGTTGTGGATTTTTTTCGTGATTACAACTGCGAAATTGTACCTACTATCTATGCACACGCACTACCCGGTGGTGCAGTAATAAAAGAAGATTTTTTAAGGTTGGCAGGCGAGCTTGTCGATGCGATTCCGGCATCCGGCATAGACGGCATCTGGCTGTATCTTCATGGAGCACTCTATGCGGAGGATATTGCGTCAGGCGACACTTACATTCTAAAAGAAATCAGAAAAAAGGTTGGCTATGACATTCCGATTTCTGTCGCTATGGACTTTCATGCAGACAACACAGATGAGATAGTAACGCTTGCAAACTGTATCACAGGGTTTCGTACCGCTCCTCATTGTGACCACAAAGATACTCAGATAAGGGCTGCAAAGAGCCTTATTTACTGCATAGAAAAAGGCATTTTGCCCAAGCCGCAGATTGCACGTGCAAATGTGGTTATATGCGGAGATGCCGTACAAACCTCGCAGGAGCCTTTAAAAAGTCTTATGCTTCTTGCAGACAATATGGAAAGAAACATCCCCGGAATGCTGAGTGTTCAGGTATTTAACGGTCAGCCATGGATAGATGAGCCGTATATGGGACCGAACTTCGTGGTAACCCATGAGTCCTGCACAAAAAAAGCTCAGGAGTGTGCAAATATTCTGGCACAGAAATTCTATGAAATTCGCCACGATTTTAAATTCGAGGTTGAAACCGCAGAGCCCGAGGATGCAATCCGTATGGCTATGGAATCAAATACGCAAGTTTTTATTTCGGATTCCGGTGATAATACAACGGCAGGTGCATCGGGGGATAATGCCTATATGCTCAATCGTGTTAAAAAACTTGATGCCGAGAATGTTTTAATTGCAGGAATATGTGACTCCTGTGCTGTCGATAAGTGCTACGAAGCCGATTTAGGTGACACTCTGGCTTTAACAATCGGTGGCGGTCTTGATAAAAACAGTGAGTCAGCTGAAATTTGCGGCACTCTTATTCACAGAGGAGATATTTTATCCTACACCGGTGGAAACGAAGGTCCTTCAGCAACCCTTGATTGCGGTAAATTTACGGTAGTTATAACAAAAAACAGAGCTGCAATGTGCAGACCTGATATATTTGAATCAATAGATTTAGATTATAAAAAATTCAAGATGGTAATAGTAAAGCTGGGATATTTATTTCCCGAGCTGGCAAGTGCAGCACCCCGCGCAATCCTTGCCTTTACTCCGGGAAGCTCCTGCGAGCGTTTGCAGGATATGAATATGAAAAATATCCGCAGACCTATGTTTCCGCTTGAGGATAATTTTATATAAAAAGGAGAGAGATTTATGGCATATTATAACATGTCAGAAACAGAAAAAAGAATTGCAGAAGTTAAAAAAATTCTTGCAGCAAAAAACCTTGACGCGGCACTTATCTACTTTGACGAATTGAATGTTGCAAACGGTTGGTACTTAACCGGTTGGTGTGGTCAGTTTGAAAAAGGCTCGGTTTTAATTCCTGCTCACGGCGAACCTATCCTTTTGGGTGGTCCCGAGTCAGAGCCTTTTGCAAAAATGAACTCTGCTATAACAAAGGTTCGCTGCTTCCCTGTATTTATGGTTCCCGATGAGGAGTATCCAAACGCTACCATTATCAACTTTGCTCAGCTTAATGAAGAATTAAAGAGCGAAGGCACTGTGTTAAAACGTATTGGCTTTGTTGGAACATCCACGATTCCTCATCAGGTTTATTGTGACTTTGTTGACGGGTTTGGCGGTATCGAAATGGTCAACATTACAGATGAATACGAAACTCTTCGTGCATACAAATCCACATGGGAAATCGAACAGATTCAGAAAGCCACAGACCTTTGCGATTTTGCACGTGATTTAATGATGGAACAAATCAAACCCGGAAACTACGAATTTCAGGTTGCAGCAGCCGGCGAAGCATATTGCCGAGCAAACGGTGCAACAAGCTTTGCTTATTCCACAATTGTAGGCTCCGGCGAGCGTGCAAAAGCGGTAGTTCCCACTGCTACAAACAAGGTTATGGAAAACGGCGAGCTTGTTATGATTGGTATTGCACCCAGATTTAATGGTTATGCCGGAACATTTGGTGATACAATTCCTGTAAACGGCGTATACACTCAGAAACAAAAGGATTTATTAAATCACATGCGCGAAACCTTTAGACTGACAAGAGAAATGCTAAAGCCAGGTATGAGTGGCCGTGAAATTGACGTACCCGGCAGACTCTACTATGAAAAGCACAATCTGTCTGACTACATAGTTTGTCCTTTTGCACATTCCATTGGTCTTATGGAGGCTGAATCGCCCTTCTTTGGGCCTAATGGCGACTTTGTTTTAGTTCCGGGAATGACTGTTATGGTTGATGTAAGCTTTTTTGGTCATCCAGACCTACACGGCGGAAGAATTGAAACAGGCTTTGTAATCACAGAAAACGGCAGCCGTCCTCTTTCACCCAAGATGTGCGATTACTTTATGAAAGACCTTTAAGGAGGAAATACAATGTCAGAATTAGGATATAAAAACTATATGTTTGTAGACGGTGACCTGCCCGGAAACGGCGACGATATGAGTCTTCCCGGGCACGAAGCACTGATGATTACAAACAAACACGCGCAGGATGCTCATATTTTAGTAAATCTTTACTTCAGTGACAAACCACCGGTCAAGGGACTTCACATTACCGTACCTGCAGAACGGGTAATATGCGTAATGCTTGACCGCCCATTTGCTGAAGAAAATTTCCAAATCCCGTTTGGACAATATTCTCTAGAGCTTGAATCAGACATCACAATATGCGCTTCCTTCGGCAGACTTGACAGAAGGTATAACCTTGGTTATTATGTTACCGGATACTGCGCAAACTAAAAGCCAACACCCCTGAGAGAATAAACTCAGGGGTGCCAATTTTTAATTTGAATTAAATAAAGTTTTTTCTTTTTCAACTCAACGTCATGCTGTAATGGCGTTAAAATTACTTTTTCATCGAAATTCCGGATTTTTCAAGTCTTTCGACAATAGAATCTACAACCGCCATTGTTTCTTCCTTGGTAAGCGTCCTCTCAGGATGTGAGAATGTTATACGAACAGTAATTGACTTTCCTGCTTCGTCTGTGTATGTGTCGACAACGCTTACATTTTTAATAAGCGGACATTCCTCTGCCTTTATAGCGTTTCCGATAGGTGCATACATATCCGAAACAAAGGAAATATCTATATCCATTTCCGGATAACGGGAAGGCTCGCTGTAAACTATACTTGCATTTTCTATTTCGGCAAAATCAGCCATATCAATCTCTGCATAGACTATAGACGCCTTTTTGTCAATCTTCTTTGATACTAAAGGATGAACAACTCCAATTTCGCCAATAAGCTTTTCGCCGCAAAAAATCTTATTAAGATTTTTAAGATGCTGATACGAATGGGTTGCTTCCGTTTTTTCAAAGGTCAGTTCATTATGCTTAATATCATCTGCAAGAACTGCCAGCATATTTGCCAGGTCAAAATAAAGTTCCTCAACGGTTTTTGTTTTGGAGAACAATGTCACCGCAAGCATTTTGTGCTCGTCACAAAGATTATTATCATTAAGACCATTAACCACTCTGCCTATCTCAAAAACGCCAAAATCGGTTGCATATCCTGTATTATATTTTACCTGACAAAGCTGTGTGGGAACAATGGATTTTCTTATAGTTTCAATATTGGGGTTTGTGGCATTAACCAGCTTGATATTTTCTTCAACATTAATTCCCAAAGCCTTATATTCGTCATAATATGCCCAAACATAAGAATGCAGCTCATGAAGCGAATATCTTTTAACCAGAATATCCTTAACCTTGTCTTCAACCGTTTTTTCAAGGTCTGCCCGCACAGGATAAAGAGGCGCTTTTGCTGTATGAATATCAAAATTATCATACCCGTAAATTCTGGTTATTTCCTCAATAATATCTGCTTTTATTGTAACATCCTTGGTTGCTCTCCAGCTTGGAACGGTAACACTGAACTCGTCCCCCGAAAGCTCTGCGTCAAAGCCAAGAGATTTAAGAGTTTTTACTATTGTATCATTTGAAATTTCAATACCTGTATAACGGTCAACAAACTTTTTATCAAACGCAAGGTTAACCGTATCATACTTTACTGCATACTCATCGGTAAGTGAAGATACCACTTTTACATCAGAGTCAATATCTGTTAAAATCTTTATAAATCTTGCGATTGCAGGAACTGTCATTTCAGGGTCAAGGCACTTTTCATAACGCATAGACGCATCTGTTCTGTGTGCAAGACGGACTGTCGATTTTCTGATTGAAACTGCATCAAATGTTGCAGATTCAAGGGTAAGAGTTGTAGTATCCTCCACAATTTCAGAATCAAGACCGCCCATAATACCTGCAATTGCAACAGGCGTATTGTCGTTACAAATCATAAGGGTATTTTCGTCAATGCTTCTTTCAACAGCATCAAGAGTTGTAAACATAAACGGTGCATCAAAACGCTTTATTCTGAGCTTTTCAACCTTGCGCGAATCAAATGCATGCATGGGCTGACCCATTTCAAGCATAAGGTAGTTTGTAAGGTCGGCAAGAAGGTTAATTCCTCTCATTCCGCAGTAGAACAAGCGTATTCTCATGTTTACAGGGCTAACATTTTTTGTAATGTTTTCCACCTGAATACATGAGTATCTTTGACAAAGGTTATCTTCGATTTTCATATCAACCTTTGGAAGGCTGTTATACTTTGCAAGGTCAGCACAATCAAGAGGTTTTAATTCTCTGCCTGCAAGAGCTGCAAACTCACGCGCAATTCCGTAATGACCCCAAAGGTCGGGACGGTTGGTGAGCGACTTGTTGTCAACCTCAAAAATAATATCATCAATTTCATAAAGCTCTTTGATGTCTGTTCCGCAGGGAGCATCATCAAGGATTTCCATAATACCTGCATGGTCATCAGAGATGCCTATTTCCTTTTCGCTGCAACACATACCATACGATGTAAATCCTGCAAGAGGTCTTGGCGCAATCTCAATCTCACCGATTTTTGCACCCACCTTTGCAAATGCAGTTTTCATTCCCACACGCACATTCGGCGCACCGCATACAACATCTGTCAGCTGACCGTCACCTGCATCAACCTTTAAAAGATGCAGTTTTTTTGATTCAGGATGGTCGGCTACCTCCTTTATCTCAGCAACGACTATGCCGGATATATCGCTGCCCTTATGGAAAATATCGTTCTCAACCTCAGCTGTTGAAAGAGAGAAACGACGTATAAGTTCCATTTTATCAAGACCTGTTAAATCAACAAAGTCTGAAATCCAGTTCATAGATAAAAACATTTTAATTTCTCCTTTCTTATTCGTCGTCGGTAAACTGTGACAGACTTCTGAGGCTGCCGCTGTTTAAATCACGTATATCTTTAACGCCATACTTCATCATAGCAAGACGCGTAAGACCAAGTCCAAAAGCAAAGCCTGTGTATTCCTCAGGGTCAATGCCGCCGGCTTTAAGAACTTCAGGATGAATCATACCGCACGGGCAAAGTTCAAGCCATCCGCTGTGCTTGCATGAAGGACAACCCTCACCGCCGCAAATAAGACAGCTTATATCAAGTTCAAAGCCCGGCTCCACGAACGGAAAGAATCCCGGACGAAGACGAACCTTTATGTCCTTTTGAAAAACTTCTGAAAGCATTGTCTTCATAAAGAAAATAAGGTTGGATATTGAAATATTCTTGTCTACCATTACGCCTTCCATCTGGAAAAATGTATTTTCATGGCAGGCATCTGTTGCTTCGTTTCTAAAGCATCTTCCCGGAAAGATAGCCTTAATCGGAACGCCGTCATTTACAAGGGCATCCTTATACTTTTTGTAAATCGCATTCTGCGCCGCAGAGGTCTGCGATTTTAAAAGCTGACCGTTTTCCAGATAATAAGTATCCTGCATATCGCGTGCAGGGTGATGTTTGGAATGTTGAGCGACTCAAAGCATTCGTAGTCAGAGACCACCTCGCTGTAGTCCTCAACAGTAAAACCCATTGATTTAAAAATCTTTTCACACTGGCGTTGAACCAATGTAATCGGATGATATGAACCTCTGTCAAGCTTTGCCGGCATAGACAAATCAAATTCAGGCATAGAGTTTATCTCTTTAAGAATTTCAGCATTCTTAAGTTCCTCGCCTTTCTTTGCAATCATATCCGCAGCTTCGTTTTTAAGCTCGTTTACTTCCTGACCAAAGGTTTTCTTTTCCTCAATGGACAAGTCCTTCATGCCCTTAAGAAGTCCTGTAATAAGTCCGTTTTTACCAAGATACTCAACTCTGATTTGCTCAAGCTGCATAGCTTCGCTGACTGCTTCAAGCTTTTGTATAAGTTCTTGTTTTAGCTTTAATGTTTGTTCAGCCATACTATTTTTCCTTTCTGTTATAAAAAATAAAACCCGTCCCTGACAAGTCAGGGACGAGCATAATTTACCCGCGGTACCACCCATATTCAGAATTTATTCTGCACTTTTTGCGGTTTGCCGTGACCGCCCACTTTGCTTAATCCAACAAGGTTTTCACAAAACGCTCCAATGCTGAAATTCACATATCAAGTCCCCAATGACCGCTTACAGCCCATGACGGTCAATCTCTTTTGTAAGACATTGATTGCTACTTACACACCTTCATTGCGCGTACATTGTTAATATACCACATTTTAAGGCTTTATGTCAAGCATTTATTTTATTTTTGCGCAGCATAGTAAAACGGCAACCCTCTTGCAGTTCACAGAAGGCTGCCGTTTATTAATGTTATATTTTAAATATTCCAAATGCATCCAGCATGGATGATATAAGAATCAACACAATACAAACCGGTGCAAGATACTTGATAACAAATATAAATACTTTCTTTCTTTTAAACTTTGCAGAAAGTTCAATTTCGTCGATAAGGGGCTGCGGTTTAATAACATATCCGACAAATATACATGTCAAGAATGCAACAACAGGCATAAGAACGCTGTTGCTTATAAAATCAAAGAAGTCAAGGAACTGCAGTCCTATAATGGTTATATGACTCCATATACCATAGCCGAATATTGACAGCATACCAAGCACAAGTGAAGCAACAAAAACAATCAGGCAAGAAAGATTTCTGCTGATTTTGCACTTATCACACACAATTGATACCACTGTTTCCATAAGAGAAATTGAAGATGTCAATGCTGCAAAAAGCACCAATACAAAAAATGCAACACCAATAATCTGTCCGCCCCACATTGTTTCAAAAACCTTTGGAAGGGTTACAAACATAAGGCTTGGACCTTTGCCGAGGGCTTCAGGAGTTCCACCCGAGAACACAAATACCGCAGGGATAATCATAAGACCTGCCAAAAATGCAACGCCCGTATCGAAAAGTTCAATCTGACCTACAGAAGACTCAAGGTTTACATCCTTTTTCATGTATGAACCATAGGTTATCATAATTCCCATAGCAAGTGACATTGAATAGAAAAGCTGTCCCATAGCCGCCAAAACGGTGGTAGCTGAGAACTTGCTAAAATCAGGAAGTATGTAATAAAGAACGCCGTCCATTGCGCCGGGCATAAAGATTGAATAAATTGCAATAATTAAGGACAGAAAAACTAAAACAGGCATCATAATTTTGCTTACCTTTTCAACGCCCTTTTCTACTCCTAAAAGAACTATCAGTGCCGTTATACCTATAAACAACAAAAACCACATTAAAGGCTGTCCGGTCTGAGTTATAAATCCGCCAAAATAATCATCGCCCGCCGCCAAAGCACCATTGCCTGTTGCAAAGGCAAACAGATATTTCATGACCCAACCGCCGATAACTGAATAGTACGGAAGGATTATAACCGGAATTAACGCCGCAAGCCAGCCCAAGAACGAATACTTTTTGTCGAGTGCTTTAAATGCCCCTATCGCACTAAGACCCGTTTTTCTGCCTATGGCAATCTCGGCAGCCATAAGAGCAAAACCGAGCGTTACGGCAAGAACGATATATACAAGAAGAAAAATTCCGCCTCCGTACTTTGCGGCAAGATACGGAAATCTCCAAATATTTCCCAAACCTACGGCAGAACCTGCAGCCGCAAGAACAAAGCCCAGTTTGCCTGTAAAATTACTTCTGTTTTCTTTTGACACCAATATCATCCTTTCATTTTCTGACAATCATGTTAGTTATTATACTACATTATTCCAAAAAATGCAATTAAAATATAAAGTTTTTGTTAAATAGCATTACCGCGTATTTGATTTACAAAATAACCTTACATCTAATATATGGCTTATTACACAAAGAACAAATAAAACCAAAAAAACACACCCTTAAGATGCCTTTTAAATAAAATAAGTTTAATCATAAAAACACCGCGAAGCCTTTATACTGCTCCAATTTGTACTGTCCGCACAAATTGGAGCAGTATATCTACCATAAAGGGGGTGTTTTTTCTATTGTCCGTTTTACTGGACTTGTTCACTTATACTTTGCGGTGTTTCTGTATTTATATTAAATTCTATTCGTTAAAAAATATTTCTCCGTCATGGCACACAAATAATGATAAACAGGCAAGTGATATTCCTGAAC
The DNA here is from genome assembly GCA_017546145.1 of Clostridia bacterium. GTDB lineage: Bacteria > Bacillota > Clostridia > Monoglobales > Monoglobaceae > SIG440. Next base: position 12,067 of record JAFYXN010000011.1, read on the forward strand.
TTTAAAGGTTTCCGTTTCAGGTACCTTTATTGTACAACCTGAAATTTCCTACAGCTTACTTTCTTTTTTGCCTGTCATAGACAACACTTTTACGCCTATACTCTTTGCTACCTCGGCTGCGTTTACGCAATTCTTCGAGTTGCCCGAAGTGGAAAGGCATATTAAAAGGTCATTTTTATTGCCATAGCCATATAAAAGCTGTGCATACATCATTTCCCGGGCCAACGTCATTTATAAAGTCTGAAAGTATTGCACTCTGGCTTGGTAAAGATATTGCAGGAAGTGCACCCTGGAGATTTTTCCTTAAGTATTCAGGAATCCTATCATCATCTACATTTCGTCTAAGCATAAACCCTTTCATAAGTTCACCGACGATATGCTCGCTGTCCGCGGCACTCCAGCCATTTCCGCAGACCAAAAGTTTGCCGCCGTTTTTATATGTATCTATCATTAGTTCTAAAGCTGTATTTATATCCTGCACACAGCATTCAATGGCAGGGTATCTTTGAAACAGATTATCCATTATGCATTTTCCTTTCTTCCCATAGCCGCAACCGCAATAGCGGCATAATCGCCTATGTTTTCTTTCAGTTCTGCAGGTACAACCTCGCACGCATTCAGCGAATATGTAAGGCATTCCCTTTCAAGCACTTTTTGCATAGAGTCCCTTAACAAGTGCTCACATCTTTGAAATACACTTCCATGGACAATTCTTTCTGGATTTAAAATATCAATTAAAACGCTTAAACCCTTACCTAGCATTTGATTTTACTCTAACATTTTCACCATCCGTTTTCAATGTATCAATTCTGTCATTTGAAGCAGTTATTTCCAATGCACCTTTTTTGTAAAAGGCTCTGTCAACAAATCCGTTTTTATCAAGAATATCCGCAACAATAAAGCAACCATCAGGTACTTGGTTCTGGCTTATTTCAAGGGCAACAAATGACGTGTTTGTCTGAGAGTACACGTGTTCAGGCTTTGACTCATATACCACTTCGCCATTGTTATTAACCGCATACCATTTAAGTGTCAGCTCTTCTGCCTTTCCGTCGTTGCAGAGATGAATTTTATACATTCCATCCTCCAAATCAACCGACAGTATGGTTGGCTTTGCACTGCGCTTAAATGAATAATATGCCGCCTTTGGCTCTCCATAATAGTCAATCAGTGCCCAGCCTGATGCAGCCGGCCAGCAATCATTAAGCATCCAGTAAACAACACCCGAGCAGAACCATTTTTCACGTCTTACCCTTTCCATTGACACTCGCAGCCATTCGTACTGCAAATATTTAAGTTTGAAAAATCTGTCCTTGCCGTTTTTAAATTTGCCCAAGATTCCCTGAGCAAAGCTGTAAAGATATTCAAAGACCTGAGTTTTAAGCGCGGGATTTGATTTTGTGTGATAAAGCCACATTGACAACTCTTTGCCGTATATATCATCATCTGTCATAAACTTTTTAAGACAGTTCTCTGACGCTGCACCAAGCACAGGCTCTTCTGCAATAAATCTTGCATTATACAGTTTAAAATAATCCTTGTAGTCACTTACATCATCCTTCAGCATATACTTGAAGAAATCGCCCAAAAACTGTGTATTGTGGGTTGTGCCTTTAGTGTTTGATGCATAAAGGCTGCCGCCATAAGGACTTGACGGTAAAAACCTTCTGCTGTAGTCCTTTTTGTATATAACAGGGGCAATCGCCTTGTACGCCGAGGCTCTGCCGCGATAGTCGGTATCTGTATCAGAGCCGAAAATTGCATTTTCGTTATCGCCTGACCACCACACAAGGCAAGCCTTGTTTCTTATAAAGTCTGCTGCATATTCCGCTTCCTTTTTAAGCTGGTCTAAAAACCACTGTTCATCCTCGGGGTATTGGGCACAAGCCATAAGGAAGTCCTGAGTAACCATAATCCCAAGTCTTGAGCATTCGTCATAAAAGTGTTCACTCTCTATGTCGCCGCCGCCCCAGACTCTTATCATATTGACACCTGCAGCAGCTGCAAGTTGTAAAAGCTTTGTGACTTTTTTGTGGGTGTTGCCTTTTGCAAACGGCTCACAGGGTACCCAGTTTGCACCCTTTCACAAAATTCTTTCGCCGTTGACCTTCAAAATAAAACCTGAAAATCTGTCATTTTTGTCATATTCTTCAGAAAACGGTGTCTTTTTAAGTTCAATGCATTTATTATAATTTTCAGTACCCTCTTTATCGGAAAGCTCCATAATCTTTACCGTTCTGACACCAAAAGGTGTACTGTATAAAAGCTTATCTTCACATCTTATCTCAATTTTATAAAGTGGAGCTTTTCCATAGCCGTTGGGGTACCAAAGCTTTGGATTTTCTATGTCAAAGTTAATCCGCATAAAGCTTTCTTCGTTGTATCGGGAATATTCCGCCGCTGACCTTCCATCGGGGTCGACTATCTTTACATTCACAATGCCGCCGCACTCAAAGTTACAAAAATCAATATCAACAACAACTTCTGCCGAATCCTCGTCGATACCTTTGGTATAGACATAAGCTGTATCTACCTTCATTCCCTAAAACCCCTTGTAAAAAGATTTGTTTTAATATCTTCCGTCCGAGCCAAACTGCTTCATTTTGGACATTACAACATTTTTTATTGCATTAACCTTTGCCGCTCTTATCGCGTGATAATCTCCGCTACATTCCTTAATTGCTTTTTCGCCCGCAACGCACATATCGGTAAATATATTAATTTTAGCTATTCCGTTTACAATACAGTTTTTTAAATCCTCGCATGGAAGACCGGAGCCACCATGCAAAACAAGCGGTGTATCAATTGTGTTTCTTATTTGCTTTAATCTTTCGATGTCAAGCTTCGGTGTGCATGTATATGTTCCGTGAGCTGTACCTATTGCTATTGCCAAAGCATCAATTCCTGTTTTTTCAACAAACTCCTTTGCCTTCATCGGGTCGGTGTAAAATTTTGAAGGGTCCTCCAGATGTGAGTCGCCCTCCATAGAGCCTTCGTTGTCACCTACATGTCCAAGCTCGCCTTCAATTGTTGCGCCGTAAGAATGTGCAATTTCAGCCATTTCTTTAACTCTTTTTATGTTATCCTCATAAGAATCGGTAGAGCAATCATACATAACCGAAGTAAAGCCAAGCTTTAATGCTTCCATACATCTGTCAAAGGTAAGTCCGTGATCATAATGAACCACAACCGGCACAGACGCATTTTTTGCCATATTTACCATTGCAGGTCCAATTAACTGAAGCTCTGCAAAAGGAAGCAGCACCTCTGCTGTTCCTATAATTATGGGTGAGCGTAATTCTTCTGCCGCTGAGATAGCCGCCTCAAGAGCGTCTGTATCTATGGTGTTGAAAAGACCAACTGCATATTTGTTTTTTTGTGCATCAATCAGCACATCATTCATATTTGCTAACATATTTTTATTCTCCTTTTATTAATCCTCAATCTGCGGTTCTCTTACAAGGCGCTTATCCGTGAACTGGTCTGTTTCGTCCGTACTTTTGGTAGAAAATTCAGAGATAACAGCACCTTCCTCGCCAGCCTGGAACCAATGCCAGGTTTCGGGCATAATAGTATACTGTTCGCCCGGATTTAAAATTACTTCGTGAAAAACACTTACATCTGTTTCAGGTATTCTTGCCTTGATATCCTCTTTTTTGCCCTCACCCGGAACATAAAGATACACTTTGCCGTATCTGCAGCGGAAGGTTTCTTCCTTGCCCTCCATTCCGTTTGTCGGAACATGCTTGTGTTCAGGACATGTCTGTCCGGGTGTTAAAACCATTTCTTTGGCGCAAACACGCTCGGTGTTTATGTAGGTAAGAAGCTGAAGTCCTACTTTTTCTACAATTCCTATTCCATGGTCACAAACCTCAATGTTTTTCTTCTCTTCTTCGCTGAGAACAATGCCTGCCTTTTCATAAAACTCCAAAGCACGTTCTACTTGTCTTTCAAATTCCGCTCTTGTCATAATGATAACCTCCCATATTTTTCTTCTATGTTTAATATTTCAGCTTTAGATTTCATTCCATCAACCGAATTTGTTGCAAACAGATTGCAAGCCGCGGCTGCGGATGCAAATTCGAGTAATTGTTTGTCTGAAAAATCATTATATAATCCATAAAGGCATCCTGCACAAAATGCATCCCCTGCACCGACGCTTCCCTTTATTTCGTCCTTTGGCACTTTGAGCGACGGAACAACAGTAAACTCCGAAGTTCTTGCATCCAACGCAAAGGATACTTTTTTGCTGTGAATAATTACCTTGTCCTTAACTCCTGCATCAACCATATTTCGCATCGCAAGCTCTACATTTTTATAGTTCAATTTTCCGTCAGGAGTGTAAGCGTCCAGCTTCCACGCAGTACAGCATTCGATTTCGTTCATAATTGCATAGTTGCAATATTTTAAAACAGGAATTATCTTTTTTCCGTAATCCGCAGTGCTGTCACTTACAACATCTATTGACGTTTTTATTCCTCTTTCCTGAACGGATTTTAAGAACTTTGCCATAACAGTTCCGTACTCTGCATCGTCCTCATCAAACTTGTCAAGCAAAAGTATATAGCCAATATGAAATATATCACAATTAATAGAATCTAAATTTATATCCTCAGGCGAAAACTCTGCATTTGCCCCTTTTTTATGAAAAAAAGTTCTTTCGCCAGACGGCATACTCATTACGTCGCTGAAGCTTGTAGGAACTTCAGGGGACATAATTATACCACTTGCATCAATGCCGTTGCCCTGAAGCTGAGATAAGATATATCTTCCGTATTCATCAGTCCCGATTTTACCAAATGTACTTATGGGAATGCTTTTGTCAATCTTGGTCAGATTAATTGCTGTATTCGGTACGCAGCCGCCCACTGCATAGGATATATCCGACACCTTAGCCATCATTCCGACTTGAGGATATGTGTCTATGTTTTTTACTATATCCAAAAGTATATTCCCTGCAATTGCAATCTGCTTTTTCTCGCCAAGCATAAGATAATCAACACTAACACCAAACAACGCCGAAAGCCTTGGGAATATTGTTATATCAGGATAGCCTTGTCCGTTTTCCCACTTGCTGACCGCCTTGTCACTTACATCAAGCTTTTGCGCCAGCGTTTGCTGTGTCATTCCGCTTTTTTTGCGCAATTTAGCAATCGTACTTCCAATACTTTTTGCCTCCATAGCATTCACCTCTATATTACTTTATTAAACTAATCTTAACACATTTTATTTTTTTAGTAAACCTACCGTTTTTAGAGTTTCTTTTTTCCGTTGTCCATTTTTAAAGCATCAACTCTACGAAACGTAGAACGCTTTGGCAATTATATTTTTAATTGTACAAAAAAAGACTTAAAAGAATTTAATCTTTAAGTCTCTTTTATATTATTATAGAGAAAAATCAGTTAAATCAACACTATGTCCTAACCGTCTTGATTCTTCTGCCGCAAAAACTGCTTTATGGGCTTTAAATACCCATTTATCCTTCACCGTTTCGCCATTTAAAAGACGGGCAAAATGCTCCATAAGTCCGCCGTCTCCGCCGCAGTGCTTTGTTCCGTCGTGGGTTATTTTAAAGGTTTCTTCACTCATATCAGAAAAGCGTTTCAGGACTAAAACTCCCGATTCCATACAACCGCCGACCTCACCCTTTGAACCCATTATCTTTATTGTACGTGTGTTATCCCTTGAAAATGCAGAAACCGTAAATACGGCTGTAACACCGCCTTCAAATTCCACACTGGCAACCTGATGGTCGCATACATTGTTGTCGCATCGGTATACACATATCCCATAGGGATTTGTTTTCAATGCATTAATAATTTCTTCCTCACTGTCACCGCATTCAAATTTGTGCACAAAATATTTAGCCTGACCCTCTGTATAAAGCTTTACCGCATTATAGACGCAACTATCGCCAAATTTGCAGCCGTCGGTGCATCTTGGCGGAACATCACCCGGTGCATTTTCGGGTTTAAAAAAGCTGTTGTAGCCGTAAGATGAAAGCCTGACACAATCAAGGTCAATAAGATACAGCATAAGGTCAAAATCATGACATGATTTTGCAACTATCAACGGCGACGAGGTAGCCTCGTTGTTCCATGGACCTCTTACATACGAGTGTGCATGATGCCAAAAGCCTTCGTTTTCGTTAAGCTGCATGGTGATTATATCACCAATTTCACCGCCGGCAATTATCTCCTTTATCTTTTGAATAAAAGGAGTATAGCGAAGAACAAAACCGGTTGTGAATATTTTATCGTATCCGGATACAATTTTTTCTATCTCAAAAAGCTCTTTTGCTGTGGTTGCAACAGGCTTTTCAAGCAGAATATGATAGCCGCACTTTACCGCAAGTCGAGTCGGCTCTAAGTGCATTTTATCCTGAGTACAGATAATCACACTGTCAGCCAGCCTGCCCTTTGCAAACAGCTCATGATAGTCTTTAAAGCACATATCATCAGCTATATCATAGTTTTGCTTAAACTGATTGCGTTTTTGCTCATCAGGCTCTGCAACGCCAACAATTTTCATTATTCCGGTCTTTTTTATGTACGGCGCATAACAGTCCTTACCGCGGCCTCCTGCACCAACAATAATACAAGTTTTCATAGTGTTTCTCCAAAAGTTGTTTAAATCCCCTCTAAAAATCTATCAACAACCAATTGACGGAATTGCGGCGACAGACTTGCAAAGTACGCAGTAAAGCCTGTTACACGAACAACCAAATCAGGATATAAATCGGGGTTTTTGTTTGCTTCAAGCAATTTATCTTTATCAAGAACATTTATATTGATAAGTGTTCCGCCCTGTTTAAAGTGTGTTTCTATCAAATTAAGAACTGTTTCAACGCCCTTTTCATCTGTTGCAAGGTGGGGGTCAAATTCAAGCTGCAACGGTGCAGTATTTCCAAAGCCGCACTGAATTGATGCTATTCCGTTGCACTGTGCTGTAACCGCACCGTCTGTTCTGAAGTGCGGGTTTGGATTTGCTCCGTGTGAAATTGGCTCTCCTGCCCGTCTGCCGTTTGGTGTTGCACCTACCTTTGAACCGTATTCTATGGTTCTTGACCAGCTGAACCAGCCCGGAATAAGCTGTCTACATTTCGACATCTCCTGTGATTTGACTGTTGAAACCCAAACTTCGGTTAACCGCTTTGCCCATTCGTCAGAAACCGTTCCGCCCTGACAATATTTAGGAGCAGTATTTAGCATAAGACGAGTCCGCTCATCATCGAAATTATTTTCAAGAGCAGTATAAAGTTCGTCCCATGAAAGTAATTTTTCATTTTCAATACGTGTTTGAATTGCACCAAAAGAATCCGCAACAACTGCAAGTCCCGCTCCGTCTATTCCTACGGTATAAAGCTCTGCACACTGTGAAATATCTTCGCCACGCTCCAAAGTGTTCTTCATCATAAGATTCATAATAAGCTCCGGTGTTACCTCCCACGCGTGGTCAATATGCAGATTTATTCCAGCGGCGGTTACTTCAACTGCTGATTTCAGGTGTTCCTTAAAGATTTCAAATAATCTTTCCAAGCTTTTTTCATTTTCAACCTTCATATCCTTAAGAGCCTCTTCCAGAACCTTTGCGATATTAATTTTTACTGTATCATTCATTGGAAATTCCTTGCCCGGAACGCACATCCAGTTGCAGCCTACGGCAATTCTCTCTCGTGCAGTTTTTTTGTCCACGCCGTTTCGCATATAGCCGTCCAAAAGAGCCTTGTCGTTACAAAACCTCGGCCAACCGTTTTTGTTTTTCAGCAGGTAATATACCGCTTTTTTCAAAAACTCTCTATCGCAGTTTTCATGCACTCTTACAGTAAGATTACATGCAATATTTATACTGTCTGCCGCATCTAAAATCAGGTACGAAAGGTGATTTGTCATATCCCGGTCTTCTTCGTCAACTCCTGAAAGCTGATAATAATGGGGGTCAATAAGAAGAAGATTTGCAATAAGAAATTTTGCCGTTTCGTCATCCAAAATGCCGTTTTTTACATCATTTTCGTAATAGGGATAAAGCAAGCCGTCGACCTGAAAGCCAGCGCCGTCACGTGTGTATATTCTTGCTGCACAATTGAAGAACGCAGTCCACTGACAAGCTTCGCGGAAAGTCTTGGGGGGATTGTACCTGATGTTTTCACAGGTTTCTTTCATTGTTTTAAGGTTTTGTTTTATTGCTTCATCCTGTTCATTTTTAATCAAAGAATCAATTTCTTTAATATGTCTTTCGATAAATCTTATAATTGCTTTTACGCATCTTTCTTCTGCATCATAAAATTCAGATTTATCGGGGTTGATTTTTCTGTACTTCTCTATTTTCTCTAAAAAACCGCCAAAGCCCAGTTTAAAACCGATTGAATAATCACAGGCAAAATGAGCGTCTGCATCAATGCCTGTAGTTATATTATACTTTGCCTGAAGAGGCTTCAAATGGTCATAAGGAAAACGCTGCTCATCCCAGCGTTTACTCCACTGATTTGTAGCACCGTTTTTGATAAATTCAAGGTTTTTAAGATTATCTTTCAGCCAGTCGGGCATATAGTGAAGGTCGCCACGGTAGTTAACAAGCATATCACGCCATCTGCCGCAGAGCATCTCGTTTTTATCAATATACGGCACGTGAGCATCTATTACGCGGCAGAAGTTTTCACACATTCCGTCATAGCCGTAAAAGCTGCCATTTGTGCTGTTGTACCACGGCTCAACACAATAGCCCTCGGAAATGGGAACAGTTCCAAAATCATCAAGGTCGGTATAGCCGTTCTGCTTTCTTTTTTCAAGAGTGTGGCGGATTTTTGTTTTCCGCATTTCTTTTAGTCTATTTTCGTATGAATACATATTTTTCAAGCTCCTTTACATATTCTTTGTTTGGTATTGAAAAATTGGTTTCCTTAAGCCTCAAAGAACGGCGTTTACCCTCACCCAAAGGATGATAGGGTAAAAGTTCATACTGCATAACATTTTTTAAAGGCTTTAAAAATTTAGATATTTCTTCTATCCCCTGATTTATTTCAGGAATCACAGGTGTTCGTACAATAATAGGAATATCAAGCCGGTTGGCTTTCAGGATATTATCTTTTATTTGTTCATTACCAACGCCTGTATATTGTTTATGATCTTCGGTGTCCCAGATTTTTAAATCGCACATTATTAAGTCAAGCTTTTTAAAAATATCCTCATTGAAATAAATCATAGAAGTTTCTATGGCACAGTTTATACCGCTGTTTTTGCATTTATCTATGATTTCCTCAAGAAACTCAGGCTGTGCAAGGGGCTCGCCACCCGAAAAGGTAACACCGCCATCTGTTTTGTAGTAGTCCTTATCTAAAAGAACCTCCTTTAAAACCTCGTCCGAGGTCATTTCCTTGCCACATACAACCCTTGCACCCGAAAAACATCCTTCGTCACATTTGCCACAGCCAATGCACTTTTCGGGATATTCCATAATTTCAGGGATAAAGCTTATACATTCAGGATTATGACACCATACACAGGACAAAGGACAGCCTTTAAAAAAGACTGTCGTTCTTAATCCCGGGCCATCGTGAGTTGCAGCTCTTTCAATATCTGCAATGCACCCTTTAAGCATTTATTTTTTCCTCTTTTCCGCTTATGCTGCTCTTCATTGCAGCATCAAGAATTGCCATAATATCCATATTGGCATCAAGGGTAAGCATTTCAAAAATATCCGCACCATCTTTTATATGTTTTGAATAATGGCAGGGCATATTCTTCATACTCTCGTCAAGCACCGAATCGGGTATCTCAACTTCATCGCCAAAAATGTCATACGCCTTTACATCCGGAGCGTTTTCTGCGCCACCGGTACAAGTAATAACTCCGTCAGTGCAAAGAACCATGGGGCCTGATGGAATAACCGCTCTTGGTGTTGTCCATGTTCCTTCTAAAACAGCCATCTTTCCATCGTATTTCACCATTGCTCCAAAGTTGTCGTCTGTGTCACCAAATGGTGTGTTAAGATTTGCACCCATAGAAATTATGCTTTGGGCGCTATCCCCCATAATCCATCTTGAAAAATAACAGCCGTAGCAACATATATCAAGGTAAACACCGCCGCCACGACCTTGCTGATACCACCATGTTTTTGAACGCTGTTCATCTGTCATTTCCTCCGCGTTTGCACTTACTCCTCTGTGCTTTGCGCCTTTTCCGAGAGGGCCTGTATGACCGTTTATGTATCTTAACTTAATCGGCTCACCAACCACCTTACTGTCAAGTGCGGCTTTCAGCTTGTATAAATACGGTCTCCATGCGACAGGCCAGTTCACAACCGCCTCAATGCCGTATTTGTGAACGCTTGCCTTTATCTTTTTTGCTTCATCAAGGCTTACTGCAATTGGTTTTTCAATGCAAACATTTACCATGCGTTTTGCACATTCTTCAACGACTTCAGACTTTTGAGCATTTTCGGTAAGAATAAACGCAATATCCGGCTTTATTTCGTCCAACATCTTTTTGTAATCATCATACACATTTTTGCAGTAGTTGTCCTTTACATTTTGCAAATTCCATTCAGGAGTGTATCTGAGTGCAGGGATTTTTTCGACCATTGATGGCACATCCGAAGTTCCAAGAAGCTCCATATCAGGACACTCTGTTATATAAAGTGCGATTTCATTTACGTGCATGTGTGATGTACCAATTATTACCGCCTTAATCATTAGCCCAACTCCTTAACGCTGATTTCTCTACCAAGCTCTGCTGATTTATAAAAAGCTTCGATTGCTTTTGTCACCTCGAGGTTTTGATGCTTTTTAATCAGATACTCTTCCTTGCCCAAAAGTGTGTTCATAATGTTTCTGTACATATGTCTGTGCTGACCAAATGCCACATTTGCGTATGGGCTGTTATCAAACCACTTCATATCGCATTCTGTCTGGTATCTGCCAATGTTTTTGTATAATCTTTCTTTGTTTACAGAAAGTCCGCCTTTATCGCCGCAGATAACCATATCAAGATTGGTTGTAGGAAGGTTAAGTGCCCATGAGAATTTAAAGTTTACACTCATTCCTCCCTCTAAGCGCATAAAGCCTGTTGCAAAGTCTTCTACATTAAACTCTTTGTAATCATATTCTCTGGGTGAAAACGCACCTGTATATGCACCGCTCTCTGCAATGCTCAAAAGAACATCCTCGCCCTGATTTGCAATCTTTGTATATGTACTACCGGATACTGTTTCAACCTTTTTGTCGCCAACTACCCAAAGTAAAGAGTCAATAAGATGAACACCAAGGTCACAGAAGGGGCCACCGAAGTTATGTTCCTTCATATGGAAAAATCCCCATGTTGGAACACCTATTCGTCTGATAAATTCAATGTCCGAGAAGTAAACATCACCCAACTCGCCACGGTCAACAAGCTCTTTTGACTGCTGCATATAGTTTCTCCATCTCATACACTGACAAGGGAACAGCATCTTGTTGCAGTCCTTTGCAGTCTGCCACATTTCTTCTACATCTTTAACGCTTAAGCCCATTGGCTTCTCACAGGCAACATGAGCACCTGCCTGAAGAGCTTTGATTGTCCACTCTTTGTGGTACATATTTGGAGTGCAAACAGCAACAAAATCAGGTTTGAGTTCGTCAAGCATTTTCTGCGGGTCTTTGTAGTAGTTAGGAACATCATGTCTTTTTGCTGTTTCTGCTGCAACCTCTTCGCGAATATCTGCAACACCTACAACCTCAATCAGCCCCTCTTTTCTTAAATCGTTCAGCGCCGGAAAATGTGCGCTGTTTGCAATCATTCCTGTGCCTATTACTGCTACTCTTAATTTACTCATAATTATTTTTCTCCTTTAAGATGTTTTTGTTAACTTAAATGAATTTTGGTTCTGCCACGCTATTGCTTCATTTTTATCTGTATATCTACAATTATGTGTTTTTTTGGTGAAATAGTCAATGTAAAAAACATTCAACTATGTGGATTATTTCGTCATTTTTATCCATGTGAATAATATAAAAATGTTATTTAAAAGATAACCCCCTACAAAGCACAATGAACAAGTCCAGTAAAAACGGACAATAGAAAAAACACCCCCTTTATGGTAGAATTAAAATAGCTATCATAAAGGGGGATTTTTGTATGCCAAGAGAATATCGTCACATTAAAATGTATGAAAAAGAAATATTTGAACTGCGAAGTCAAGGTTTAACCCAGCGACAAATAGCAGAAAAATTTGGATTATCTTACGAAAAAATGCATGAATTTTTTAAGAGACATAATCGAAACCAACGTAAAGTTGAGGCAGGAATATCAATTAAACCCAAAGGCAGACCAAGAAAATCCGAAACAGAATTACCTCCATCTGTACAGCAATTAAGTAAACTTTCCCAGTTGCAATATAAACTTGCTATGAAAGAACGACACATAAAGCGCTTAGAAATGGAAAATGAACTGATGCGGGATTTTCTCTCGCTCACAGAAAGGAAGTGAGAACAAGCGTAAAATATATGGTAATCTTCAAACATAAAGATAAATATTCAATCAGCGAAATGTGTCGGTTCTTCCGTGTATCACGAAGCGGATATTACGGTTATGTAGCACGAATGGATATACCAGCATGGGATTTGCCATTAGCGGAGAAAATACAAGAATGTCAAAACGAATGTGGAAAGACTTATGGTTACCGCAGAGTGCATATATGGCTTGAAAGGAACGGCATATATTGCAATCCAAAAACTGTATTGAGAGTTATGCAGAAATACGGCTTGTTGTCGGTAATCAGAAGAAAGAAGTATCGTAATTATAGAGAATATTTGCACCGTTATCCTAATTTGTTAAATAGAGATTTCAAAGCAGAAAGACCAAATCAAAAATGGGTTACAGATATTTCGTATATCAAAACTAATCAAGGAACTTTGTATTTATCAGTAATTAGAGATTTATATGACAACAGTATAGTTGCTTACAAAACCAGAACGGAGCAAAATATTAACCTTGTGCTTTCTACAATCAGAAAAGCCAAGAAAAGAGAAAAGGTCACCGCAGAGCTGCAACTCCACAGTGACCAAGGCTTTCAGTATACTTCACACGCGTACTTTAAGCTAACTAAATCATACAACATTACTCCGTCAATGTCAAGAAAAGGGAATCCTTATGACAATGCTTTGGCTGAAAATTTCTTTTTTATTCTCAAAACAGAATGTGTTTACAGAATTAAACTCAAAACTTATGATGAGGCTCGCCTCATCATAGATGAATATATTTATTTCTACAACAACGAAAGAATACAACTAAAAACAAAACTGACACC
>JAFYXN010000012.1 GCA_017546145.1 Clostridia bacterium
CGATAATACCCACAGCTTGTGACAACAAGTGAACGACTTGTATCAACCATATCATTCAGAGAATTGTGAAGATAAGCAACATTGGTATACATACAATTTCCTCCCCAAAATATTTGCTTATGGATTTCCTGTATATATTATACCATACTCAAAAGCAAAATTCAACCGTAAAGTATCATTTTGTGCATATTTTGTTCTATTGTGTTTATGGAAATATGATATTAGATATGTTAGAATATAATCAGAAAGTAAAGGCGCCTTTAATTGAACAGTGAACACATAATAAGTTAATATTGACGGGCAAACTGCATTCTCGTGTAATTATAATGCAGTCCGCCACCGTATTTCAATTAAAGGAGAATTATCATGGATAACAAAAAATATCTGAAATGGTACAACAAAATCGGCTACGGCTCAGGAGATATTGCCGGAAATGTTGTATATGCATTCTTGTCATCATTTGTAATGATTTATTTGACTGATACCGCAGGGCTTAACGCAGGCATTGTTGGTACATTGATGATGGTGTCAAAAATATTCGACGGCATAACTGACATTTTCTTCGGTGCAATGATTGACAAGACAAAAACAAAAATGGGTAAAGCAAGGCCTTGGATGCTCTGGCCGTACATAGGATGCAGTATTGCACTTGCGGCAATTTTCGCTATTCCTACCAATATGGGAGATGTAGCAAAATATGCATATTTCTTTATTGCATACACCCTGCTCAACGCAGTATTCTTTACCGCAAACAATATCGCCTACGCCGCATTAACAGCGCTTATCACCAAAAACGGAAACGAACGTGTCCAGCTCGGTTCTATACGTTTTATCTTTGCATTTGGAACAAGCCTTCTCATTCAAAGCGTTACAGTAGGTGCTGTTGAATGGTTTGGCGGTGGTGCTGATGGTTGGAAAACAGTAGCAATCATATATGCAATTGTTGGTCTTGTTGTAAATACAATCTCAGTTTTCTCAGTAAAGGAACTTTCGGAAAATGATCTTGCAAATGAAAATCCCGTAAATGAGGAAGCTGCAAGATTTTCTTCTGACGCTTATCCTGATTTTGAACTTGCAGAAAGCACATGCCCAAAGGAAAAGAAAGAAGAAAAGTACAGCTTAATTCAGGCAATGAAAATGCTTTTCTCAAACAAGTACTACATTATGATTTGCGGAATTTACATCTGCTGTCACCTCTACTCCTCAATGATAAGTATGGGTATTTACTATATGACCTATATTCTCGGCAATGCAGATATGCTCGGCACATTCTCCGCTTTCATCAATATTCCAATGATGTGCGGTTTGCTGATTACTCCATTTCTTGTAAAGAAATGCGGTGGAATGTATAAACTGAATTTTGCAGGTTACCTTATCGCAACAATAGCAAGAGCATTGGTAATCGTCGGAGGATATATGGGAAATGTACCGATGATGCTGATTTTTACAGCAATTGCCGCAATCGGTATGAGTCCCATGCAAGGTGACCTTAACGCTTTGATTGCAGCCTGCTCCGATTACACATATCGTACAACAGGTAAACGTATTGACGGAACAATGTATTCCTGCTCATCTCTCGGAGTTAAAATTGGAGGCGGTCTTGGAACTGCTCTCACAGGCTGGCTTCTCGCAGCAGGAAATTACATTGCAAATGCAGACATTCAGCCCGAATCCTGTATCAATATGCTGAACTTTATGTACCTTTGGCTGCCAATGATTTTCAATCTGATTATAACAATAATTCTGTCTAAGATGACAGTTGAAAAAGCAAACGAAGACTGGGACAAAGCTCATAACAAATAAGGAGGACGATTTTATGAAAC
>JAFYXN010000003.1 GCA_017546145.1 Clostridia bacterium
CCTGAACCCTTAACGATCGGGATATCATCTCCCGGGAATTCGTACTCTGTGAGAAGGTCACGAATTTCCATCTCAACGAGTTCAAGAAGTTCTGGGTCGTCAACCTGGTCAACTTTGTTCATGAATACAACGATTGCAGGAACGCCAACCTGACGTGCGAGCAGAACGTGCTCACGAGTCTGCTGAAGAGGTCCGTCTGTACCAGCAACAACGAGGATAGCGCCGTCCATCTGAGCAGCACCAGTGATCATGTTCTTAACGTAGTCAGCATGTCCTGGGCAGTCAACGTGTGCATAGTGACGAGCTTCTGTTTCGTACTCAACGTGAGCTGTTGAAATTGTGATACCTCTTTCTCTTTCTTCGGGAGCCTTATCGATCATGTCGTAAGCTTCGAACTGAGCCTTACCTGAAAGTGAAAGCACCTTTGTGATTGCAGCGGTAAGAGTTGTCTTACCATGGTCAACGTGACCGATTGTACCGATGTTAACATGCGGTTTGGTTTTTTCGTATTTAGCTTTTGCCATTTTTATTTCCTCCTAACTTTATATAAGTTAATTGTTTACTAATTATTTTACTACATTCAAAGCTACTTTTCAATAGCTTTTTAAAAATTATCTTACAAAAGATTTCAAAAGCCCAAGAAATTACTCGCCTTTTGATCTTTCGCTGATAATCTTTTCCTGAACAGACTTCGGAACTTCGCTGTAATGTGAAGGCTCCATTGAGTACTGTCCACGGCCCTGTGTTCCACTACGGAGAACTGTTGCATAACCAAACATCTCTGAAAGCGGAACATCAGCTGTAACCTGAGTTACACCGCCGCTGCGTGATTCCTGGCACTTAATCATGCCACGTCTTGAGCTAAGGTCACCGATAACGAAGCCAAGGTAATCGTCAGGTGTTATAACATTAACAAGCATGATAGGTTCTTTGAGAACAGGGTTTGACTTTCTCATAGCATCCTTGAACGCCATTGAAGCAGCAATCTTAAACGCCATTTCAGAAGAGTCAACTTCGTGATATGAACCGTCATAAAGTGTAGCCTTAAGGTCAACTACGTTGTAGCCTGCAAGTACACCATTGAGCATTGCGCTCTGAATACCTGCATCAACAGCGGGGATGTATTCCTTAGGAATAGCACCGCCGACAACCTTATTCTCGAATACATAGCCTTCGCCTTCTTCGAGGGGCTCAAACTTAACAAGTACGTGTCCGTACTGACCTTTACCACCTGACTGACGAGCATACTTATGCTCAATATCAACCGGATTCTTAAATGCTTCACGGTAAGATACCTGAGGCGCACCAACGTTTGCTTCAACCTTAAATTCACGCAAGAGACGGTCAACGATAATCTCAAGGTGAAGCTCACCCATACCTGCGATAATTGTCTGACCTGTTTCTTCGTCTGTGTAGGTTTTGAAGGTCGGATCTTCTTCAGCGAGCTTTGCAAGAGCAATGCCCATTTTTTCCTGACCAGCCTTTGTCTTAGGCTCGATAGCAACACGGATAACCGGTTCAGGGAAGTTCATTGATTCGAGAATAATAGGATGCTTCTCGTCACAAAGAGTTTCACCTGTTGTTGTGTTCTGAAGGCCAACAGCTGCAGCAATATCACCGGAGTAAACAATATCAAGGTCTTCTCTGTGGTTTGCATGCATCTGAAGGATTCTACCGATACGCTCACGCTTGCCTTTGCAAGAGTTGAGTACGTGTGAACCCTTTTCAAGTGTACCTGAATATACACGGAAGAAGCAAATCTTACCTACAAACGGGTCAGTTGCAATCTTAAACGCAAGTGCTGCGAAAGGTGCATCGTCTGATGACGGTCTTTCATCAGCTTCTTCTGTTTCGGGATTTACACCCTGGATATTTGGTACATCTGTGGGAGCCGGCATATACTCGATAACTGCATCGAGAAGAAGCTGAACACCCTTATTTCTATACGCTGTTCCGCAAAGAACAGGTACGATTTCATTGTTGATTGTTGCACGACGAAGTGCAGCCTTGAGTTCATTAACAGTGATTTCCTCACCGCCAAAATACTTCTCAAGAAGCTCTTCATCTGTTTCGCAAATAGATTCAACCATCTTATCGTGATATTCCTGTGCCTTTTCAAGCATATCTGCAGGAATTGCATCCTTATGGTAGCTGTTACCGAGTTCATCATCATAAATCTCAGCTTCCATGTTCATAAGGTCAATAATACCAACGAAAGTTTCCTCAGCACCGATAGGCAGCTGAATCGGAACACCGTTAGCATTAAGTCTTTCGTGAATCATATTCACAACATTGTAGAAGTCAGCACCCATAATATCCATCTTGTTGACAAATATCATACGGGGTACTTTATATTCGTCAGCCTGACGCCAAACTGTTTCTGACTGGGGTTCTACGCCGCCCTTAGCACACATAACTGTAACCGAACCGTCAAGAACTCTGAGAGATCTCTGAACTTCAACTGTGAAGTCAACGTGTCCGGGAGTATCAATAATGTTTACTCTGTGCTTTTGACCGCCGTAAGGACCTTCTTTGGGTTCCCAGAAACATGTTGTAGCAGCAGAGGTAATTGTAATACCACGCTCCTGTTCCTGAGCCATCCAGTCCATTGTAGCACCGCCTTCGTGGGTTTCACCAAGCTTATGGTTAATACCTGTATAATACAAGATACGTTCTGTAGTAGTGGTTTTACCGGCATCGATGTGAGCCATGATACCGATATTTCTTGTTCTTTCAAGTGAATACGCTCTACCCATAACTTTCTCTCCTTTCGTAACAAAAGTAGTAAATCAAAAATTGGCTTAATAGCCGCGTGAGATGTTGCAAAGAAAATTGCCTTAGATTTGGTGAATGCGAAACTGAAAAAAAGCGGAGTGTATATGATATACATGAGCATTTTTTCAAGTTGAGCACATTCGCCGAAGATGAGGCGATTTTCAAAGCAATATTACCAGCGGAAGTGTGCAAACGCTTTGTTCGCTTCAGCCATCTTGTGTGTGTCTTCTTTCTTTTTGAATGCTCCGCCTGTGCTGTTTGTAGCATCCATCAACTCGTTTGCAAGTCTTTCAGCCATTGTTCTTTCGTTTCTCTGTCTTGCATAAAGAGTGATCCATCTGAGGCCGAGAGTTTCTCTTCTTTCAGCTCTAACCTCAATCGGAACCTGGTAGTTTGCACCACCAACACGTCTTGCTTTAACCTCCAACACCGGCATAACGGCATTCATAGCTTCCTCAAACACTTCAACAGGGTCCTTACCTGTCTTTTCCTTTATGATTTCAAATGCATCATAAACAATTGCCTGAGCAACACCCTTCTTACCGTCGAGCATGATATTGTTGATGAGACGTGTAACAGTCTTGCTGTTATACATAGGATCCGGCAGCACATCACGGCGTGCAATATGTCCTTTTCTTGGCACTTATCTTCCCTCCATTCTTTGTGGTAAATGCTATCCACAAGGTACTCAATACCCTTAAGGATACTGCTAGTGCTGTATTGACTATTGTAGCCGAGACTGCTGTCTCATATATATCAAATAGTAATACGCACTATAAACTAAATTTCAAACTTTAAATTTTGTCTTACAAGTGTTGGATACTATTTTGCATCCTTAGGTCTCTTTGCACCATACTTGGATCTGGACTGATTTCTCTTCTGAACGCCCTGAGTATCCAAAGTGCCACGGATTATGTGGTAACGCACACCGGGGAGGTCCTTAACTCTACCGCCACGGATAAGCACAACGCTATGCTCCTGCAAATTGTGACCAATACCGGGAATGTAAGCTGAAACCTCAATACCGTTTGTAAGACGAACTCTGGCAACCTTACGGAGAGCCGAGTTAGGCTTTTTGGGTGTCATTGTTCTAACCGAAGTACAAACACCTCTTTTCTGCGGTGATGCCTGAGCTGTGTGCTTTTTCTTAATGGTATTAAATCCATCCAAAAGCGCGGGAGCTGTAGACTTTTTCTCCGCAGTCTTTCTGCCGTTCTTAACTAACTGGTTAAATGTTGGCAATTAATTTCACCTCCTGTATATAATTTAAGCGAAGGTCAATGCCTTCTTTATAAAAACGCTTACGCGTCTTTAACAATTGCAGCAACCGCTGTGGGAACATCAACACGGCAAGCCTTTGCAAGCTCTTTCATGTTATTGACATAAACCACCTCGGTGTTCCTCCCCTCACAGAGCTTTTCCAGGGGGAATACCACGTGTAGGTCAGCATCTCTTGCAATGAAAACAAGGTTGGCACGACCTGCTTCTATGGCTTTTTTTGTTTGTTTGAGACCAACCACGTGAGTGCTTGTCTTTATTCTTTCCATTTTTTCACCTTTGCATTTTTAATGCCGCAGGACACTATGAATACACATACTATCCCAATATTAAAAATCCTATATATTGTACCAACAAATCAACCTTTTGTCAAGTACTATATGTAGGATTTTTCAAGAACTTTTTCACAAATTATTGTACGATTTCGACATATACCGGGTAATATTGTCAAAAACGGCATATTTCCTTCTGATATATATTATATTTGTTCCTTGGCAGCTTTCAAAGCTTGTGCAAGCTGGTCGGGGCAAGACGTACCACGTCCTCCGCAGTCAATACCTTCAAGGCGCGAAATCGCCTCGTTTACATCCATCCCTTCAACAAGTCTTGCCACGCCCGTAGTATTGCCTTGGCAGCCCATAACAAAGCAAACGTTTTTTACAGTATTCCCGTCAATCTCAAACTGAATTTCTCTTGAGCACGTTCCGCGTGTTCTGTATGTAAAGCTCTTCATAAGTGATAAAATTCCTTTCAAATAAAATAATAATATAAAATCATACCACAAAGCAGTATGTTATAAGGCAAAGAAAAAAGAACGCCCTAAGGCGTTCTTTTATAAGCTTGTTAAGCTATTATTTGTTGATGAGATCCTTAAGAGCCTTGCCTGCCTTGAAAGCGGGAACCTTAGCTGCAGCAATCTTCATCTCAGCGCCTGTCTGGGGATTTCTGCCTGTTCTTGCAGCTCTTTCTCTAACTTCAAAGCCACCAAAGCCAACAAGCTGAACTTTGTCACCCTTAACGAGTGCGCCCTCAACTGCGCAAACAAATGCGTTCAAAGCAGCCTCTGCATCTTTCTTAGAAAGATTTGCTTTTTCAGCCATTACTGAAATTAACTCCTGTTTATTCATCTTAAAAACTCCTTTTCTTAAAATATTGTTTTTTTAAGCTTTTTCATAATGTTACATTTATTTTACTACATTATTTTTGAAATTTCCATAGTTTTCTGTATTTTTTCACAAATTCGTGAGTTTGCACAAATTTCACAAAGGTCTTTTATGCTAATTACGCAATAAAACCGCATATTTTTACCATTTTGGGCTATTCAGGACTGTTCATCAGCATTTCATTAAGCTCATTTCTGCTTATAAGAACCTGGCGCGGCTTTGTCCCCTCGTACGGCCCGATAATTCTGTTTTCTTCAAGCTGATCAATAATTCTTGCTGCACGCTGATAGCCTATCTTATACCTGCGCTGAAGCATAGCAACCGACGCCTGACCTGATTCAAACACAAGCTCAGCCGCCTTGACAAACAACTCGTCCTTATCGCCGCTTCGTGTGTGGCTGTCATCATCCGAGGCATCGTTATGGTTTTCCTGCGCATTTTCAATGTGCTCCAGAATAGATTCGTCGTACTCTGCCTCGTATTGCTTTTTTACATAACCTATAATATTCTCTATCTCACTGTCAGAAATGAAGTTACCCTGAATTCTTATAGACTTGCTTTCGCCACGCGGAGCATAAAGCATATCTCCCTTGCCAAGAAGCTTTTCCGCGCCCATGGAGTCAAGGATTGTTCGGCTGTCAACCTGTGATGATACCGCAAAAGCAATTCTTGACGGAACATTTGCCTTAATAACACCTGTAATTACATCAACAGATGGTCTTTGTGTTGCAATTACAAGATACATTCCTGCCGCTCTGGCAAGCGCAGCAAGACGGTTTATCGCGTCCTCTACTTCGCTTTTTGCCGCCAGCATAAGGTCAGCAAGCTCGTCTATGATAATAACAATCTCCGGCAGCTTGTTCTCGGGAGTACCCTCTTCCTCCATCAGTGCATTATATCCCTGAAGGTTTCGCACCTTGTTGTCCTTCATCAGCTGATAACGGTTCTGCATCTCGGCAACCGCCCAGTTAAGTGCACCTGCCGCATGTTTTGGGTCGGTCACAACCGGAATAAGAAGGTGAGGGATTCCATTGTATACACCAAGTTCAACCATTTTGGGGTCAACCATTATCATCTTGACCTCGTTTGGCTTTGCTTTATAAAGTATACTCGTAATCAAGGAGTTTATACATACACTTTTACCCGAACCTGTTGCACCTGCAATCAGGACATGGGGGAACTTTGAAACATCTGCTATTACACATTTGCCCCCGATGTCTTTACCAAGGGCAAATGCAGTTTTTGATTTAAACTCCTTAAATTCCTCAGTATCAATAACCTCACGTATGGGAACAGAGCTTGCCTCTTCATTAGGAATTTCAATACCTATTGCCGCTTTGCCCGGGATAGGTGCTTCAATACGAACACCGGCTGCTGCTAAGCTGAGTGCAATATCATCAGCAAGATTTGTAATCTTTGAAACTTTAACACCAAAACCGGGCTGAAGCTCAAATCTTGTAACCGTCGGGCCTTGAGTAATATTAAGAATATCCGCCTCAACCTTAAAGCTTGCCAATGTTTCAAGAAGTCTGTTAGCCTTGTTTTCAAGCTCACGTTTTATCTCGGCACGGCTTTTTGCCTTTGCCTTGGGTTTTGCCAAAAGTGATACGGGCGGCAGCTTATAGTTTATAATCTTTGTCGCTTCAATATTCTCTTTTGCCATTATATTGATGCTGTTTGCTGCCTGCTGTGCCTCCTCGTGCTTGATACGCTTGCCTGCTTCAACCGCGCGGTCAAAGGACACACCTTCATCAAGTGCAGCCTGTGTCATCGGGTCTACCTTTTCCTGCATCTGAACAAGACTTGGCGGTTCAAACTCATCATCATTGCCGGTCTTAAATTTACCGTTTTCGTCAGGAAGCTGTGTAAGCACCCCTGAATTTTCCTCTGTAATTTCAAACTTCGGTTTTGCAGTTGCCGTCTTTTCACGAATAATTTCAGAAGCAACATCTGCAACATCCACCGCTTCACGCTCGTCTGTATAGTCATCCTCAAACTTAAACGGCTTGCGGTTTACTGCGCGCGAAGTCCGAGGGGTTTCGGTAATTTCAGCAAGAGCATCATCCTTGAAATAAACATCAAAATAATCACTATTAGGTGTACGCTGTGCAGTTTCACCAATCATTTGCGGAACCTGATAGGTTTCTACCTTCTCCTTCTTTTTTCTGCCGCGTTTTTTCTTTTCCTTCGGCTGGGGGTCAAACTCCATCTCTACATCTTCGTCCAGCGCCGCGTCCATATCTGCCTTGTTGCGCTTTATGTATGCTGAAATTGTCTTGAATAATTTTTCAAGAGAAACCTCGGTAAGAATTAACAGCAAAATCATTGCCGCAGCAATTGAGATTATGGTTGTTCCCACTGTTCCGAGGCATTTAACAAGACCTATACAAAGAAGCGTGCCTATAACGCCGCCCGAGCTTCCGTCACTGCCCCACGCATACATAGTGCGGATTGCATTTATAAAATCAGGATAATCCCAAACCGTGTCCTCGTGCCACAATGCCCACAGAACCGACGTAACCACCATAAGCGCAAGCAACACCCAAATCTTGTAGCCGGTATTCTCTTTGCGTTTTTCAATGAACATATTTATGCCTGTCCATATAATAAACACAAAGAAAATTACTGCCGCACCGCCAAAGAGTCCCATAAGAATCCCTCTGAAGGTATCGCCCACAATACCCGTTGCACCGCCCCAGAACGAGAGTGCCACAAAAATTCCCAGTGCAATAAGAATAATTCCTTTTATCTCTGCACTGCGTTTTTTTGTTCTTTGGGTCTGAGCCTTGGTAGTTCTTGTTTTTGTGTTTGTTCTTCTTGTTGTACCGGTTGACCTCGACGTGGTCTTTCTTGCGGTACTTGTTCTTCTTTTTTCAGCCATAGTATCTCCTCACCGTTTTTCATCGGTATATTTAGAAAACCAAAAAATACATTATCACAACTGCACCCAGAATAATTCTGTAGATGCCAAACGACTTAAAGTCGTGTTTTCTTACATAATTAATAAGGAACTTAATCGAAAGCATAGAAACAATATACGCCACTGCCATGCCCGAAATCAAAACAACAGCGTCCTGACCGCTCATCGCAAGTCCGTATTTAAGAATTTTGAGCAGACTTACACCAAACATAACAGGAATTGCAAGGAAGAATGAGAACTCTGCCGCAATCCCCCTTGAGCAGCCAAGAATCATGGCTCCCAGAATGGTCGAACCAGACCTTGACGTACCGGGAATAATCGAAAGTACCTGAAACGCTCCGATAAGCAGCGCCGTTTTATACGACATTCCCTCCATTGTTTCCACAACAGTCTTTTTATGTAGCTTTTCTACATATATAAATGCAATACCATATACAATAAGCATTGCAGACACAACCTGCCAGTTTTCAAATCTCTCCATAATTGGGTCAAGCAATAAGCCAATTACCGCAGCAGGCACGCAGGCAACCAACACCTTGCCCCACATATTCCATGTTTCAAGCCTTTCAAGCTTTGTTTTTGAAGGCGAAAACGGATTAAGCTTTTTAAAATACAAGGTAACAACCGCAAGTATTGCACCAAGCTGAATAACATAAAGATACAAATCCGACGCAGTAAAAGAGCCTTCGTTTTTTAAAAACTCGTTCACAAGTATCATGTGTCCGGTAGAGCTTATCGGCAGCCACTCGGTTATTCCTTCCACAATCCCCAATATAAAGGTTTTAAGCATTTCCATTGCAAACATAAATTTGCCTCCATATCACAAGCTGTTTTTGCATACAGCTTTTTAAATATGTATGCATACATATTAATATTATCACAAAACTTCTTGGGTTACAATAGTTTTTTGCAAAAAATCCCCTTATGCAGAAAAGAAGCCCTTCGGTTAATCCCATCAGGCTTCTTTTCATAATATTTCAAACCGTAATTTTATGCATTCAGGTACTCTTCGGGGTTTTTATACTCGCCGTTTGCCTGCACCTCAAAATGAAGATGCGGCTCTGCCTTTGCTTCAAGCGCGCCGGCACTTCCGACACCGCCTATTATATCCCCCGTCTGAACCTGAGTGCCCGTTTTTATAAAGTCTTCGCTTTGAAGGTTGCCGTAAAGCGAGGAAATTCCGTTGCCGTGGTCAACCACCACCACTACGCCAAGCAAATCATCCTTGTATACCTGACTGACAACTCCTGCCGCTGCTGCCTTTACCGGTGCGCCTATCTGCGCCGCAATGTCCATACCGTTATGAGTCCGCCAATCATCCATTGTTTCGCAAAAAACCAACTCATCCACAGAGCAC
Source organism: Clostridia bacterium (assembly GCA_017546145.1). GTDB lineage: Bacteria > Bacillota > Clostridia > Monoglobales > Monoglobaceae > SIG440. The sequence goes on from JAFYXN010000003.1 coordinate 9,494, forward strand.
GCGGCAATCACCGCTCCCTCACACGGAATCTGCATAGAGAACTTTGGAGTTTCTGTGCGTGGCTGCGGTTTTGCAGAGGTTGCCACCGTTTCCTCATTTTGATTAGTCTCCGGCACATTATCCGCCTTTTGTTGCTGTGTTTCTTTGCTTTCGGGCATTTCTGCGTCTGTCGCTGTGTCTACATCAACAATCTGAAGTCCGCTTTCTTCAACAGCAGTCTTCCATGCCTCGTCATCAAATGATGCAACCCCGCTACGCAAATCCGCCTGCATCCGTCTTGCATAAACAGTAAAGCCAACTATCACAGCCAGTGAAAACATGGCTATGTAAAAGCCTCTGCTTGTCATTGCCTGACGGACAAGGGTACTCTTTTTCCTTTTTTCGTCCTTTTTTGTTTTTTTCATAGTAAATACCTCCGTTAATTGAAAGTATTTCCTTTTTTGTGTGTTTTAAACTGCGTTTTTAAAATTCTTTGGGATTTTTATAGTGTACTCGATAAACTCGTCGCTCTCGGTCTTTTTGCTTTCCGCCTCAATACCCGAGCGTTTCATCATATCCACTGCCTGTCTGATGGTATTTGAAAAAATCCTTACATCTCTGAACACCCTTATATTCTTTGGAGCGTCCTCCGGCTCTGCAGAGCACTCTGCCCTACCAAGAATTTCTTCTATTAATTCCTCCGTTTTAACAACATTAAGACCACGGTTAATTATTATATTCAAAGCTTTGAGCCTTGTTTTTTCGTCCGGCAGTTTAAGCAACGCTCTTGCATGACGCTCGCTCAGGTTGTTTTCCTTAAGCTGTCTTCGTATTTCGGCAGAAAGCTTGAGTATTCTTATCTTATTGGCAATTGTAGATTGCTTTTTTCCAAGCCGAGCCGCAAGCTCTTCCTGTGTTATTCCATGTTCCGAAAGCAACGAGCAAAACGCCTCTGCTTCTTCTATGTAACCCAAGTTTTCTCTTTGTATGTTTTCTATCAGCGCCATAATCGCGCTGTCCGTCCCCCCTGCTCTTACTACAATTGCAGGAATTTCTTCCATTTCTGCCATGCGACACGCACGAAGTCTGCGCTCGCCTGCTATCAATTCATAGTCACGACCGTTTATCTGTCTGACTACAACCGGCTGCATAAGACCATATCGCTGTATTGACGCACACAAGTCCTCCAGTGCCGCCTTGTCCATCTCTTTTCGGGGTTGATAGGGGTTTGGTCTGACCGAATCTATGGGCAAATATAAAACCTTTGAATTTTTCTCTTCTGTATACATCTTCATCTCACCCTTCTGTATATTGGTTATTTGTTTTATGTACTCTTTTTCCATATTTTACCATACAATGGAAGCAAATACAAATTTTTTCGTATGCAAAAGATGATGAATTGTCTTTTAATTCTTGGGGGTTTGACTGTTTCTTATGCAAAATTGGCTTTGATGACAAAAAAGGATTTAATTTTTTAGGATAAAAACAAGTTTTTTATTAAAAGATTATTAAATTAAACAAGACTTTTACAAAATTTTACAGAATTAGCTGTTGCAATTTTATTTTAATAGTGATATAATAAATTTGCGAAACAATTTAAATAGGACTTTATTCACTAAGCACATTTTGCCTCTTGGTAAAAATGCATGCTCTATTTAATGTGCTTTAGTGGTATATTTAAATTGTTTCGCGACAAATTGGAGCTGTGCATTTTTTGTGCGTCAACTTCGGTTGGCGCACTTTTTTGTTACAGTTTAATTCGAAACACAACTATTTTAATATTTAATATACTTTAAAAAAGTTAAGGTTTTTATTATTTTACATAATTTTACAGAAAACTATTGCAATTTTATTTTAATAGTGATATAATACAATCAGCTACATTCCTAACTTAATTAGTACACCTAAAGGTGTGCGTTTTGCAAAAAACGCACACTTTGGTTCGCTGTACCTTTGGGTGTAGTTAGGAGTGTAGCTACTCGGAACTGAGGCTGTGCGTTTTTCATGCGTCAGCTTCGGTTGGCGCATTTTTTATATATTGGGAGGAAAAAACATGGAAAACTACAAAAGCTTTTATCACACAATGTTCAACAAGGTTACGGACGTAATTGAGGAGTTGCAAAAACTGCAGCAGGAAATGGAAGAAAAATACATAAGGGCGTGCGAAGCAGACGAAAGCAATAAGCTAAACGAAAACCTTTAAGACGATTAAGCAAAACAAAGCGGCTTCGCCGCTCGCCGCAGGCGGCGGTCGTAGCATTAACACTTTGTTTACCCATGTGCATTTCGGCAAAGCCGAAAATTTTGCACGGGTATCAAATTTGTGTTTTGTATAATAGGAAATTGTGAATTTCCTATTATACAAAAATCGGGCAGACAAATGTCTGCCCGATTTGTATATTGACTAATATTTACAGTTCCGCAAGACCTTCTGCAACACCCATAATAATTATTCCGGCAAAAACCGCAACAAGGGCTGCATAGTGCTTCCACGAAAGACGTTCTTTAAGGAAGATTGCACTCCAAAGCGAAGAAATTACGCAGTACGCACATATAATCGGCGCTGCACCTACAGGGTTTGCGGCAAGTGCATACACATACGCAAACTGCCCTGCAGTTTCGCAAATTGCGCCAATCCCCTTGGGCGCTTCCTCCTTCAGTTTAAGGCTGCCAAGCTTTTGCTTTTTGATTACAAATACATATATAAATGCAACAATCGCCATAAACAGGAATGTCAGCTCATAAGCTACATTAGCAACGTCTTCGTCAAGGTAATGGAAAATGCTGGTCATAAAGGTGTTACCTTCTTCTAAAATTACCGCGTCAAAAAATGTGCCGAGGGCGTCAATGATGCAATAAAGAACAGGAAGCAAAATCGCAAGAACGCTTTTTGAATATTTTCTGTTTGCTTTAAGCTGGCGTTTTGCCTTTGCTTCGTCATCCTCGGTATACTCTGCAATACCAAGAAAAACTACACCCAGCGAAACAATTACAACACCTACGGTTGAAAGTCCGTCAATGGTTTGTCCAAGAACAACAAAGCAAAGGATTGCCGCAATTGCCCCTGACGAATTGCAAATCGGTGAGGAAACCGAAAGCTCAATATATCTGAGCGAAACATATCCGAATATCATTGACAGTATGTACATTGCAGATGCAGGCAGATAATAAATTATGTCCTGCATGGTAACAGTTGTGCCTGTTGCCATTTCATAAAAGGCATGAATACCCATAACAAGGCCTACCGCCATTACCATTTTCCAATGACTGTATTTGTCAGAAGGCTTTGAACCAAGCTTGCTGAAAAAGTCCGAGCCGCTCCAGCACAGCATCGCAATAATCGCTATAACCAACCACATTCTTACATCTCTCCTTTAATCTTTTCTTTAGTTAATAATTTATCATCAAGCATCGCCTGAACAGACTTTAGTATTCCAAGCTTTGCGTGATACCACGTTATACCGCCCTGAAAATAAACCGCATACGGCTCGCGCAGGGGGGCATCTGCACTAAGCTCAATAGATGAGCCTTGAACAAACGCACCTGCAGCCATAATAACCTGAGATTCGTATCCCGGCATATCCCCCGGAACAGGAGTTACATAGCTGTCAACCGGCGCTGCTGCCTGAATCCCTTTGCAAAAAGCAATTACTCCTTCGGCACTGCCAAGCTCCACTGCCTGAATTATATCGTGACGGCTCTCGGTTGCATTTGGCACACATCTGAAGCCCAAAGCTTCATAAATGTTTGCCGCAAAAATTGCGCCCTTAAGCGCACCCGAAACAACAGTTGGCGCCATAAAAAGTCCCTGATAGAACTGACGCATAAGACCCATATTGGTTCCGACCTCTTTGCCAAGTCCCGGAGCTGTCAGACGAAAAGCACAGTTTTCGATGCATTCACGGGTTCCGCAGATATACCCTCCCGAAGGAGCAAGACCGCCGCCAAGATTTTTAATCAGCGAGCCGACAATCATATCTGCACCAAAATTTGAAGGCTCTTCACATTCCACAAACTCACCGTAGCAATTGTCTACCATTACGATTACATCAGGCTTTATTTCTTTAACAAATTTAATCAGTCTTGCAATCTTTTCAACCGAAAATGTTTCACGCGTTTGATAGCCTTTTGAACGCTGAATGGTTATCAGTTTTGTTTTGCTGTTTATTGCCTCGCGGATTTTGTCATAATCAAAGCTGTCATCCGCAAGCAAATCCACCTGTCGGTATTTAACACCGTATTCCGCAAGGGACCCCTTTTGAGGGCGTATACCTATAACCCCTTCCAAAGTATCGTAGGGCTTGCCTGCAGGTGATAAAAGCTCATCGCCAGGTCTGAGATTTGCACTGAGTGCCAAGGCCAGCGCATGAGTTCCGCAAGTTATCTGAGGTCTTACCAGTGCGTCCTCTGTACCAAAGCAATCTGCATAAACACGTTCAAGCGTATCCCTTCCTACATCGTCATAGCCATAGCCTGTGGATTCTGCAAAGCAGGCGGCATCCACCCTATTCTTCTGCATTGCAGCAATCACCTTCAGCTGGTTGTGCTCTGCTGTTTTGTCTATTTCTTTAAATCGCGTTTCAAGGCTCTCAAGAATTTTTTCGCCAAAGGCAAACACTTCATCCGAGATACCCATTTTGCTGTAGATATTTTCTTTTGTCATCGGTATACCTCCAATTTTCTATAAAATTATACATTAATTTCTTTAATTAGTCAATAAAACTATTGTTTTTTTAATGTGTAATATGGTATACTTAACACATATTATAAATATAATCGGTTGTTAAGGAGGTTTATTTATGAATATTTGTGTATACGGTGCATCAAGCAATGCAATAGATAAAGAATACATACTTCAAGGCGAGCTTTTGGGCGAAGAAATGGCAAAACGCGGGCATAGTCTGATTTATGGCGGCGGTGCCAACGGACTTATGGGAGCAGTTGCAAGGGGTATGACAAAGGGGGGCGGAAAAATAGTCGGGGTTGCTCCTTCCTTTTTTGAGGTAGACGGCGTGCTTTATGACAAATGTACAGAGTTTGTTTATACCGATACCATGCGAGAGCGAAAACAGATTATGGAAGACCGTTCAGACGCGTTTATTATGACCCCCGGCGGAATAGGAACCTTTGAAGAGTTTTTTGAAATTATGACTCTTAAACAGCTTGCACGTCACAGCAAAGCAATTGCGGTACTTAACACAAAGGGATATTTTGACCCCGTTGACACATATCTTAAACAAATAACCGACGGCGGATTTATGAAGCATGAATCTTTAGAGCTTTATAAGTTTTTTAATGGCCCTTCCGCATTGCTGGATTATATTGAAGCGTACATTCCCGAAAAGACAGATATTAATCGGTTTAAGCATATTGGTTAATCACATCGCCGAAGGCATTCGCCTTCGGCGTATTAATTTTCGGTTAAAAATTGTTAAATAATTTTTTATCTTGTTGCTTTTTATATCAGCCTATGGTATACTTCAAAATGAGGTGATTTTAGTGTATGAGCTCGAAATAAAGGGAAAGGCGGCAAAGGCTGCCGCAGCTTGTCTTGCAGCCCTTTCATCAGATATAAAAAACAATGCTCTTTGCAGTATTGCAGAGGCTTTTAAAGAAAATACCGAATATATCCTTGCCGAAAATGCCAAGGATATTCAGGCAGCAAAAGAAAACGGCATGAACGACGGACTTATTGACCGTCTGCGGCTTACCGAAGAACGTATTGACGCCATGGCAGAAGGAATACTTCAGATTGCAGAGCTTGGTGACCCTGTGGGGGAAGTAGTTTCTGAGTTCAAGCGTCCCAATGGTCTTCATATAGGTCAGATGCGTGTACCTCTTGGCGTTGTGGGAATTATCTACGAGGCGCGTCCCAACGTTACAGCTGATGCTGCTGCACTTTGCCTTAAAGCGGGAAATGCTTGTATTCTTCGTTGCGGCAAAGAGGCTCACCGTTCAAGCACGGCAATAACCAATGTTATCCGCAAGGCTATTGCGGCTGCAGGCGTTCCAGAGGATGCCGTATCACTTGTTGAGGATACCTCACGCGAAAGCGCGGTTGCCCTGATGAAGCTTAACGATTACCTTGATGTTATTATACCGCGCGGCGGCGCAGGTCTTATCAAAACAGTTGTTCAGAACGCCACCGTACCCGCTATTGAAACCGGCACAGGCAACTGTCACGTTTTTGTTGACGAATCCGCCGACCTTGAAACAGCAAAAAGAATTATTATAAACGCAAAGACTTCAAGACCTTCTGTGTGCAATGCAGAGGAAAAGCTTCTTGTTCACAAAGCGGTTGCAGAGAAATTTCTTTCTGATATGCTTTCTGCACTCAGCCAAAAAGGTGTTGAAATTGTGGGCGATGAAAAAGTTTGCCAAATTTTTTCCGATGCCATTCCTGCAACAGACGAGGATTGGGAAACAGAATACCTTGATCTTAAAATAGGAGTAAAGGTTGTGGACAGCACAGATGCGGCAATTTTGCATATAAATAAATACGGAAGCCGTCATTCCGAAGCAATAATTACCGACAGCTATGAAAACTCACAGAAATTTTTGGAAGCAGTTGATGCGGCAGCGGTTTATGTCAATGCCTCTACAAGATTTACAGACGGATTTGAATTTGGTTTTGGTGCAGAAATCGGCATAAGCACACAAAAGCTTCACGCAAGAGGGCCGATGGGACTTAAGGCACTTACCACAACCAAATATATAATTCGCGGCAACGGACAGATTCGCTAAACGACTTGAAAGGATTTAAAAGAAATGGAAAAAGAACTTAGCAAAGCGGTGCTTGCCAATGTTGCAATTCCCGAAGACACAGCCAATATTTTTGCAGAGGTAGCACACCGTTTTGAAGAACTTATGATGATGTATCAGTGTGCCATTCAGGAGGTAACAACCAAACTGGAGGTACTCAACCACGAGATGTCGGTGCGCAACAACCGAAACCCCATTGAAACCATAAAATTCCGCATCAAAAAGCCCAAGAGCATTGCGGAAAAGCTTTTAAGAAACGGCCATGAGGTTTCAATCGAGTCTGTATCAAAGCATCTTAACGATGTTGCAGGGGTTCGTGTTATATGCTCGTTTATTGAAGATATATACACAATTGCCGATATGCTTACACGTCAGGACGATATTCGGCTTATAAATGTTAAAGACTACATAAAAAAGCCCAAAGAAAACGGATACCGCAGCTATCACATGATAATTGAAATCCCTGTGTTTTTCTCGGACAAAAAGCAGCATATACGCGTTGAAGTTCAGATACGTACTATGGCAATGGACTTTTGGGCAAGTCTTGAGCATCACGTGCGCTATAAAAAGAACATTGATAACTCTGAAGAAATGTCAATGCGTCTTAAAAAATGTGCTGATGTCATAGCTGCAACCGACAAGGAAATGCAAAATATAGCCGAAGAAATAAATCTTTTATAAAAATTTTTAAATAATGCAACCTTTTTGGCAATTTAAAAGTATTACAAGTGTAAAAACTGATTTAAAGGAGAAAATATATGAAAAAAATACTTGCATTAATTTTAACATTAACACTTGTCCTCACCTTTGCGGCGTGTGGCAAAAAACCAAACAACGAGGTTGAAAACGAATCTGAAACACAAATTGAAGAATTGACACCCGACACAGAAACAGAAACTTTAAAAGAAGACGAAAAAGCCGAAGATAAGCCGGAGGTTGCACCTGAATCAAAGCCTGAATCAAAGCCGCAGGCAAAGCCCGAGGCAAAACCTTCAGAAACCGCAAAGCCACAGGCAAGCGCAACAAAACCTGCTGAAAAGCCTGCTCAAAAACCGGAAGAAAAACCCGACACAACCAAGCCGGAAACCACTCCGGAGGTAAAACCCGAAGCAAGCACACCTGCAACCCTGGGCAACACTCTGCTTGCTGACTTCAAGTCAAAAGCATCCGGCTCGGATGTAGTAGCAATTGCAGAAAGCTTGCTGCAGAACCCTGCAATTAAGTTTGGCGGCGGTGCGATGTCCGTTGAACCGGGTCTGCTTTCAGGCTTTGACAATACTGAAATTACCGGTTTTAAATCCGGCGCTGTATTTATGCCCATGATAGGCTCAATTCCCTTTGTGGGATATGTGTTTGAGCTTGAAAATGCAGCAGATGCTCCTGCTTTTATCTCAAAGCTCAAGTCATCTGCAAACCTCAGATGGAATGTTTGCGTTGAGGCTGACGAGATGGTTGCCGGAAGTGTTGGCACAAAGGTATTCTTTGTAATGTGCCCAACAAGCCTTGAAGATTAATTGTTGTTTGATTAAAGCGGGTGCCGACGCACCCGCTTTGTTTTAAGGAGATACTATATGTTATTTTCAAGCATACCATTTTTATATTACTTTTTGCCAATAGTGCTTATTCTTTACAGCATAACGCCAAAGGCATTAAAAAACACCGTACTTTTGCTTGTCAGCCTTGTATTTTATGCATGGGGTGAGCCGATGTATGTTTTTTTGATGATTGCAACCATAGCTTTGGGATATATCTTTGGTCTTTTGATTGACCGCTTCCGCGGCAAGCCGCTTGCCAAAGTATTTCTGTTTCTTTCTGCCACGTCAAGTCTTTTGGCGCTTGCCTACTTTAAGTACGCCGACTTCTTTATTGAAAACTTTAATCGCGTGACAGGACTTTCGGTTCCGCTTTTCAGGCTGGCATTGCCTATTGGAATAAGCTTTTATACCTTTCAGATTTTGAGCTATACCGTTGATGTGTACCGCGGCACAGTTAATGTCCAGAAAAACCCTGTCAACCTTGCTACTTATGTAGCGCTGTTTCCCCAGCTTATCGCAGGGCCTATCGTAAGATACTCGGATATAGAAATACAGCTGACAAGCCGCAGTCACAGCTTTGACAAGGCATCAGACGGTATCAGAAGATTTATTTTTGGCCTTTCAAAAAAGATTATTCTTGCCAACTCTTTGGGCGAGCTTTGTGATGCTTTTCATCTGTCGGCAGACAAATCGGTTGCATTTTTCTGGCTGTTTGCGTTTTGTTATATGCTTCAGGTGTACTTTGATTTTTCAGGCTACAGCGATATGGCAATTGGCCTTGGCAAATTTTTTGGATTTGAGTTTATGGAAAACTTCAACTATCCCTTTATTTCCTCAAGCATAACCGAGTTCTGGCGCAGATGGCATATTTCGCTTGGCTCATGGTTTAGGGATTATGTTTATATTCCGCTTGGCGGAAACCGTGTAAAACGCCTGCGGCTGTTCTTTAATATTTTTGTTGTATGGTTTTTAACCGGATTCTGGCATGGCGCTGAGTGGAATTTTATAATTTGGGGACTTTATTTTGGAATTTTGCTTACAATTGAGAAGTTTTTCATGTCTGACCTGTTTAAAAAACACAAAATATTAAGCCATGTATATGTCATTTTCTTTACAGCAATCAGCTTTGTAATCTTTAGTGCGGACAACCTGACCTCTGCGCTCTCTTATGCAGGCGGAATGTTTGGTCTTGGAGGTATCCCCCTTGCTTCGGCAGAATGGCTGTACTATCTGCGAAGCTACGGAGTAATCCTTGCAGTCGGAATAGTTTCAGCAACTCCGCTTGTTAAAATTGCAGTTAACCGACTTAAACAAATCCGCACTGCAGCAAATATCATCAACTTTTTGGAGATACCTGTTCTTATAGGCTTGCTCATCTTATGCACTGCGTATCTTGCAGACGGGTCATTTAATCCATTTTTATATTTTAGATTTTAAAAGGAGGGCAACAGATGAATAACAAATTAAAAAACATTTTATCGGTAATTTTATTTTCTGCATTGCTTTTAATCGTTTCTGTTATTTGCTGGGTTAAGCCCGAAACTGCCTTTTCGGAAAGCGAGCGCAGACCGCTTGCATCAAAGCCTCAGCTTTCTGCAGAAAGCATATTCAGTGGCGAGTTTACCGAGAATTTTGAAAAATACACTGTTGACCAATTTCCTCTTCGCGATAAATTCAGAACAATAAAGGCACTTTTTACAACAAAAGTATTTGCCAAGAAAGACAACAACGGCTTGTTTACAGCAGACGGACACCTGTCAAAAATTGAATATCCGCAGAACCAACAGATGCTTGAAATTGCAGCAGAAAAATTTGACTTTATTTATCAGACATATCTTAAAGACAAAAACACAAATATATATCTTTCGGTTGTCCCTGATAAAAACTATTTTCTCAGCTTTGATAACGGGTATCTTTCTATTGACTACAAAAAATTCATTGCTGACTTTAAACAGCTTGTTCCGTATATGATATATATTGATATAACCAAGCTCTTGTCGCTTGATGACTACTACAAAACAGATTCACACTGGAAGCAGGAATCCATAACCGACATTGCAGAATTTCTTGCAGATAAAATGGGCGCGGCTTTCAACGGAGAATACACAGAGGTCACAGCTTCGGACAAATTTTATGGTGTTTATGCAGGGCAGTCGGCACTTCCTGTAAAGCCTGACACATTGAAGTCTCTGACCAACGAAGTATTAGACAGTTGCATTGTCACCTACTATGACACAGGGCTTCCCAAATCCGGAGAAATGTATAACATGGAGAAGGCAGGCGGCAAAGACCCTTACGAAATGTTTTTATCAGGAACGTCACCCCTTATAACCATTGAAAACCCCAACATCAGAACCAACAAGGAGCTTATACTCTTCCGTGATTCTTTTGGAAGCAGCATCGCACCGCTTCTTGCACAAGGGTACAAAAAAATAACGGTGGTTGACATCCGTTATGTACAAAGTACTTTTTTAGGCAACTTAATAGAATTTGACAATCAGGATGTACTGTTTTTATACAGCACAACATTGCTGAATAACAGTACCGCATTAAGATAACAAAAAACCGAAGCTCAGGCTTCGGTTTTTTGTTATTGAAAATTTATCTGTTAAGGATAAGCTTTGTAAGTTCAACGGGGTCAACAATTTCGCCGTCCTTATAAACACGCATATTACCTGATGCGATTTCGTCGATAAGGATAACCTCGTCATTGTTATAACCAAATTCAAACTTAATATCCCAAAGGTCAAGTCCGATTGACTTAAGGTCGTCTGCTACAACCTTTGTAATCTTTAGTGTCTGTTCCTTCATGCTTTCAAACATTTCAGGGCTCATAACACCAAGGGCAGCAAGTCCTTCGCCTGTAACAAGCGGGTCGCCTTTCTCGTCGTTTTTAAAGGTGCATTCAACATATCCTCCCTCTAAAACTGTTCCGTCTTCGATATATTCGCCGTATCTGCGGATAAAGCTGCCTGTTGCAACAAGGCGGCAGATAACTTCAAGACCATGGCCAAAAACCTTGCCGGGAAGAACTTCCATTGTGGCATTGTCTATATCTGCACTTACATAGTGAGTTTTAATTCCTGCTTTTTTAAGAAGGTCAAAGTAGTAAACCGATGTCTTAAGGTTTTCTTTGCCGATACCCTCTATAGTAAGACCTACGCTGTTTTCGCCCGGGTCAAACTTTCCGTCTTTTCCGGTACAGTCGTCCTTGAACTTAAGAAGAACATTGCCGTTTTCAAGGCTGTATACATCTTTTGTTTTTCCTGTGTAAACCAGTTTCATTTTGCATTTCCCCTAACTTTGAAAATTTAAAAGTTTAATAATTTCAAGAATAATTTTAACACAAAAATTGTATCTTGTCTTTATTTTTTACAAATTTTTTTGAATTTTTATATATCCGTCAACAAGCGGAAATTCAGCACCCTCAGTTTTGTAGGATTTAACAGCACGTCCGCCGATAATCAAGGTGCGTCGGTCTTTTGTTTTGTAAATACACTCATATCCGTAAAACGCCCTGAGGATACGGTCAGCCTCTTTTACTGTCATGTCATAGGTTACGGTATATTTCTCTTCTGCAGGCATTTCCCAATACTCGCCTTCACCTTGCGGCTTGGCATTTTGCCAAAGCAAAGCAAAGTTTTTTATTAAGCTTTCCAGCATTTCAGGAAGCAAACTGTTTGCCTTTTCCATAAAGGTTTTGTGGGTTTCATCATCTGCAATTTCAAATTCGCGTTGAAGAAGTATATTACCTGTGTCAAAGCCCTCTGCAATCTTGTGAATTGTAATCCCGCTTTTTTTATCACCGCGCAATATACTCAGCGCCATCGGCCATGAGCCACGACCAACAGGCAGTAGCGATGGATGAATGTTGACTATCGGAAGCTTGGTATCTGCAGGTATTTTGAAGTAATATCCGCCGCAAATCGCCGCCTCGCAGCCATTTTGCAAAAGCCTTGCAATATCATCTTTGGTTATACGGCTTTTTTTACACGGAATATTCCTTTTGACCGCAAAGTCCGTAATTTTTACATTAAATTCGGTAATATTATCCGTTTCGCAGGTGAAAATTTCAAGTATTTCACAGTCCAAAGCTTCCAACGCTTCAAGTGCCGGATAGAATAAGTCAATGCCTATATACGCAATTTTCATTTAGAACAATCCACTTATAACGCCGTTTTCGTCAACATCAATACGTTCTGCCGCTGGAACCTTGGGAAGTCCGGGCATTGTCATTATATCTCCCGTGAGGGCAACAATAAATCCAGCTCCAGCTGAAACCTTAATATTTCTTACGGTAACAGTAAAGTCCTCGGGTGCGCCAATTTTGGTCATGTCATCAGAAAAGCTGTACTGTGTCTTTGCCATACAGATAGGAAGCTTGTCAAACCCAAGCTCATTAAGCTTTGCAATCTGCTTTTTGGCATTGGGTGTAAACGCTGCGCCCTTGCCGCGATATACTCTTTTTACAATTGTATCAATCTTGTTCTCGATTGAATCATCAAGCTCATAGCTGAACGCAAAATCGTTGTCCTGTTCACAAAGTCTTACAACTTCCTCTGCCATTTCAATGCCGCCGTTGCCGCCCTCTGCCCATACATTTGAAAGTGTAACATTTACACCCAATTCTTTGCACTTGTCGATAACAAGCTGAACTTCGGCATCGGTATCTGTTGGGAAGCGGTTAACCGCAACAACAGACGGAAGCTTATATACATCCTTAATATTAGAAATATGACGAAGAAGATTTGGAATACCTTTTTCAAGAGCATGGAGATTTTCCTCTCCAAGCTCGGTTTTGGGAACACCGCCATGCATCTTGAGTGCACGGATTGTTGCAACCATTACAACTGCTGATGGTTTTAAACCTGCGTAACGACACTTGATATCAAGGAACTTCTGTGCGCCAAGGTCTGCACCAAAGCCTGCCTCAGTAATAACATAGTCACCAAGTCTTAGAGCCATTTCTGTTGCAATAACCGAGTTACAGCCATGCGCAATATTTGCAAAAGGACCACCGTGAACAAATGCGGGTACGCCCTCAAGAGTCTGTACCAGATTGGGTTTGAGCGCATCCTTTAAAAGAGCGGTCATTGCTCCTGCTGCACCAATCTGACCTGCTGTAACAGGTTCTTCATCATAAGTGTAACCGACAACTATGTTTGAAAGGCGTTCTTTAAGGTCGGTAATTGAAGATGCAAGGCACAGAACTGCCATAACTTCTGATGCAACGGTAATATCATAACCATCTTCACGCGGAACACCATTTACCCTGCCGCCAAGACCGTCGGTAACAAATCTGAGCTGACGGTCATTCATGTCAACGCAACGCTTCCATGTAATGCGTCTGGGGTCAATATTAAGCTTGTTACCCTGATAAATATGGTTGTCCAACATTGCAGCAAGCAAATTGTTTGCAGCACCAATTGCATGAAAGTCACCTGTGAAGTGAAGGTTGATGTCCTCCATAGGAACAACCTGAGCGTATCCGCCGCCTGCAGCGCCGCCCTTTACACCAAACACCGGGCCAAGTGATGGTTCGCGAAGTGCTACCATTACATTTTTGCCAATTTTTTTCATGCCATCCGCAAGACCGATTGTTGTTGTGGTCTTACCCTCTCCTGCAGGGGTTGGGGTAATTGCCGTAACAAGTATCAGCTTACCCTTTCTCTCCTTGTCCTTAAGGAGAGAAAGGTCTATCTTTGCTTTATAATTTCCGTAATATTCAACATATTTGGGGTCAACACCGGCAGTCTTTGCAATTTCAGAAATATGCTGCATTTTTGCACTTTGAGCAATTTCAATATCTGTCATCATTGTTTTTTTACCTCCCAAAACCTGATAATCTCTAAAATCCGCAGAAAAATTGATTTAGATTGCGTGGTCGACGACCGTCGCGTACTCGGTGTACGCAAGGAAGGCCGAACACGTGATATAAACAATCTTAACCGTATTAAAGTTTGAAGTATTCAACAGCCGAGCGGAAAAGTCCCATATCAAAGCTGCCTTCAACATTCTTGTAAAGGCCCTCTGCCCATCTTTCGGTATGACCCATCTTGCCCAGAACTCTGCCGTCGGGTGATGTGATACCCTCAATTGCAAATGTTGAGCCGTTGGGGTTATACTGAATTTCATTGGTCGGATTGCCGTTTAAATCAACATACTGAGTAAGAATCTGTCCGTTTTCTGCCAGCTGTTTTACCAGCTCGTCACTTGCCATAAAGCGACCTTCACCATGAGAAATCGGGACGGTATAAATTCCGCCAACCTCTGCGTTTGCCATCCATGGCGATTTGTTTGACGCAACTTTAGTACGTACAAGCTTTGACTGATGGCGAGAGATTGTGTTGTATGAAAGTGTCGGGCAGTTTTCGTCGGTGTCGATTATCTTTCCGTAAGGCACAAGCCCAAGCTTGATAAGCGCCTGAAAACCGTTACAAATACCGCACATCAAACCGTCGTGCATATCAAGAAGCTCTGATGTTGCTTCTTTTATTTCAGGGTTTCTGAAAAATGCTGTAATAAACTTTGCTGAACCATCAGGCTCGTCACCGCCGGAGAATCCACCGGGGATAAACACTATCTGAGACTCCTTCAGTGATTTTGCAAATGCTTCTACCGAATCAGAAATAGCCCGCGGTGTAAGGTTATTTATTACAAAGATTTCAGGATCCGCACCTGCATCACGCATAACCTTTGCTGTATCAAACTCGCAGTTTGTACCGGGGAATACAGGAATAAGAACCTTTGGCTTGGCTGTGCCAACCTTGGGAGAAACTCTTGTATCTGCCTTGTAGGAAAATGTAGGAATATCCTTCTTTTCTGTTTCGATATTGCAGGAATAAATCTTTTCAAGCTTATCTTCATAGCCCTTCTGAATTTCAGCAAGAGAAACAGCCTGTCCCTTATATGAAAGCTCTGTTTTGTCAGTAGTATAACCAAGAACTTCGCCAACATTCACAGATTCAGCAAGCTCAACAATAAATGAGCCGTAGCTGTAACCAAAAATATCCGCCATTGTAACCGTATCATCAAACGCAAAGCCGATATCGTTACCCATTGACATTTTCATTATAGCCTCTGCAACACCGCCAAAGCAAGGAGTGTATGCCGAAACAGCTTTTTTGCTGTGAATAAGCTCTGTTACCTTTTTAAAGCAATCAATCAGGCTTTCTGTAACAGGCAAGCCGTTCTTGTCATAATCAGGCTTAATCCACACTACTTTATGGTCTGCTGATTTAAATTCAGGAGAAACAATATTTTCGTTTTTCTCGGTTGTTACAGCAAACGAAACAAGTGTCGGCGGAACATCAATATTCTCAAATGTACCGCTCATCGAGTCCTTGCCGCCGATTGCCGCAATTTCAAGATTCTTCTGAGCATCAAGTGCTCCAAGAAGTGCCGCAAGCGGCTTGCCCCAACGTTTGGGGTCTTTCTTCGGTTTTTCAAAGTATTCCTGGAATGTCAGGTATACATCCTTGAACTCTGCACCTGCTGCGACCAGCTTTGCAGCTGATTCAACAACCGCAAGATATGCACCATGATACGGACTCTTTTCTGCGATATACGGGTTATAACCCCATGACATTACAGAGCATGTATTGGTATGGCCTTTTTCAACCGATACTTTGTTAACCATTGCCTGAATGGGGGTCAGCTGATGCTTGCCGCCAAATGGCATAAGAACTGTTCCCGCACCGATTGTAGAGTCAAAGCGTTCTGAAAGTCCGCGCTTTGAACAAACATTCAGGTCTTCTGAAAGGTCAAGGCAGCCCTTCTTAAAGTCCTGTGGAATTTCTTTATCAATTGTCTCTGGCTTACTTGGAGCAATATCAATATGCTTTTCAGCTCCGTTTGAATTAAGGAATTCACGTGAAATATTTACAATTTTTTTGCCGTTCCAATGCATTACAAGGTACGGTCTTTCCTTAACAGTTGCAACAACTGTTGCTTCTAAGTTTTCACTCTTTGCAAGCTCTTTAAATCTTTCTACATCCTCCGCCGCAACAACAACAGCCATTCTTTCCTGTGATTCACTGATTGCAAGCTCTGTTCCGTCCAGTCCTTCATACTTTTTGGGAACTGCATTGAGGTCAATTTCAAGACCATCAGCAAGCTCACCGATTGCAACAGACACACCGCCTGCACCAAAGTCATTACAGCGTTTGATAAGCTGCGATGCTTCCTTGTTGCGGAAAAGCCTTTGAAGCTTTCTTTCTTCGGGGGCATTACCCTTTTGAACCTCTGCACCGCAGGACTCCAAAGATTCAACAGTATGTGATTTGGAAGAGCCTGTTGCACCGCCGCAACCGTCGCGGCCTGTTTTTCCACCAAGAAGAATTACTATATCTCCGTCCTCGGGGCGCTCGCGTCTAACGTTTTCCTGCGGAGCTGCAGCGATAACCGCACCGATTTCCATACGCTTTGCAGCATAACCGTCATGGTAAAGCTCGTCTACCTGACCTGTTGCAAGACCAATCTGGTTTCCGTAAGAGCTGTAGCCTGCTGC
This sequence comes from Clostridia bacterium, assembly GCA_017546145.1. Taxonomy (GTDB): domain Bacteria; phylum Bacillota; class Clostridia; order Monoglobales; family Monoglobaceae; genus SIG440. The sequence goes on from JAFYXN010000003.1 coordinate 26,279, forward strand.
CGCACCTGTTACAATCTTTCTTTGCGGAAGCTTACCCTCAATTGTTTCGGATACAGGCTTCAACGGGTCTGCAGCACCGGTAACACGCATTGCGGCATAAACATAGGAACGTCCTGACAGCGGGTCACGTATAGCACCGCCAATACAGGTTGCCGCACCGCCAAATGGCTCGATTTCTGTAGGATGGTTATGAGTTTCATTTTTGAAGAGGAGCAGCCATTTTTCATTGTTGCCGTCAACCTCAACATCAATTTTAACGGTACAAGCATTGATTTCTTCGCTCTCGTCAAGACCGTCAAGTTTGCCGTTTGCCTTTAAGTATTTTGCGGCAATTGTGCCAATGTCCATAAGATTAATTGGCTTTGTTCTGCCGATTTCTTTTCTGGTTTCGATATATCTGTCATACGCCGACTGAAGTAGCTCGTCCTCAAACTTAACACTGTCAATTGTAGTAAGGAAGGTTGTGTGACGGCAGTGGTCTGACCAGTATGTGTCAATCATTCTGATTTCGGTAATGGTCGGGTCGCGTTTTTCGCTTAAGAAATACTGCTGACAGAATTTAATATCATCAAGGTCCATTGCAAGACCCATATCATCAATCATGGCTTTAAGTCCTGCTTCGTCAAGCTTGATAAAGCCGTCCAGGGTTGCAACTGTCTCAGGAATATCATAATCCATTTTAAGCGTATCAAAGGTTTCAAGAGTTGCTTCTCTTGATTCAACCGGATTGATTACATATTTTTTGATTTCTGCAATATCGTTGTCCGAAAGCTGTCCGTAAAGCAAATAAACCTTTGCCGCCTTAACGGTAGGTCTGTCGCCCTTGGAAATCAGCTGAATACATTCCTCGGCAGAATTTGCACGAAGGTCAAACTGACCCGGAAGAAATTCAACCGCAAATACTGCGTCGGAATCAACCTTTAATTCCTCTGAAACAATATCAAGCTGAGGCTCAGAGAACACTGTGCCCTTGCAGTAATCAAAAAGCTCTTTGTCAATATTCTCAACGTCATAGCGATTTATAATTCTTAAATCACTCAGACCTTTTATCTGAAGAAGCTTTATTAAATCATCTTTCAGCGATTTTGCCTCTGCGGCAAGCTCACGTTTCTTTTCTACATAAACTCTGTAAACCATAATTTTTCCTTTCTGCGTCTATCGGCTGTTCTATTTCAAAGCAGCAAGTGCTTTTTGACCTATATCATTTCTGTAATATGCGTTGTCAAACTTAACTGACTTTACTGTGGTGTATGCTGCATCAATTGCAGCCTTTAATGTGTCACCGGTTTCTGTAACGCCAAGTACTCTGCCGCCGGCGGTGAGCAATTTTTCACCATCCAGTTTTGCCCCTGCAACATATATGTTTTTGTCAGCCGGCATTGTTATCTCAAACCCTGAATCATATTTCTGCGGATAACCATCCGATGCCATTACGACACAGCAGGCAGACTTATTAGCAAACTTAACCTCTGCATCCTTTAATGTGCCGTTTGCAGTATGCTGCATAATTTCAAAGAGGTCGCTTTCAAGAAGCGGAAGAACAACCTGAGTTTCGGGGTCACCAAAGCGGCAATTATACTCAATTACCTTTGGGCCTTTTTCGGTAAGCATAAGCCCAAAATACAGACAACCCTTAAATGTTCTGCCTTCTTTGTTCATAGCATCAACGGTAGGACGGAAAATCTTTTCCATGCATTCCTCAGCTATCGCCTTTGTATAATATGGATTAGGAGCAATTGTTCCCATTCCGCCTGTGTTTAAGCCTTTATCGTTGTCCTTTGCACGCTTGTGATCCATTGACGAAACCATCGGAATTACTGTTTCACCGTCTGTAAACGAAAGAACAGAAACCTCAGGGCCTGTAAGAAATTCTTCAATTACAACGTTATTGCCGCTGTCACCAAAAATCCTGTCCTCCATCATGGAGCGAACAGCATCCATTGCTTCCTCTCGTGTCTGTGCAATTATAACACCCTTGCCAAGAGCAAGACCGTCAGCCTTAATAACCGTCGGGATAGGTGCTGTTTCAAGATACTTCAGTGCCGCATCAAGGTCTGAGAATACTTCGTATTCTGCTGTGGGAATATTGTATTTTTTCATAAGGTTTTTTGAAAATACCTTGCTTCCCTCAATGATTGCCGCATTTGCCTTGGGGCCAAAACAGGGAATACCCGCGCCCTCCAGAGCATCAACCGCGCCCAAAACCAAAGGGTCATCCGGAGCAACCACCGCAAAGTCTATCTTTTCATTAATTGCAAAATCACGGATTTTGTCAATCTCCTTTGCTCCAATTGCTATGCACTCAGCATCCTGAGCCATACCGCCGTTACCCGGAAGTGCATATATTTTTGACACCTTGTCGCTTTCTTTTAGTTTCTTAATGATGGCGTGCTCACGTCCACCACCGCCTACTACCATTATTTTCATAAATATGGAATCCTTTCTTTCGTCTTTGATACAATTCCGAAAAGCTGCAAAAAACAGTGCAGAACGGACAAATCGCACCCGAAGACGTACTGACTGTACCGCAAGCGGTGAAATTTGTCCGTAGCACAAAACAGAGCTTTGTGCGGTCGGTGCTGCTTTTTGCAGTTTTTTAATTAGTGATGGAAAAGACGCATTCCGGTAAACGCCATTGCCATACCATGATTATTGCAAGCCTCGATAACATTGTCATCACGGATTGAACCGCCCGGCTCTGCAATATAGGTTACTCCGCTTCTTGCCGCTCTTTCGATATTATCGCCAAACGGGAAGAACGCATCGCTGCCAAGTGCTACACCGCTAAGTGATGCAAGGTATTCTCTCTGTTCTGACCTTGGAAATGCCACCGGCTTCTCTGTAAACAGTCTTTCCCAGTTTCCATCACCCAGTACATCCTCTGCGTCCTCTGAAAGGTACACATCAATTGCATTGTCACGGTCGGGTCTGCCCACAGTATCAAGGAACGGAAGATTTAAAACCTTCTCATGCTGACGAAGATGCCATATATCCGCCTTGTTGCCTGCAAGTCTGGTACAGTGGATTCTTGACTGCTGACCTGCACCAACACCGATAGCCTGACCGTCCTTTGCAAAGCAAACCGAATTACTCTGTGTGTATTTAAGAGTAATCAAAGCAATTATAAGGTCACGCTTTGCACTTTCTGGCATATTCTTATTTTCTGTGACAATATTTGAAAGCAGTTCTTCGTCGATTTTGAAGTTGTTTCTGCCCTGTTCAAAGGTGATTCCGTAAACCATCTTTGTTTCCTGCTCGGCAGGAACGAATCCTGGGTCAATCTTTACAATGTTGTAGTTGCCGTTTCTCTTGCTCTTTAAAATTTCAAGTGCCTCCGGCTCGTATCCGGGAGCAATTACGCCATCCGAAACTTCGCGTTTAATCAGCTTTGCTGTTGTAACGTCGCAAACGTCACTTAATGCAATCCAGTCGCCAAAGGATGACATTCTGTCAGTACCCCTTGCGCGGGCATAAGCAGTTGCAAGCGGTGATTCGTCAAGACCTTCAATATCATCAACAAAACACGCTTTTTTAAGCTCTGCACTCATAGGAGTTCCCACTGCCGCTGAAGTGGGGCTTACGTGCTTGAAAGAGGTTGCTGCAGGCATTCCAAGTGCCGCTTTAAGCTCTTTTACCAGCTGCCAGCTGTTGAATGCATCAAGGAAGTTGATGTATCCGGGTCTTCCGCTTAAAATTTCAATGGGAAGCTCACTTTTGTCATTCATATAAATTTTTGATGGTTTCTGGTTGGGATTGCAACCATATTTGAGTTCAAATTCTTTCATTTTTTCTTATCCTTTCAAAAAACTTACGCGTTTTTGTTAATCATGCGATTTGTTTCTGCTCCTGTTTCAAGGTCGATATATCTGACATAGAGAGAAATCTTATTTGCATCGTTGAGGTTGTTCCAGATTTTATCCGTGAATTCGTCAATATCATTGGGGATTTCCACTCTCTCAGGCTCGCCCTGGAAGGTAGGAATAGGGTTTCCGTCACAAACATAAGTATGAATAAAATGTCCAAGTCCCTCAAGGGCTTTGTATGAATATGTAAATCTGTTGCAGGCTGTACCCTCAGCGTCGGCACTTTTAAGAATACTCATTTTGTAGCTGAAGTCCTTGTCCTCAAATGTGAACATACCGCTGATTCTTGGAGTCCAGTTGGGGCCGTCAGGCTCAAATTCACGGGTTTCGAGAGCTTCTTCAAATGTTTTGCCCTGTTCAAGAAATTCAATCACCGTATCGGTCTGGTCACCGTTTGTCACAACAAGGTTGTTTTTGTGAACACGAACCGGTGAATAAATAATAAGCGACGGGTCTTCAACCTTTGATGCATCAAACGGATGAATGATAACCTCGCTGCCGTTTTCGATAAACACACGATTTCGGCTGTTCTCGGATCTGCCCATGATGAAGTATGCAAAAACCGCAGACTTTGCATCCTTTGACTTTCCTATAACAATGCCTCTGCCCACGTAAGGATTGTCCTTTATGAGCTCGCCCATATCATTTATAGCATAAATATTCATAATAATTTCTCCTTTTATCTTGATTTTATAATCTCTGCCGAAACCTTTTCTGCAGCTTGGGGAAGAAGATGCCATTCAGCCTCCTCCATTACCCTTTTTTGCAGTATTTCGGGGGTATCTCCATCTTGTATTTCGACAGCCCTCTGAAGAATTATTTCGCCACCGTCAGGGATTTCGTTTACAAAATGTACCGTCGCACCTGTTACCTTTACTCCGTACCTGAGCGCCGCTTCATGCACCTTGAGTCCATAAAAGCCTTCTCCGCAAAACGACGGAATAAGCGAAGGATGAACATTGATTATTCTTTTGGGGTACTTTGACGTAAAGCCTTCGCTTAAAATGCACATAAATCCGGCTAAGATAATTAACTCAATGCCATTTTCTTCAAGCTGTTCAATTAATGCTTGTTCAAACTTATCTGCACCAAGTTCTTTTTTTGAAATCACAGCGGTTTTTATTCCGGCATTTTGTGCACGGGTAAGCGCATAAGCGCCCGGGTTGTTTGAAATAACAAGTGAAATTTCGCCGCTTGTTATTTTGCCTGCGCTTTGCGCATCAATGAGCGCCTGCAGATTTGTTCCGCCGCCCGATACCAGCACCGCAATTTTTGCCTTGCTTAGCATATAACCACGCTTTCATCGCTCTTGATGATTTCGCCCATAATATATGCATTTTCGCCGTTTGCACGGAGAATTTCAAGTGCCTTGTCAGCGTCCTCTTTTGCAACTACAACGCTCATACCAACACCCATATTAAATGTGTTGAACATATCACGTTCAGGAATATTGCCAGTCTTTGCAATAAGTTCAAAAATAGGAAGAACCTTAACTGCGCTTCTTTCAATCTTTGCACCGAAGCCCTTGGGGATGCTTCTGGGAATATTTTCATAGAAGCCGCCGCCGGTAATATGAGAAACCGCCTTAACCGTAACCTCATCAAAGAGAGCGAGCATGGGTTTTACGTAAATTCTGGTAGGTGTAAGCAGTGTTTCGCCTACGCTTTTTCCGCCAAGCTCTTCGCGGGGCGCTTTGATGTCGGCATTTTCAACATCAAATACCTTTCTTACAAGCGAAAATCCGTTTGAGTGAACGCCGCTTGAAGGCAGAGCAATAATAACATCACCCTCGGTAATTGTTTTGTTGTTTAAAACCTTGCTCTTGTCAACAACACCAACCGAAAAGCCTGCGAGGTCGTATTCGTCTTCAGGATAGAAACCGGGCATTTCGGCTGTTTCGCCGCCGATAAGTGCACAGCCTGACTGAACACAGCCCTCTGCAACACCTGAAACAATATCTGCAACCTTTTCAGGATAGTTCTTGCCTACTGCAATATAGTCAAGGAAGAACAAAGGCTTTGCGCCGCAGCAAATAATGTCGTTTACGCACATTGCAACACAGTCAATACCAACTGTATCGTGCTTGTCCATAAGAAACGCCATTTTGAGTTTTGTTCCAACGCCGTCTGTTCCGCTTACCAAAACAGGTTTTTCAATACCTGTAAGGTCCATTTCAAACAAGCCGCCAAAACCGCCAATATCTGATGCCGCACCTTGGGTCACAGTTCTTGCAATATGCCGCTTCATAAGCTCAACAGCCTTGTATCCGGCAGTAATGTCAACGCCTGCCGCCTTGTAACTTTCACTAAAGCTTTTTTCCATTTTCTTTTATCCTTTCTGTATATCAAAACTATAATATTAATTTCTCTATTCTTTACCTGACCAGCAATAGGTACATAACTTACAGGGTTCCAAGCCTATTGCCTTGATAACACCCTCCAAGGATTGGAAGTCAAGGCTTTCAAAGCCAAGCTTTTCACTGATTGTTTCTCTGAGCTTTTTGCCCCTTTCGGTGCTTCCGTCGCTGTATTCTTCTATGTGGTTAAAGCCTTCTTCACCTTCAAGCTCCATTACTGTCTGCCTTGCAATAAGCTCCATCTCGTTTTTACTGCTTGTAAAATTCAGATACTTGCATCCGTACATAATGGGCGGGCAAGCCGAGCGCATGTGAACCGACTTTGCACCGTGCTGATAAAGGAAGTCAACAGTCTCTTTAAGCTGTGTTCCGCGAACAATCGAGTCATCCACAAAAAGAAGATTTTTGTCTTCAATCAGCTCGTGGATGGGTACCTGCTTCATCCTTGCAATCTTTACTCTGTCGCTTTGGTGCTTTGGAGTAAAGCTTCGGGGCCATGTTGGTGTGTACTTGATAAAAGGTCTTGCAAACGGGATTCCACTCTCATTTGCATAACCGATTGCATGCGGCGTGCCCGAATCCGGAACACCGCTTACAAAATCTATATCTGCCGCTTTGCCGTTTGCTTTGTCGGTCTGAGCCATAATCGCACCATTGCGGTACCTCATGGTTTCAACATTCTTGCCCTCGTAAACCGAGTTGGGATAACCGTAATAGCTCCAAAGAAATGCACAAATCTTCATTTCCTTGCCGGGCTTTACTATTTGCTTTATTCCGTCAGCTGTAATTTCAACTGCTTCGCCGGGTCCAAGCTCCATTTCGTCATCATAGCCAAGCTTTTTATACGCAAAATCTTCAAATGATACTGCATAACCGTCTTCGCTCTTCCCTATAAGAATCGGAAGTCTGCCCACCTTATCACGGGCAGCAATCAGGTTGCCCTCGTTTGTCAGTATTAGAATTGAAACTGTTCCCTCGACTATCTCATGAACATATTCTATACCCTCGGCGAAGGTACTTTTTTGGTTTATCAGTGCCGCAACCAAATCGGTTGAATTAACCTTGCCGCCGGTCATAACTCCAAAATGTCCGCCCTTTGTCAGATACTTTTCAATAAGCTCGTCTGCATTGTTTATCCTGCCGATTGTCGCTATAGCATAAGTTCCGACCTCGGACATTATCAAAAGCGGCTGAGGGTCAGAGTCACTGATAACTCCAATTGCCGAGTTGCCCTTCATTTCGTTGAATACATTTTCAAACTTTGTTCTAAAAGGTGTATTTTCAATATTGTGTATATCCCTTTGAAGTCCTATTTCACTGTCATACGCCGCAATTCCTCCGCGTCGTGTTCCTAAGTGCGAATGATAGTCCGTACCAAAGAAAACATCGGCAATTGCGTCGCGCTTACTGACTGTTCCAAAAAAACCGCCCATGTGTGCCCTCCATTTTTCAGAAATAAGCGTTTTGAATTAAATTTAGTTGTTGTATTTTGCAGATATGTCCTGATTCTTTTTAAGAACCGTCTCCATTGCAGCCTTTCTTTGTGCGTCCAGCTTCTGAGCAAGTTCAGCGTCCGAAACCGCAATTATCTGTGCTGCAAGAAGTGCTGCATTTTGCGCTCCGTCAATTGCAACCGTTGCAACCGGTATTCCGCCGGGCATCTGAACTGTTGACAAAAGCGCGTCAAGTCCGTCAAGCGTCGAGGATTTAACAGGAATACCTATAACAGGAACGGTGGTATTTGCAGCAATTGCTCCTGCAAGATGTGCAGCCTTGCCTGCCGCTGCAATAATTGCACCAAAACCGTTTTCGCGTGCGTTCACAGAAAAGTCACGCGCCTCAATCGGTGTTCTGTGTGCCGAATAAATGTGCACCTCAAAGGGTATCTCCAAGTCTTTTAATGTGTCAATAGCTTTTTCAACAACCCCAAGGTCGCTGTCGCTGCCCATTATAATTCCTACTTTTTTCATTTTTATCCCCCTGTAAATTTATTTTTAAAAAGAAATAGGGCAGTCCTGTAGTTTCAGGACTGCCCAGACGGTCGGCATAATATAAGTTTTTTGCTCCCTTGTGGTTGTTCCACTTTTCTCCGTCAGTCACAAAAAACTAAGGTTTTCTGTATCAGAATGCACATCTGTAACATCTGTTTCTACCCGATTATTTTATCATATATACGCCATCTTTGTCAAGAAATTTCGGCTGTTCTTTTACGGTTTTTGCCAAATTTCTACACCTTGCACTAAAATAATTTTTTAAACACAAAATTTTGTATTTCTTCGGCAATTTCAGAGATGGATTTATTGCCGTCAAATATCTTTATTTTTTCAACATTTTGCAATTTCTCAAAAGCTTTAATATAGCCCTCCCTGACTGCAGTAAGCCGCTCAAGCGTTTCATATATTTCTGTTGTCCGGCGGTTTTGAGTGATTCGCTCCATCGCCGTTTCAGGGCTGACATCTACAAAAAATGTATAATCAGGGCGAAGGGTATCCGCCGCAAGTCTGTTGGCATCCATCACCCAGTCCGACGGAACTTCCACGCTTTGATATGCATACGATGAAAAATAATATCTGTCGCACAAAACAGTAATCCCCGCATCAAGCATCCTGCACACTCCGTTTTCGACATTTGTGAGGTGGTCAAGCCTGTCCGCAACAAAAAGTGCAGCCGTAACCTTTGGGTCTGCCGTTTTTTTGCCGGAGAGTATTTCATGCAGAACTTCCCCCACCATACCGTATGTAGGCTCCAATGTTGTTACACAGCTTACTCCATTTTTTTCAAGCGCATCGGCAAGCAATTTAAGCTGAGTACTTTTTCCGCTGCCGTCTATTCCTTCAAATACAATAAATTTGCCTTTTTGCATTTTAATTTCTCCTTGAGCATTTCTATACAGTTATTTTAGCAAATTATATCAGCTTCGTCAATAAATTATTGGTTTATTTTAAAAATATCACTATGGACAAATCACAGCTTTTTAATTTCTCCGTATAATACATTATACTTACAAATTAAAATATTAAAAGACACTCAGGAAAAATATTAATTTAAAATTAATCATTTAATCAGGAGGTGCTAATGTATGGGATGCTTTGGCGGATGCGGAGGTAATAACTGCTGGTGGATTATTATCCTCGTTCTTCTTATCAGCTGCTGCGGTTGTGGCTGCGACAACAACTATCGCGCTGTTTCAACGCGTGACAACAACTGTTGCTGCGACTAAGGACTTTCGTTCATCTTGTTTTGAAAGGAGGTGCCCTCTGTATGTGTTTCGGTAACAATAGCTGTCTCTGGATAATCGTTTTAATACTCATCATCAGCTGCTGCTGTGATAACGGTAACTCAGGTTGTGGCTGCGGCTGCTAATCCCTGAACAAGTACATCGGCTCAAATTTTTTGAGCCGATGTTTGATTTTTATTTCTTTTTGTGGTAAACTATAAAAAAGTTTATCGAATTGGGGATAGTAGCATGGCAAATCCATTTGGTCATTTTTGCACAATAACAAAACACAGACACCAGGTAATCGTCCACTGTTTCAAAGCAGGTATACCTCTGCGCGGACTTTTTCACGACCTTTCAAAATACACTCCGGCTGAATTTTTGGCAGGAGCGCGATTCTATAAAGGGACACGCAGTCCCAACGAAGCCGAGCGTGAAAAGTACGGGTACTCTGCCGCATGGCTTCACCATAAAGGCAGAAACCGCCATCATTTTGAATACTGGACAGACTATAATCCCGAAACAAAAAAAGTTGGCCCTGTAAAAATGCCAATGCCTTATTTAAAAGAAATGTTTTGCGACCGCGTTGCCGCAAGCAAAATTTATCAAGGCAAAAATTACACAGACAAGCATCCCCTTGAATACTTTCTTCGCGGCAAAGACAACCGCTCAATCCACCCTGAAACCTCAGATCTTTTAGAGCACTGGCTTACTGTGCTGGCAGAGCAGGGAGAAGACGCCGCATTTAAATGTATAAAGGAATATTAAACCCTAATTAGTTTGTAATACAAAAAACCGAAGCAAAGTCTTTGAACTTTACTCCGGTTTTATTATTACTCTGTTTTTTCTTTAAGGATTGCTTCGACTTCTTCTTTGGTTTTTACGCTCAGAAATGTAAATCTCTTATCAAGCGATTGTTTGATATAATCAATGCCCTTTTCCTTTTCGCCATTTTCAATAAGCAGCAATCCGAAGTTATAATACGGCTCGGGAAAATGCGGCTCTTTTTCCAAAAGCGTTTCATACTGTTTCATAGCCTTATCTGTTTCGCCGCAAAGCACGTATGCCTCTGCAAGGTTGTCTGAAATTATAAGGTCATCCGGATTATAGTCATACGCTTCAAGATTAAAGTCAAGTGCTTTTTTATTGTCACCCTTCAGGTTGTACAAAAGGCCCAGATTCTGATAAAAGCTTGTAACCTTGAAATCCGAGATTGCATCCTCCATCATTTCAATTGCGCTGTCAATATCTCCATTCTTCCAAACCACCAAAGAAAGCAGTGATTTTATTCTTTTCTTAACAGCAGGCTTTTTCGCCTTTAAGGATGCACGCGTCAGCACCTCTTCAGCCAATCGTATATTTCCCGTGCGAAGAAGTATATAGCCATAATACATCATGCTTTCAGCCTTAAGCGGACCTAAGCGGTTTGCAACAGCAAACCATCTTACCGCCTTATCTGTATTGCCCTTTTGAAACTGAAGTCTTGCATAAAGCGCAAAAAACTCTGCACGCTTTACAAAAACATAAATCAGTAAAATAATAAACGTTATACGTCCCAACATCCGTCTTACCTCTTTTAACCCAAGTTGTTTACCGTTCTGGGATAGGGAAGAACGTCGCGGATATTGCTCATGCCGGTAAGATACATAACAGCTCTCTCAAAGCCAAGGCCAAAGCCTGCATGTTTTGTTCCGCCATATCTTCTGAGGTCAAGATAATGGGCATAGTCCTCTGTGTTTAAGCCAACCTCATCCATACGTTTAAGAAGAACATCCATTCTTTCTTCTCTTTGGCTGCCGCCGATAATCTCGCCGATTCCGGGAACAAGGCAGTCCATTGCGGCAACAGTTTTTCCATCATCATTAAGACGCATATAAAATGCCTTTATTTCCTTTGGATAATCTGTTACAAAAACAGGCTTTTTGAATACTTCTTCAGTAAGGTATCTTTCATGCTCGGTCTGAAGGTCGATTCCCCATTTAACAGGATATTCAAAGTCTTTGCCGCTGTTTTGAAGAATTTCAACTGCTTCGGTATAGGTTACGTGCCCGAACTCATTTTCTAAAATATTATTAAGTCTTTCAATAAGACCTTTATCTACAAAATTGTTAAAGAACGCCATTTCCTCGGGTGCGTTATCCAGAACATAGCGAATAACAAACTTAAGCATATCCTCTGCAAGCTTCATATCGTCAGCAAGGTCAGCAAATGCGATTTCAGGCTCAATCATCCAAAATTCTGCCGCATGACGTGTTGTGTTTGAATTCTCTGCTCTGAATGTAGGACCAAATGTATAAATATCGCCAAATGCCATAGAGAAGGTCTCGCCTTCAAGCTGACCGCTTACCGTAAGCGAGGTTTCACGTCCGAAAAAGTCCTCTGAGTAGTTTATCTTTCCGTCCGCTGTTTTGGGAAGGTTATCCATGTCAAGAGTTGTTACTCTGAACATCTCTCCTGCCCCCTCACAGTCGCTGCCTGTGATAAGCGGAGTGTGAACATACACAAAGCCGCGGTCGTTGAAGAATTTATGAATTGCATAAGCAATAACAGAACGCACACGGAAAACTGCAGAGAAGGTGTTTGTTCTTGCTCTGAGATGCGGAATCGTTCTAAGGTATTCAAATGAGTGTCTTTTTTTCTGAAGAGGATAATCAGGCGTACTTTCGCCTTCAACCGACACCTTTGCAGCCTTTATCTCCAACGGCTGCTTTGCATCGGGTGTAAGCACAAGAGTACCTTCCACGCGCACAGACGCGCCCACGTTCAGCTTACAAAGCTTTGCAAAGTTATCTAACTTCTCCTCCTCAATAACAACCTGAATGTTCTTGAAAAAAGAACCGTCATTAAGTTCTATAAATCCAAATGCTTTGGAGGCACGAAGGGTTCTTACCCAACCGTTGACAGAAACAGTTTGTCCGCCAAGGTCGTTGGATTTTAAAAATACTTCTTTAATCTTCATTGTATACCATCCTTATTTTCAATAAATAATAATGCATTTTCTATTATACAGAATATTTTTCATAAAATCAACCATAATATGTAATATAAATTGAATTTTCAGAAATTTTTTCCAAAAAGCTCCTCAAAAACATAAAGAAAGGTGTGTGATGCGGCATGAAATTTATACCTTTGGGCGACAAGCATGCAGAATATGACTTTCTGGAAGACTTACCCCGTGAGCCTGACACAGGCAAGCCGCGCAAAATTCCGTCATATATTGAAACAGCAAAAAAACATAAGAAAAAACAACCGGGGATGTTAAAATAGTCCGGAGCGCAAAAAGACGGGAAAATCAAAGAATATTCTTTGTGTATTAGCAATATAGAAAAATCGCATAACAATACGACTTTTCTGTTTTAATAGTCTTTTTGCTACGCACAAACCTCGCCTTGTAGTACACCTTCGGGTAACCCAAAGTCTTGACTTTGGCTCGGTTTGTGTGTTCTGAATCAATTTTACCTATCCCCCAATGAAAGGCTGTTTAAAAACATAGTTTTTAAACAGCCCCTATTTTTTATTAATCAATGCTTTGCCCGTTTCTTGCATCATAATAAAGTATCTGCCCCGAATCGGTTGCAATCTGCCACACAGGAATCGCAAGAATATTTCTGTAGCTTTCTGCCGTCTTGCCTATATAATACCCCGGTTTTATACTTACCACGTTATGTGCAACATTTTTTTCAAGCCTTGGGTTATCTGCAAGGTCAGGAAGGACACTTATTATGCTGAAAAACTCTGCACCGTTGTCAGCGGCAGTAAGCCCCGACACCAGATTCCGCCCCGACACCCCGACTATACCCTTTTCGGATACATCAAAGGACACATAAGCATCAAAAAACACATCCTTATGATGCTGCATGGTAAAAATCGCCCTTATTCCGTCCTCTACAAAATTTACGCCGCCAAAAACATACATATCCGAAAGAATCCCTATCCGCTCCATTTCACCACGGCAGATTTTTTCGATATTTTCCTCAGAAAAGTCTTCTATCGGAGTTTGCGGATTGGTGTTGTAGTATCTAAACTCGTCGCCATCTATATATAGCCTCCCATCGTTGCCGCTATACGTATCAGGCTCGGTTTCTGTATATCTCTCTCCTAAAAACTTGGACACAAGCTGTTCGTTGCTTCCAAACATTTTTTCAAGATAAAAGCTTGATATATCGGGCGATTCGGGAAGCTGAACCATTTTTGAAATATAAATCATATTCTTTGAAAGCAGCGCAGTGAGGCTTTCGGTCATTGTTCTGCGTTCTTCTTTTTCGTAATTACGGACATTATTAATAAGCGCAAAGAACATAATGTTAATTGCAATCAACACAAATATAAAAATTGTCTTTAAACGCCGCAAATCCATAATACTATTCTACTCCCTGAATCTCCCACTCTGCCGACATTTCAGCTCCGTTCCCGGCAAATTTATAAATCAGCTTTCCGTCTGTCAACCTTTTCACTTTTGGGTTTTCTTTACAATAGCTGTCTATTGCTTCAAAAATTTCTGCTGTTTCGGTCACTTTATCGGTCTTTTTAACCGTTTTTACCTGCATTTTAAGCTCGGTAAGAACTCCATCATTAATTACAGCCAAAATCGCAGGTTCCTCAGAAAACTTAACCTTTCGCGAATCCACAAAATAATCAAAACCTATTTTAAACCCAGAGGCAGCATTTGAAAGCTGGGTTATCTCGGCAAATTTAAGCTTGCTGTCGCAATATTCGGGAATAACACCGCTGAGAGAGTACACCTTGTTTAAAACATTTATAAGTCCTGTCGTCACTGTATAAACATCAGTCTGTGTTTGCGCCGCAAGCGAAACACCATCTTTTGTTCCAAGCGCCTTATATTCAATGTACCCTTCGGGATGAACACTCAGACTGCCGGTTTCGCCCACAAAAATAAGCGCATCATCACTGTTTACATACTGGCGCACTGTGTTTGGATTATATCCGAATACATTTATCAATCCGGTTGTAAAGTCTGTTGTTTTAGTAAAATTAAGACCTGTCTTATACGCCCTTGGAACATCTGCGACCACATTGTAAGCACTCACCGACACCACGGGGAGCACAAACATTGAATCAAGAGACGCCGCATCTTGCCCTGCATCCAGCTTGTCGAGGTTTAGTTCATAGGCAAATGCATACATTTTTGATGAAATTTTTCCATGTTCATCTATAAACTCATTAACAGTTTTTGCAAGAGGTGTTTCAAATCTTACTTTAACTGTTTTTGCGTCTTTTCTGTTTCGAATATATACATTAAGCAGCTTTGCCGCATTGTCAGGAAGTATAATAAGTTCTTCATACCTCGGGATACTTTCAGCCAGCTTGCTTGCCGCTATTTTGTAAAATCCCGCCTCAAAGCTTGAAGACTTGTCTTTGCCGAAACGCACATATATCGAGTTTGCCTTCATTGCACCCTGCCACTCTGCTACACTGACTTCGCCACTAAAGGCAGTGTCAGGCTGAAGATGAGTTTCCTTTATAACCGCGTCTGCCAGTTCGGCAGCTTTTGAAAAAGCCTGGTTTTCCGCAGAAATTGCATCTCGGTTTTCCACCCTGTTTATCATTATCGTCTCTGCCTCAGATAGCTGGAGCAACGTATTTAAAGCACCATTAGATACGCTTTCTGAAGCATTCTCAACAAAAGATACCGCACTGTTAGTTCCCCACCAAAACGAGCCGACACCACCCTGGTCACGGTATATATCAAAAACATAATACCCCGAAAAAAGGCAACTTAAAGTAAGCAGAACAATGACCGCCGTCTTTGTCCGCTCGATAAGCTTTGCTCTTTCGTTTCGGGTCAGCTTTTTCACGTTTTGACCTTCTTTCTGTCAGTTCCTTTTTTGCAGGTATTGTCATAAATCAAAAAAGGACACCCCGCTTGGGTCGTCCTTAATGTAAGCATTTTGCTTTTTCACACAACCGCAATCACTGTCTGTCATGCATCGACAATTTTAATTTGTCAGAGATTTGATTATGTCAAATAAATTGTAGCTGTATTTTGTAAGCGACAGTTTCATCAACTGAACCTTGTCGCCGTTTTCTGCGCGCACCAGAATATCATTTGCGCCCTGTGCAAGCGGAATGGTATTCATAAAAAGACCCGATGCACCAATCTTAACTTCTGATGCAGTGCTTGCCTTTTGGGTAACACCGTCCGAATCAACATACTGTGTTTCATTGTAAATCTTTTTATATACCCCGTCATCTGCCGAGAAGCTGTAAAGTGTAACAGTTGTACCTTCTTTTCCGTAACCTGATATTATATATGCATTATCAAAGGTTGAGTCTTTTTGGTTTTTGGGTTTGGTAACAACAACAAGACCGTTTGAATTGCCCGATATATCTGCTGCAACAGTCTCAGGCGAAGCAAAAACAGCAAGCTGTCCAACCAATAAAACCGTCAGCACCAAAAACGCTATACATACCTTTCTCATAATAATCTACCCCTTTATGTTTAACTGACAAATGCAGAGAGTTCTACATCTTTTGTAAACACAGTATAACATACTATTGTTACAAAGCCATTACAGCCACATTACATTTTTCTAAAACATTTTAACACAAATTTTCCCTTTTTCATATTATATAAGTAGTATCAATTTTTAACCTTACAAAAACTATGAAAGGAGCCTTCCTTATGAAAATATTTATTGACCCCGGCCACGGCGGGCCGGACCCCGGTGCAGTAGGCAATGGCGTCACCGAGGAGTTTGTTAATCTGAATGTGTCTTTGGAGCTTGCACGTCTGCTTCGCGATGCGGGATTTGATGTACGGCTGTACCGCACCACCTCTGACGATGGTGTTTTGGAAAATAAAAACGCCGACCTTCGCAATCGCGCCGCACAGGCAAACAGCTGGGGTGCAGACTACTTTATAAGCATACACACAAACAGCTCAGAAAGACCGGCAGCACAGGGTGTAGAGGCGTATGTTTACAGACTTGGCACAGCCTCTGAGAGGCTTGCTCAGTCAATTGTGGACTCGGTTTCAGACGAGCTTGGCTCAATAAACCGCGGTGTAATGCAAGCAAATTTTGCCGTGCTCAGGCGAACCAATATGCCTGCCGTGCTTGTAGAGCTTGGCTATCTTACAAATGCAACAGAGGCATTAAACCTGAACAGTCCGGCATGGCAGCGTGCTGTTGCCGATGCAATCTTTCAGGGGATAGTAAATTACACCGGGTATCCTGTGTGATTTAAGGCAAAAATTAACAGGACGGAAAGTAAGCCTTTCCGTCCTGTAACTTTAAAATTCAGCAGTTTCCTGTTTCTGTGCATCCTGCAAAATGTCAACATCTTCAGGCTTTGCCGGTATATTTGTATCCTGAACATCTGTCCGGATATTTTCTTCAGGCTTTTGATTGATAGTTGTTTCCTGCTTTTCAGGCTCCTGTTTGGCAGGCTCCTCTGTCGGCTCAATTGGCTTTTTCTCTTCCTCTTTTACAAGCTCCATTCCGGGGGTATATACCTTCAGGTTTGCCGATGGTGTATCCTTATCCGCAGGATTCACCACCTCCTCAATAGGTGCTGCACGGTATACGCTTCGGGTAAGCTTTTCGGTTTTAACAACCTCGCCATTCATTTTCACTATACGGCTTGATGCAACGGTATAACCCGGTGCGCCCTTATTTATAATATGCTTATATCCTTTGGGGATAGCCTCATTTACCGTCCGCTCAAGCTTTGGCTCTGACGTTGAAACTGTGCTATGTGTCAACTCAACCGTCTGCCCGGGAACCTTTACCCCTAAAATAGAGCAGGTCACTCTTCTTCCGTTTACCTGTGCTGTAATTTTAACCGGATAATCAGTATTGTTTCTAAGCTGTAAATCTATGTAACCCTCAGCAATTGTTGCGTCCTGCCCTGCAGGAACATAACTCACCGGAAGAGAATGCGAGGTTCTGCTTACTATTTCAAGATTTGCATATAGTGCCGCAGAATAAAGCGTTGATGAAGTCTGGCAAATACCTCCCCCGATGCCGCTTTCAACCTTGTTCCCCACATACACTCCCGCCTCGCGGTATCCGTTTGCAGCTGTACGCCTTCCTATGGTTTTGTCATACGAGAAAACATCGCCCGGCATAAGTATGTATCCGTTTATTCGCTGTGCTGTAAGAATTACATTGCTTGCGCGCGCTGCCGTACTTGTTGCAAAGCTTGAAGAAAATGTACCCAAAGTATCACAAAAAAGCTTTTCACGAAGTTCTGCCGCTGTTACTTCCGGCAGTTTTGTTTCAACCGTCAGGGTATACCCTTCTGTTTCTGACGCAAGTGCCTGTTCGATTTTTTGTTTATCAACAATAACCTGCACTTTTTCGTCAACTACAGTTACCTCTCCGTCCTCAAACTTATACTCCGCATTACGAGCCTGCGCGGACAGCTCCTCATAAAACTTATTTACATCAACCTTTTCGGCTTGTATCTTTTCTACCTCAAAAATCAACTTTTTCGTTATTCCGTCTGCCGCCGCAGCCTTTACCTCAGCAATTGCTTTTTTGCGGTCAACCTTTTCTCCGCCATGACCTTTTTTTACCGTCAGCTGATTTCCGTTCAAAGTATAACCTGCCTTTTCAGGCTCAACCTCGTTGCCTTCAGCAAGCTCATCTATTAAAGCTTCCAGCTTTTTCTCATCAATCGAAACCTCAAGCGGCAGCTCGGTCTTTTTAAACGCAGACAAAAGCAGCGTTACTGCTTTGTTCAAGCCATTACCGCTGCGTCCTATATCAAACGCATTGTCTGCCGTTTTATTGTCATCAATTTTTGCATTAAGCTCATCAAATGTAATTGTTTTTTTATTACCGCAGCATTCCATTTCAAGGCTTCTGCCGGAAATTCTGTCCGAAAAAGCCGAGTGTATTTCCTTTGATGCATCCAGCCTTTCCATGCCGCCGATTTTCAAGCCCTCAACCTCAACATTCGGAAAAATTCTCTGATATGACGCAGCATACACAAAAAAGCAGCCTGTCAAAACAACAGCCAGCAAACAAATAGCTGCGGCAAGCAAAACATATTTTCTGCCGCTTAGCAAAGCTTTTATTTTTGTGATTACTTTTTTCATAGGGTTTTCACTCTCCGACTTGATGTATAGAACAGAATTTTCAGCTCTCTTTAATATCTATTGGTCTTTAAACCGCCGTATACCTTGATTTTAACACAAGCGTTAAAAAAGTCAATACATTTTGTTAACTTTTTATGAATGGATAATTTTCCATTTTGCGGAAATACTTTAAACGAGGTGAACACATTTGAACTTACGAAAGCTTTTTATATATCAAAGCCATAAAAACAATGACATGGAACAGCTTGACAAATCATCAGCGTCGCTTGAAAATAATCCGGGGATAAACAGCTATATTAAAAATAACATCAAAGACAAAAACTCTTATACCTATAAATCCGGCAGAATAAGTCCAAACCTTGCGGAAAATATAGAGTTTATCCGTGACGCCTTTGAAGCGGTCAAAAACTTTGACCTTGTGATACGCGAATTTAAGGTCAAGCTTTCCGACCGTTTTGTTGACGCATTTTTGATTTTCTATGACGGTCTTGCAAACAAGGAATATATAAACCGTGACATTTTGAATCCCCTTATGACGCAAGGCGCGGACACCATGCCCCAAGGCAGCAGCCTTGAAGAGATAATCTACCAATGTATGCTTTCTCAGGCACCCAACTCAAAAATACGTGAAATGCAGACCATAATTGAGCTTGTGGGCTTTGGCAACTGTGCCGTATTTGTTGACGGCTGCACTTGTGCTTTTGTCGCAGACATCAAAGGGTGGAGCGCACGAAGTGTCGGAAAGCCCATATCTGAAGCCGTTTTATCGGGGCCTCAGGAGGCTTTTTGTGAAACAGTAATGACCAACATCGCTCTTATCCGAAAAATCCTTAAAGACCCTAACCTTATTGCCGAAAACATACCTATAGGAACAAAAAGCAAAACCCCGTGTGCACTTATGTATATAAACGGCGTAACAAATATAGCTCTTGTCCGCGAGGCAAAACGCCGTCTTACCAATCTTGATACCGAATATATTTTTTCTTCTGCAGACGTAGAAATGCTTATTGAAGAAAGTACGCTCTTTCCCCTTCCGCAAGTTCTTAAAACAGAACGTCCCGACCGTGCAGCGGCACAGCTTGCCGACGGCAAAGTAATTATTATTGTTCAGGGCAGTCCTTTTGTTCTTATACTTCCTGCTACAGCGTCAGACCTTGCAGAATCTGCCGAGGATAATTATGTCCGCATTGCAGAAGCAAACTTTATGCGCGCTGTAAGACTTATCGGCTGTTTTTTGGCACTGTTTCTGCCCGGCATATTTATCAGCGTCGCCCTCTATCATCACGAGAGCATCCCTACCGATTTGCTTTTTGCAATTGAAGCCACGCGTGAAAAAATGCCCTTTCCGATTGTCCTTGAGCTTGTGATAATGATTATGTCATTTGAGCTGATAAAAGAAGCCTCCATACGCGTGCCTGACCCAATAGGCTCTACCTTGGGAATTGTCGGAGGTCTTATATTGGGACAATCGGCGGTTTCTGCCGGAATTGCCAGTCCGCTTCTTATCATTATAGTTTCCATCACCGCCCTTGGCTCGTTTGCAGCACCCTCTGTTTCGGTTTCACGGGCATTGTCCGTTATGCAGTTTGCCTTTATTTTTTTAGGTGCGACAGCAGGCTTTACCGGAATTGCCCTTGGCGTATTTTTGCTTTCTTTATACCTTGCATCAAGCCGTTCTTTTGGCGTTCCGTATATGTCATCCTCAGAAGGCTCAGACAATCCGTTTGTTGTATCACCAATATGGCGGCGCGAAAAAAGGCCCTCGGCTCTTGCACCGCAACGTTCTTTAAAGCAGCCCCGAATCAGCCGAAAATGGAAAGGAGATGCCTGATTTTATGACAAAAAGTCCTACGCTTACTTTTAAGAGTCTTGACACCGCCTGCATTATTACAAACCTGCTGACCTACAGAATCTTTACCCGAATCCCATCCCTTTTCCCACGCACAGCAGGCTCTGCCGCCGCTGTTTCCGCACTGTATTCAGCAATCATAGCTTTTTTAATTATATGGATAATTTCCACAACCTTTTGCCGCCTTTCTCACAAAAACATTCTTGATACAGCAGGCGCAGTTTTCGGAAAAATCGGCCGGAAGCTGATAGCACTTATCATATTATTTTATCTTGGAATATCCTCGATAATTGCTTTGGGCGAGTTTTCGGAATTTACCAAGCTTGTTTCCTTCCCCACTGCGCCACTCGCGTTTTGTGCCATATTCTTCTTTGTTGCAGCCACGCTTGGCGCGTTTGGGGGATTTAATGCACTTTCGCGTATGCATCGACTTTTTATACCGCTGTCAGTTTCAGTTTTGACATTCGTTGTAATATCCACACTGTGGAAGGGCGACCTTTCCAATCTGTTTCCCATATTAGGGCGTGGTGCGGAGAACGTCTTTGGAAAAGGTATTTCCGGAGTAATTATGTATACCGATATAACTCTGCTTTTTTTAATAGCACCCTCACAAAACACACCGCAAGAAAACAAAAGAACACTCCTGACCGCCTCTGCCTTCAGCTTTTTGATTGTTATTGCGGTAATGTTTGCCTTTACTGTAAGAATACCCTATCCGATTTCAGCCGAAGGACAGTTCCCTGTATATCTGCTTTTTAAGCAAATTCACTACGGAAGATTTTTTCAGCGCATTGATGCCATACTTCTTTTTGCCGCAACACTAAGCGGAATGTTGTATTTGTCGCTTAACCTGTTTTTCTTTACCAATATTTTAAGAACGGATTTTGGACTTTCGGATACAAAGCCGGTTATCTTTCCTTTGGCTCTGGCATTCTTTTTCTGTGTGGCGGGGGTGAAATTTATTTCTGCCCAAACACTTAATATCCTTTTATTCTGCACAGGTTTTGGTGTACTTGCGGCTTCTCTTGTGACCATTCTTTTTACGAAAGTGAGGAAAAAGCTTACCAATGAGAAAATTTAAAATACTTTCTGCACTTTTAGTCACCATCCTTTCTGCATACATTTTGTGCGGCTGCTTTGATGAACGTGAAATTGACGAAACGGCGTATATAATCGCTCTTGGTATAGACAAAGGCGAAGGAAATGACTATATCTATACCTTTCAGTTTTCTGCACCTCTTGCGGTTGCGGGAGGCGGTGGCGGCGAATCGGAAAGCAGCGGGCAGGAATCCTCCTCTGAAAAAGCCGAGATTAAAGACAGCGGTAATCCCACTGTTAACAACATTGTAATAACCGCACCCGATTTTTACGTTGCCAAAAATATGACCAACAATTTTTTATCAAAGAATATTAATATGTCGCATCTGAAGTTAATTGTATTTTCACACAATCTGGACTCTGACGGGCTTTCGGGACATTCGCAATTCTTACTGCGTGAACGTGAAATCCGACCTCACACTGCCGTTGCTGCAGCAAAACAGTCTGCGCAGGAATATATTCTGAGCGTAAACCCTGAGCTTGAGGCAAACACCGCAAAGTATTACGAGCTGATGTCACTTCGGTCAAACAATGTGTATGCCCCGACAAAAAAACTCTCTGATTTTGTTGATGAAATCAGCAAAGCAGGCGGCTCGTCGGCGCTTCCGCTTGCCTCAATTGCGGACAAAGAAGATAACCGAGGCAAAAACGCCTCTCCTGATGGTTTCTGGATTGGCAGCGAATCTGCAAAGCTTTCTTCCTCGCGCTCCGACTTTCGTGGCATGGCACTTTTCAAGAGCGGTATCCTTTGCGGCACGATGAACGGCGACTCGGCAATGCTATATAATATCCTAAACCGCGATATTCAAAGCTGTATTATAACCTTGAGAAGTCCTTACCGTGACTCGGACCATTTCAGCTTTCGCCTTTTGGTTGATGCCCCCGCTTCATATCATGTCAACTGTGCAGGCAATCCGTGTCTGATTAACGTTAAGCAAAACCTTGGTCTTGAGTTTCTTGGCAGCCGTATTCCTGAAGGCTTTTCTTCAATTGACGAGCTTTATGCTTTTGCAGACAGCGTTCTGGAAACAAGAATTACAGAATTCTTTTTTGATATTTCGCGTGTTAAAAAATCAGATATTATGAAAATCGGCGACAGCTTCAAACAACGATTTCTTACCCAACACGACTGGGAGAATATGAATTGGAGTCAGCTTTATGAAACAGCCGATTTTGACGTTGATATTGAGTAGGGGGTGTCTGCTTTGAGCAGTTTGTTCAGGATTATTTTTGGAATAGCCGCGGCATGGAGTGCGGTTTATGCCATAAGCTTTTCAGTAAATGAGCTAAAAAACAAAAGACCCGCAGGGGGTCTTTTGTCATTGGGTTTGGTTATATTTATGATTTGGGCATATATAAAGTGCATTGGCTTTTAAGCTTATTCAACCGTATACTGTACTATTTTTCCGCTTATATCCTCGTCACTTTCGATATAGACATCCATATAATTGGCAAGTGTGGCATGAAATCTTCCATCCTTTGTCCGCGTTTCTGCAAGAACCTCTACACATCTGCCCCGGAATGACTCGTAAAACTCCTGTTTCATTTTTTCGCCAAGCTCAATCAGTTTTTTACTGCGGTCTTCCTTTACCTGCTCCGGAACCTGGTCGGGCATTGTTGCGGCAACCGTTCCCTTTCGGGGCGAATACTTGAATATATGCATCTGCATAAAGCCTACCGCTTTGCAAAAATCATAAGATTTCTGAAATTCCTCGTCTGTTTCGCCGGGGAATCCAACCATCACATCTGTGGTTACCGAAACATCCTCTAAATTCTCACGCAAAAGCTTTACCGCCTTCATATATTCCTCTGTTGTGTAACGTCTTTTCATCCTTGCAAGGGTTTCATTGCAGCCGCTTTGCAGCGACAAATGGAATTGCGGACAAAGGTTTTTAAGTTTTTGGGCACGCTTGACAAAGTCCTCGGTAATAACCACAGGCTCAATTGAGCCAAGTCTGACACGCATGATGCCGGGCACAGTACACACCTGCTCAATAACGTCAATAAGACCTATTCCATTCTTTAAATCCCTTCCATACGAGCCTATATGGATTCCCGTAAGAACTATTTCTGCATAGTTGTTGCTTGCAAGAAGAGTAACCTCCTCAATAATTTTTTCAATAGCTCTGGAGCGGACAGGTCCGCGTGCATACGGAATAATACAGTATGCACAGAAGTTGCTGCAGCCGTCTTCTATCTTGACCGTTGCACGAATACGGCTCTGGTCAGACGTAACACACAGTTCTTCATACGAGCGCTCTTTCATTATGTCGGTATGAAGCACCGTTTGTCTGCCCTTTGTTGCATTATTTACAAGCTCGACAATTTTGCTTCTGTTTGCAGTACCTACAAGAACATCCACGTCCGGTGAATTTTGCAGTTTTTCCGGCTCGGTTTGTGCATAGCAACCCATAACAGCCACAATAGCGTCAGGATTTTGCTTTTTTATGCGGTGTATCTGCTGTCTGGACTTTTGCGCACCCATGCTTGTAACCGCACAGGTGTTTACAATATACACATCTGCCATGCCTTTTTCCACAACTGTATATCCATTTGCCTTGAACATTTCGCCAAGAGCCTGACTTTCATAAAAATTGGTTTTGCACCCTAATGTAATAAATTTTACCTTCATTTTTCAAAACATCCAATTCCGCTTCATTATTTAACAAAATTTTTGTGATAAAATTATACACTTTTTTATTGACTATTGCAAGAAAAAAATATATAATAGGTATGGCACAGCGAAACTTTTTCTAATTTTACCTATATTTCACTGTGTACAAATTTTTATCTTGGAGGTGTTTTTATTGAAAACATGTACAGTATTGCTCAGCTCAATTAACGATGTAAAGAATTTTGTAAACATCGTAAGCAAATATGATTGTGATATTGACCTCGCATCAGGCAGATACGTTGTCGACGCAAAGTCTATCATGGGCATCTTCAGCTTGGATCTCAGCAAACCCATTACCGTTGAAATCCACAACGACGACTGCGATAAGGTTCTTGAAGACCTCAAACCCTACATCCAGTAATTTCTTAATTTAAAAAATCTGCACGGGCAATCTTCTTCGATCTTCTGTTTTTTACAAAACGGAAAGTGATCGTAGATTTTTGTGCCCTTTTGTGCGTTTATCGGATTATACTATGAACTATAAAGAAATTTTTATGACAGCTGCCCTTCAGGAGGCAGAAAAAGCCTATAAGCTGGGCGAAACGCCCATTGGCGCCGTTATAGTCAAAGACAGTGAGATTATTGCCTCCGCTCACAATCTGCGCGAGACAGGCAAAAACGTCTTATACCATGCAGAGCTTCTGGCAATAGACGCCGCGTGCAAAGCACTTGGCGGCTGGCGGCTTCATCAGTGCGATTTGTATGTAACCTTAGAGCCATGTATTATGTGCAGCGGCGCAATCAGTCAGTCACGCATAAAAAATCTTTACTTTGGAGCTCCCGACCCAAAAGGCGGAGCCGTATTATCGGCAATGAACGCTTCGGCGGCGGACGAGCTTTTCTGCCACACCAACTGTGAAGGCGGCATACTGCTTGACGAATGTTCTGAAATCTTAAAAAAATTCTTTCGGGAACTTCGCTCGAGCAAAACCAAAACAGATAAATAATTAATAAATATATACTACTTAAGGAGGAATTTTTGAAATGGCAAACAAAAAATTCGTTTACCTCTTCAGCGAAGGCGACGCTTCAATGAGAGAGCTTCTCGGCGGCAAAGGCGCAAACCTTGCTGAAATGACAAAAATCGGTCTCCCTGTTCCCCAGGGTTTCACGGTTTCAACAGAGGCTTGTACTCAGTACTATGAGGACGGCAGAAAGATTAAT
This sequence comes from Clostridia bacterium, assembly GCA_017546145.1. GTDB lineage: Bacteria > Bacillota > Clostridia > Monoglobales > Monoglobaceae > SIG440. The sequence continues at coordinate 51,564 of JAFYXN010000003.1, forward strand.
GCTGATATTCAGGCAGAAATCATGGAAAACATCACCAAGATGGAAGCTATCTGCGGCAAAAAGTTTGGTGACAAGGAGAATCCTCTTCTCGTTTCAGTTCGCTCTGGTGCAAGAGCATCAATGCCCGGTATGATGGATACAATCCTCAACCTTGGTCTTAACGAAGACGTTGTTGAAGCTATGTCAGCTAAATCCGGCAACCCCCGTTGGGCTTGGGACTGCTACAGAAGATTTATTCAGATGTATTCTGACGTAGTTATGGAAGTTGGTAAGAAGTACTTTGAACAGCTTATCGACGAAATGAAGGAAGCTAAGGGTGTAACTCAGGATATCGAGCTTACAGCTGAAGACCTTAAGGTTCTTGCAGGTCAGTTCAAGGCTGAATACAAGAACAAGATTGGTAAGGACTTCCCCACAGACCCGAAGGAACAGCTTATGGGTGCTGTTGAAGCCGTATTCCGTTCATGGGACAACCCCAGAGCAAACGTTTACCGTCGTGACAACGATATTCCTTATTCATGGGGTACAGCTGTTAACGTACAGATGATGGCATTTGGTAACATGGGTGACAACTGCGGTACAGGTGTTGCATTTACACGTGACCCAGCTACCGGCGAGCCCGGACTTATGGGTGAGTTCCTTGTAAACGCACAGGGCGAAGACGTTGTTGCAGGTGTTCGTACACCTATGCCAATCGCTGAAATGGCTGAGAAGTTCCCTGCTGCATTTGCTGAGTTTAACAAGGTTTGTGCAATCCTTGAAGACCACTACAGAGATATGCAGGATATGGAGTTCACCGTTGAAAACGAGAAGCTTTATATGCTTCAGACAAGAAACGGTAAGAGAACAGCAAAGGCTGCTCTTAAGATTGCTTGCGACCTCGTTGACGAGGGTATGATTGATAAGAAGCAGGCTGTTGCTATGATCGACCCCAGAAACCTTGACACACTTCTCCATCCTCAGTTTGACGCAAAGGCTCTTAAAGCTGCAACACCTATGGGCAGAGGTCTTGGTGCATCTCCCGGTGCTGCTTGCGGTAAGGTTGTTTTCACAGCTGAAGACGCTGAAGCTTGGAACGCAAGAGGCGAAAAGGTTATCCTTGTTCGTCTTGAAACATCACCCGAAGATATTACAGGTATGAAGGCTTCACAGGGTATCCTGACAGTTCGTGGTGGTATGACATCTCACGCAGCCGTTGTTGCTCGTGGTATGGGTACTTGCTGCGTATCAGGTTGCGGCGACATCAATATGGATGAAGAAAACAAGAAGTTCACTCTTGCCGGCAAAACATTTACAGAAGGCAGTGAAATCTCAATTGATGGTTCAACAGGTAATATCTATGATGGTATTATCCCCACAGTTGACGCTGAAATTGCAGGCGAGTTCGGCAGAATTATGCAGTGGGCTGACGAGTTCAGAACTCTTAAAGTTAGAACAAACGCAGATACTCCTGCAGACGCTAAGAAAGCTAAGGAACTTGGTGCTGAAGGTATCGGTCTTTGCCGTACAGAACACATGTTCTTTGAAGCAGAAAGAATTGCAGCTTTCCGCGAAATGATTTGTGCTGACACAGTAGAAGAAAGAGAAGCGGCTCTTGAAAAGATTCTTCCTTATCAGCAGGGCGACTTTGAAAAGCTTTACGAAGCTCTTGAAGGCAACCCCGTAACAATCAGATTCCTTGACCCGCCTCTCCATGAATTTGTTCCCACAGAGGAAGCTGACATTAAGGCACTTGCTGACGCTCAGGGCAAAACTGTTGCTGACATCAAAGCAATCATTGCATCACTTCACGAATTTAACCCCATGATGGGACACCGTGGCTGCCGTCTTGCAGTAACATATCCTGAAATCGCAAAGATGCAGACAAAGGCTGTTATCCGTGCGGCAATCAATGTTAAGAAGGCTCATCCTGACTGGGATGTTAAACCTGAAATTATGATTCCGCTTCCCGGCGATCTCAAGGAATTCAAGTTCGTTAAGAATTTCGTTGTTGAAACCGCTGATGCTGAAATCGCAGCAGCAGGTGCTGACCTCAAGTACGAAGTTGGTACAATGATGGAAATCCCCAGAGCTTGTCTTACAGCTGACGCTATCGCAACAGAGGCTGAATTCTTCTGCTTTGGTACAAACGACCTTACTCAGATGACATACGGCTTCTCACGTGACGATGCCGGTAAGTTCCTTGATGCTTACTATGATGCAAAGATCTTTGAAAACGATCCGTTTGCAAAGCTTGACCAGACAGGTGTTGGTCAGCTTATGGAAATGGCTGTTGAAAAGGGTACAAAGGTTAGACCCGAAATTCACTGCGGTATCTGCGGTGAGCATGGTGGCGACCCCGTATCTGTTGAATTCTGCCACAAGATTGGTCTTGACTATGTGTCATGTTCACCTTTCCGTGTTCCGATTGCAAGACTTGCAGCGGCTCAGGCAGCAATAAAAGACATGAAATAATAATCGTTAGTGATTTGGGGCAAAGCCACTTATCACGCAAAAGGCAAAATTGAATAAAAAAATCGACCTTGTTGGATTCGTCCAATGAGGTCTTTTTTTACGCTTATCAACCTTATAATCGCCGTATTTA